>JBAWAB010000327.1:0-6941 GCA_049589035.1 Salegentibacter sp.
AAATAATAAATAAAGACCTCCCGACTGTCCTGGTGTACGGACATTACGACGTGCAACCGCCAGACCCTCTCGATCTTTGGAATTCGCCGCCTTTTGAGCCGGTCATCAAAGAGACCGAGATTCATCCCGAAGGAGCCATCTTCGCCCGTGGCGCCTGTGACGACAAAGGCCAAATGTTCATGCATGTGAAAGCCCTTGAATTTATGACCAAGAACGACGAGCTGCCCTGCAACGTGAAATTTATGATCGAAGGAGAAGAAGAAGTCGGTAGCGAGCACCTGGGCTGGTTCATTGAACGAAATAAAGAAAAACTTGCCAATGATGTCATTTTGATCTCCGACACCGGAATGATCAGTAAAGATGCGCCCTCCATAACCACCGGCCTGCGCGGACTTAGCTATGTGGAAGTGGAGGTTACCGGACCAAACCGGGACCTGCATTCAGGTTTGTACGGTGGCGCCGTGGCGAATCCCATCAATATTCTCAGCAAAATGATCGCTTCGCTTACCGATGAGAACAATCACATCACCATTCCCGGTTTTTATGACAAAGTAGAAGAGCTTAGCCAGGAGGAAAGAAAAAAAATGGCCGAAGCTCCTTTCAGCGAAGAAGAATACAAGAAAAAACTCCAGATAAAGGACACATATGGGGAAGCCGGTTATTCCACCACCGAAAGAGCCTCCATTAGGCCTACCCTCGACGTAAACGGGATCTGGGGCGGATATATTGGCGAAGGAGCCAAGACGGTTCTACCGGCCAAGGCACACGCCAAAATTTCCATGCGACTGGTACCGAACCAGGACTGGAAAGAGATCACCGAACTTTTCAAGAAACACTTCGAGAGCATCGCTCCCGAGGCTGTCACCGTGAAGGTGAAACCTCATCATGGTGGCCAGGGCTATGTCACTCCAATTGACAATATTGGCTACCAGGCAGCCAGTAAAGCCTATGAAGAGACCTTCGGAAAAACACCAATTCCACAGCGCAGTGGAGGAAGCATTCCGATCGTCTCCCTTTTTGAAAAAGAACTGAAGAGCAAGATCATCCTGATGGGCTTCGGACTTGATACCGATGCGATCCACTCCCCCAACGAGCATTTCGGGGTATGGAATTATTTAAAAGGAATCGAAACGATCCCTTATTTCTATAAATACTTTACCGAGATGAGCGAGTAAATCTATCAGGCTGAACGAAATTTCAGCTTTTGATCTAAACAAAAAACCTCACGGATTTTAGAAGTCTGTGAGGTTTAATTTTTATAAAAAGAAAAGCCTGTCTCAGACCTTCTTCACAAATTTCGTAAGGATCACGATCTGTTGCCCCTCCACTTTGCCTTCAATTTGTTCGGCATTATCGTGAACCAGGGAAACCCTTCTCACCGCGGTTCCGCGTTTGGCGACCAGGCTTGAACCTTTTACGTTCAGGTCCTTGATCAGCACCACATTGTCCCCTGCCTCTATCACGGCGCCATTGCTGTCTTTATGTACTACGGAATTCGCTTCGGCTTTCTTCGCTGCCATAGCCCATTGCTTCAGCTCGTCGTCCATGTACATCATGTCCAGCAGGTCCTGCGGCCATCCTTCAGCTTTCAGGCGGTCCAGCATTCTCCAGGCCATCACCTGCACAGCGGGAATGGTACTCCACATACTGTCATTCAGGCAACGCCAGTGATTGGCTTCTACTGCCTCAGGATCCTCTATTTGTTCACGGCAGGTACCGCATACTAGAATTGCCGCTTCCTCACCTTCTTCAGGAGATTGCGGAATTTCATAGACACTCAGGTTATCGGTTGCACCACAAAGTTCACAGGTAGAATCGCTGCGTTCCCTTAAATTTTCTTCTACACTCATTGAATTTCAATTTGATGCGGCAAAGGTAATTTTTTCAGGCTCTTAGGGAGATTTATTTCCGCGGAAAAAAATTCGGCTTTTGAAAACCTGTGAAGTCTGAAGTTAGTCTTCCACGATTTCCATCTTCCGCAGCAGAAAAGACGCATTCATATTGTGGCAGATTCCGTCCTTGAACTTATAATCGAAGAAAAGCTCATCGTTGATGATCTCGGCATCAAAATAGTGATTTTTTACCTGCGGCAATTCCGAAGTGATTTCACATAAACTCAGGTCATGAGTGGCGATAATTCCCGTAGATTTCGATTTTACCAGCTTTCTCACAAATTTTTTAGAGCCGCTGGCTTTGTCAGAGCTATTAGTGCCTTTCAGAATTTCATCCAGAATGATGAAATATCGGTCAGACCTGATCTCATCCACGATAAATTTCAGCCGTTTTAATTCGGAAAAGAAATAGGATTCATCATCGCTCAGCGAATCGCTGGTGCGCATGCTGGTGATCAGTTTTATGGGCGAATAGCTGCAACTTTCAGCACACACAGGAAGCCCCACATTGCTCATGATGATCTGCAGGGAAACCGTACGCAAAAATGTACTTTTCCCCGCCATATTCGCCCCTGTGATGATAAAAAATTCCTCATTATTTATTCGGAAATCATTAGCCACCCGTTTCTTCGGATCCAGCAGGGGATGTGCGAGATTTTTAGCTGAAATTCCCCGATTTTCGCTGTTAATTTCAGGAAAAACATAGGAAGGGTGATTAAAAGCAAAATTCCCAAGGCTGTTGAAGGCATCGGTAAACGCGATCACCTGGAACCAATTTTCGACATTTTGGCGATACTTCGCGATCCATTGCTCCAGCCTGTAACTCTGCCGAAGGTCCCACAACAAAAATCCGTTGCCAAAAATCCCGAAGAGCATGTTGTTTCGCTGATCCATCGCATCTATAGCTTTGGAAAACTCCCGAAAAATGTCGGAAGCTTTTTTTTCTTCGGAACGGATGAGGCGTTGATTTTCCTTCAGAATTATAGATGAAAATTCCTCCTGCTCCAGCAATGCCAACAATTGATGATATTGGTGAAAGGTATCCTGAATTTTGCTAACGCTCGCAGCCAGTGGGTTGATCTTTTTCAGATAAATTCCGGTGATTATCAGCCCGACAAAGAACCACAGTAATAACTGAAGTGCGCTGATAAAATCGAACATGTAGGCGGCAATTGCCAGTACCGAAAGTGCCGAAAAAACCATGGGCAGCCACTTCATTATTCCGGGTACGAAATTGCGGTAATTCTGAAACCATTCCACCACCGAAGCAGAACGGGTCTCGGTTTTCACTAATTTCGCGATGGCGGTGAACTCCTGTCGCCATTCGGGCTTTTCAGCAAGCTCCCTGACCGCTTCCTGTTTTTTCGGAATCTCGTTTATGGAATTATCAGTAAGGAGAGTAGCAAGCTTTGCAGTCCCTTCCTGAAGCGCCGTGCGGTTCAAATACTGAAAAAAGGAGCCTTTTCCGAAGAGATCGATATCCTCGCTAAAAGCATGCCTGGGATCTTCGAATTCCACTCCTTGGGGCAAGGCTGAAAAGTCACGGGTTTCGAGAATATGTATTTCCTGCTCATTAAGCCTTATCAACTCCTTCTGCTTATCGCTTTTATCCTTGAGATTGCTATGCCGCGACACCAGGAAAAGAAAAAGCGCTATTCCCGCAATGACCAGTGAGACGATCACATTCGCATTTCCGAAGAAATAGTAAATGCCAAAGCAAATGGCCAGAAAAACCACCAATCTCAGCACACTTGAAAACAGCAGTTTTCTGGAGTATTTTGACAGTTCTTCTTCGTGTGTCTGTTTTTGGTCTTTATAAAATTCCAGTACTTCCATTATAAATTTTCCAATTCCTGCTGTTGTTTTTTTGTAAGCCCGGCCGCTACCAGTTCATAGGAATGGTCGGTAAGTTCAAACACCAACTTCCAATCCAGTCGCCCATCCAAAACCAGGGTATTCCAGTGCTTCTTGTTCATATGATAGCCCGGAAGAATCGAAGTGTCGTGCTCTTCCCGAAGCTGAAGCGCCCTTTCAGGATCGCATTTCAGGTTCACCCTAAGCGGCGCCGCATCGAGAGCGGCAAGGGCAAACACCTTCCCCATCACCTTGAACACCAGCGTATCGGGTCCAAAAGGAAGTTCTTCGGTCACTCCTTTTTTTACCAGGCAATAATTTCTGAAGCTTTCTATGTCCATTTTAAAATTTTGAAGTTAAAGATCCTGAAACAAGTTCAGGGTGACGGGTTGTTTTAAACGTCATGCCGAACTCGTTTCGGCATCTCTCCTACTCCTGCTCGATCTTCTTCTGAACCTCCACAGGTTCTTCGAGCGTAAGCGCGGTATAATCGAGTTTCCAGCCGATGGTCTCCACGATCTTTTCCATTAAGAGAATAGTATTCAAGGCCTCTTTGCGAGCCTTCTCGAATAGGCCGCTCTGCGGAATTTTATCAACTATATGTTTTTTGGCATCGCGGTTAATATCGGTAAGATCGGAAGTCGTAAAGGGATTGGCCCAACCCTCGCGTTTGTCGTAGTATTTGAAATCGGTCTCTACCGTCAACAATTCCGGCTGCGGAAAATTGGTGAGGATAATCTTCTTTTCCTGATTATCGCTTTCCATCCTGATCTTACTCAGGTCAAAACCTATATGAGCCTTGGCATTGATGAGGATAATGGCTTTTTTCTTTCCGAGGAAAAGACTCAGGTATTTTTCCTTTAGGTTTTCGTAATGATAGATCTCTGAAAAATCCCCTTCTACAGTGATGAGCTTACATACACTCTTGATCTTATCGATCAATACCATCGACTGCTCGTCGGTCTTCAGTTTAGAGCGATCCTTATTTACTCCTAAAAAAATAAAATATGCCACAACCGCGCCTGCGGCCAGGCCAATAAAAAGCCATTCCATATTATTTCCCTATTTCTCCCAAATGGGTGAATTTAAAGCCACGCCCATACTTGAGCCCATATCCTAAAATACGATCAAAAGCCGAATGTGAAAACAAAATTACGCCTATTAATTGTAAAAGCGGGACTTTCAGCCAAAAGCCGGCGAGCCAGAGCATGACCGCCAGGCCTTTGTGATGTAAAAAGTTATAGGAAAATGCGCCGATTTTGTCACCAAAGATATACCCGATCATCCCGAGATCTGGCGTAAAGAATAAGAGCAGGAACCACCACCAGCTGTAGTCAAGAAAGTAGAAGGCTAGTACCCCCAATAAAAACATGGCTGTTTCTTCCAGCCTAAGAGTGAGGTTCATGATTTCAGGATTTTGTAAAGGACAGGTTTTCTGGGTGCAGCATCATTTTCGAAAGAAGCGATCTGTAAATTCAGAAGGTATTCTCCGTCTTCCAAGGTATTGGGAACAAAGATCAGTTCGGTGATCGTGGCGTCAAAACGGGTGTTTTTCGGATAATTCCAGAAGGCTTTGTGCGCCAGCAATTTCCCCTCATCTTTCTCCTTATCTACGGAAGGCAGGTCTATGAGCAAATGTTTCACCCCGCATTCCCTGATATACCTCACGGCAGCTTCTTCCAGGTAAGGCCAGTTGGTATTGGAATATTTTCTGCTGCGTTTTTCGATATAATTGGGCAGAGTCCTTATGACAATGGCCTCTGCTTCATTTTTCTGCAATTTATCCCTTAGCTGCTCTTCAGAGATAACCAGATCTTCCCCTTTCTTTTCTGGTTCTATGGAAATAAGTTTTGCCGTAAAAAAGAAGTCTTTCAGTAACTGATTAATGCTGTGGAATTCCCTTGAAATATGGCCAACGCATTCGGTATGAGTACCGTGTCCATGTGGATTGAATTCTATATTATTGAAGTTCACCGAAGCCCCTTCGCTCACCTTTCCTACAAAATTCCCCTCCCGAACAGGTTCAATTTTGGGTGTTTTGAGGTACCAGGCAACAGGATTTTTAGCATCCCCCCGCAGGCTCAGGGAGATATCCAGGGGTTTTGAGAGATCTATTTTGAAGGTCCTGCCTTCGTGCTGTATTTCTGCCGTCATAGAGCTAAATTATGAAAAAGGGGATTTGCGTGAAGTTTTTAGAAAAATTTCTTTGTAATTCCCCTAAATGGCTCTGAATAAAAAGAAGTGACATTTACTTAAAAATCGTAAATTTGAGTGATGGACAAGAAACTTCAAAATAAAAAGATACAATTGATTCAGTGGCTTTCCACCCTTGAAGATGAATCTGTTATTGAAAAAATAATAAAGTTGCGGGAAAGCGAGAATGCAGATTGGTGGAGAGAAATTTCAGACAAAGAAAAGGAATCTATTGAACAAGGAATAAAAGATGCAGATTCCGGAAAAGTAAAACCTCATTCAGCAGCGCGTCGGTTGTATGAAAAGTGGCTATAGGGTTTTTGGACACATCACGCTTTATCAGAATTGGAAGATACGATTGTTTATCTTGATAAAAACTGGACCGATAAAGAACTAAAAAACTTTTTTCTAGAAGTCGATCATACCATCCAATTGATCTCCAAAAATCCATTTCTTTTTCAGGCTTCAGAGAGAAATCGGAGTATAAGAAGAGTCATTATTGCGCAATACAGCAGTCTCTATTATCGGCTGAACGATGAAGTTATAGAAATACTTTCCTTCTTTTCAAACAGGCAGGACCCTCAAAAGAACAAGTACGAATAGTCTCAATTTCACCTACCCATATACATAAAAAAGATCTGCCGCAATACCATCGCTTAGGAATTTTCCTTTGGAAGTAATATGATAAACGCCATTCTCGCTCTTTAAAAGGTCTTTTTCGAGCAGAAATCTCACGTTTTTCTGAAGATGCTTCTGAAGTTCGGCTCCGAATAGCTCCCCGACTTCTTCCAAAGAAACACCAAATTTCGTCCGAAGTCGGGTCATGATGTACTCGTTGTATTTGTCGGTTAGCGTAAGAGTTTCGGTTTCCAGGGGCAGCTCATTTTTTTCAAGAGCTTTGATATAAAGCGAATTATTGCTCACATTCCACTTCCTGGAATTCCCGTCGTAGGAATGCGCCGAAGGACCGATGCCGAGATAAGTTTTTCCTAACCAGTAAGC
>JBAWAB010000328.1:0-1909 GCA_049589035.1 Salegentibacter sp.
TGGCGGTGCCCGAGGTGACCAAAGCTGCTTTGGAGAGGCTCAGCACATCATAGGTGCGGTTCATTACCAGGTGCACGTTCTGTTTTTTGATGAATGTCTGGTAGAATTCCACATCCTGACTGGGGGCCCCGGCAATGATGAACTGGTAATCGGGAAAATCGGGCGTAATGCAGAGCATCACCTGGAGCATCTTGGAGATCTCCTGTTTCCGGCTTCCGGGTAAAAGGGCGATAATAGGCCGCTCGTCCAGCTCGTATTTTTTTCTGAAGTTTTCTTCTTCTACCAGCTCCCGTTCAGAAATCGCATCAATGAGCGGGTGTCCCACAAAGTGGACAGGAAAGTTGTGCTTTTCCTCGTAAAAAGCTTTCTCGAAAGGCAGGATCACGTACATGTGATCAATGTCCCTCTTGATATCCTTGATGCGGTTTTCTTTCCAGGCCCAGATCTGCGGAGAAATGTAAAAATGCGTCTGAATTCCTTTTTCTTTGGCCCAGCGGGCAATTCTGAGGTTGAACCCGGGGTAGTCGATAAAGATGAGCGCATCGGGCTTAAACTCCATAATATCTTCTTTGCAGAAGCTGATATTGCGGAATATTGTTCGCAGGTTAAAAAGCACTTCCACGAAACCCATGAAAGCCAGGTCGCGATAATGCTTTACGAGCGTGCCGCCCTGTTCCTGCATAAGATCGCCTCCCCAATACCGGAATTCGGCATTTTCATCGGTCTTTTTAAGAGCCTTCATGAGGTTGGATGCGTGCAAGTCGCCTGAAGCTTCTCCGGCAATAATGTAATACTTCATTTAAAGGATTTTAAGTACAGCTATGGCCACAGCAGTGAGAATAGTAGCCATAAGCACGCCGCGGGCGTGATAATTCTGCTTCTTTCTTAAAAATACAAAGAATGGCAGAAAGTTTAAAATAGCGCCGAGGGCAATGATCTTTCCGAGGTAATCTTTTTCCAGGGCATCGGCGAGGGTGGCATCAAAATCCATTTCAGAAAAGGCCCAGATATAGAGAAAGACTCCCATAATATTGGCAGCAATCCCTACCAGAAATCCTATGAAAAGGTCCTGTTTATCCATCGAGCTCCCAGCTGTTTAGATCGCGGATGAAATGATGTGCGGTAAGGTCAAACTGAACCGGAACCACTGAAACATAGCCATTCTTCAAGGCCCACTCATCAGTGTCTTCACCTTTGTCATTACTGACGAATTTTCCCGTAAGCCAGAAATAATCCCGGCCCTGCGGATTCGTTCTTTTATCGAATTCCTCCTCCCAGTGCGCATTTGCCTGCCGGCAAACCTTGATGCCTTTTATTTCTGATTCCTTTAGTTTTGGCAGGTTCACGTTAAGAACCACTCCTTTTGGCAGGCCATTTTTGATGACACTGCGGGTAATGGCTTTTACGTATTTGCGGCAAGGTTCAAAATCGGCGGTGAGGGAATAGTCCAGCAGTGAAAATCCTATGGCGGGGATTCCTTCGATTCCGGCCTCCACAGCGGCACTCATGGTACCCGAATAGATCACGTTTATTGAAGAATTTGAGCCATGGTTGATGCCGCTCACACATAAATCGGGCTTGCGGTGCAGGATCTCCTGGGTAGCGATCTTCACACAATCGGCAGGGGTGCCAGAGCAGCTGTATTCTTTGTGCTTATATTTTCCTTTAATGGTGACAGGTTCGCAGAAAAGGGTGTCACTAATCGTAATGGCGTGTCCCATTCCACTTTGCGGGCTGTCAGGTGCCACCACGATCACGTCTCCAAGTTCTTTCATTACCTCCACGAGGGTACGGATTCCAGGGGCAGTTATGCCGTCGTCATTGGTCACTAAAATAAGGGGTCTCTCTTTAGCCATAGAAAAAATTATTACGCAGCTAAAATAGGGATTTCCGGCGGAAGGCCTATCTT
>JBAWAB010000329.1:0-9365 GCA_049589035.1 Salegentibacter sp.
GTAAATGATGGAAAGCTTCGTAACAGTGGGCTGGAATTCGATCTTACCGGACATGTCATTAGCAAAGGAGATCTGTTCCTGGATTTAAGCGTGAATGGAGAGGTCGTGAAGAATGAATTGTTGCAAATGCCGATCGAACCTGCAACCGGAGAGAGAAAAGCACTCGATATTGCCGGTTACTATGGACGTGCTAAAGGACATTCCATCTATGACTTTTATCTAAGAGAATGGGCAGGAGTAGATACTGAAACAGGGGTAGCTATGTGGAATCAATATTTTGATGATGCCAATGGCAATGGTACGCTTGACTCAGGTGAAGGAATCGCCTCTCTTCATGAATATCTTAATGATCATCCAGAAAGTGCAGGTTCTATCGAGAAAACAACCACTACTACCTATTCTGATGCAACTCAGAAATTCGTAGGGAAATCAGCGGTGCCTGATGTAAGGGGAGCTTTTAATCTCTCTGCAGGATATAAAGGGTTTACTTTAAGTGCCCAATTCCTCTATCAATTAGGAGGGTATTCCTATGACTTTGTTTACGCCAGATTGATGAGCAATGATCAGCCTGGAAGTAACAACTGGCATACAGATATTTTGAACAGATGGCAAGAGCCTGGCGATGTAACAGACGTTCCTCGTCTTTCTAATAACTACGATACCAATGTATCTTCATCATCAACGAGATTTATTACTAAATCTGATTACCTAAGTCTTAATAACGTGAGATTAGGGTATACCGTTCCTGCTGATTTTACAGAGAGCATTGGACTTACCAATCTAAACTTGTATGTATCAGGTGACAACCTGTTATTGTTCACGCAAAGAGATGGTTTTAACCCTTCTGTTTCAGAGGCTGGAGGAAGTGACTGGTATACTTACTCACCTTTATCAACTATCACAGCAGGAGTTAGAGTTAAATTTTAATAAAACAGAAATGAAAATGAAAACCAAATTATATATACCAATCCTTGCAGGAACCCTGATGTTCTCGGGTTGTAGTAAAGATTTCTTACAAAAAGAGCCTACTGAGTTTGCGACTAAGCAGCAAATCGACGAGGCTTCGAAAAAGCGGCCAGAGATACAGGCAGGTACTTTGCGAGGATTATATTCGCTGATGTACACCGCTTTTTCCGGAGGTACAGATAACCATACTGACTTTGGTCATAAAGGGAATGATGTTTTTTCTGATATGATTTCAGGTGACATGATCCTGGCAGGATACACCTATGGTTGGTACCAGGATGTTGTAGAGTATCAAGCGACTACTGATTATACTTACAATGCCGATTATCAACCCTGGAGATTTTACTTCAAGATCGTTCGCGGAGCGAATACAGTGATCGATGGTTTAGGAGGTAATGATGCGACTCTCGAGACTGATGAGGATAAATATAACATGGGACAGGCTAAAGCCATGCGCGCCTTTGCTTATTTCTATCTTGCAAATTTATATGGTGAAGGATATCAGCCTTCTGAGCCTTTACTGCCGCTTTATACCGAGCTTGTTGAAGCTCAGCCTTTAAGTACAGGTCAGGAAGTGTATGATCAGATTATCTCTGATCTTACTGATGCCGTAGACCTGCTGGAAGGTTTCAACAGAACTACAAAGACGCAAATCAACCAGGATGTAGCCAAAGGTTTGTTAGCCTACGCATACGCTGCTACAGGACAGTATGACCAGGTGCAACCATTGACCTCTGATATTATCAATGCAGGGGGGTATTCTCTTATGGATTCTGATCAGGCTCTGGGAGGATTTAATGATGTAAATACCTCTGGCTGGATGTGGGGTGTAGATCTTACCCTTGATTATGGTCTTGACCTGGTATCATGGTGGGGACAAATCGACATTTTCACTTATAGCTATGCCTGGGCTGGTGACCCAAAGGTTATCAATTCTGATCTTTACGAGGCTATTCCTGATAATGATGTTCGTAAATCTCAATTTTTAGATCTTGAGGGAACTGGAACCGATGCTGTTCTATATCCTGCTAATAAATTCTATGATCCTGCCAGAGAAATTGGTGGGCAACGGGACGTCACTACAGACTACGTATACATGAGGGTGGCAGAGATGTACCTGCTCAATGCAGAGGCTGCTGCGCATAATGGCGATGAAGCCACAGCACAGGCATCTCTGAAAGCTTTGATGAGTCAGCGTTTGATCGACAATGATGAGGATAATGATCCTGATACTATTGATCTTACTGATGACCTTGCTTACATCGATTCTTTGACCGGGCAAGCCTTATTGGATGAGATTTATCTTCAAACCCGAATTGAACTATGGGGTGAAGGAAAGAGCTATCTTGCATTGGAAAGGAACAAAGCGACTATCACGCTTCCTCCAAACCACAAATCTCTACCTGGAGAGTCATTCCCTTATGATGCTGATGAATTGACTTTTGATATTCCTCAGAATGAAATTCAGAATAACCCTAATATTTCTCAATAATTTTATAATAATAAATTGAGAAGAAATGTAAAAAGGGCTGCCAATTGGCAGCCCTTTTTATTTTTTTGGATCCAATATTTGACTTCCTCTCTTTTTTGCTTTTTCAGATGAATTTTTTTAGTGTCTCTTTGGTGAGGGTCATATTTTTTTATCTTTTTCGGTAACTCTGATGTTTTTTACGGGTATCGTTAAATTTTTAAGATAATAAGGGTAACTTATTTTTGTGTTTTTAACTAATTATTGCGCTATGAGTAAAATCTGGTTTAGTGCTATTCCTCTTTAGAGTGCTACTCATAGGAGTTGAGCTTTGAAAATTAAAACATCTAAAAAACATCTAAATCCTTTCATTTCCTTGGTAGATTAAGATTTTATTATGATTTTTGAGCTGGCTAATTCAAATTAATGAAATAATGAAAAAAAGATTAAATGGAATTTTGACGCTATTATTAGCGTTTGTTGTGCAAATTACATTTGCGCAGCAAAAAACGGTCTCCGGTACGGTGACTGATGAAGAAGGTTTGCCGCTTCCTGGTGTGAATGTCTTGGTGCAAGGGACGACAAGGGGAGTGCAAACTGATTTTGATGGAGAGTATTCAATTCAGACTTCTCAGGGAGAAGTCCTGGTCTTTTCATTTATAGGAATGGAAAAGACAGAGGTTACCGTAGGGAGTCCTTCTGTAGTTGATGTGGTTATGAAGCAAAGTTCTGCAGAGCTAGAAGAGGTAATTGTTACTGCAGTAGGAATCTCGCGTGAGAAATCTTCTTTGGGTTCGGCTACAACTACCCTGGATTCTGAAGAGATCAATCGTGGAGCCCAGTCTAACATTGCTGATGCGTTGAAAGGTAAGGTGGCTGGTGTTAGTATCTCCAGTGCATCTACCGACCCGGGTGCGTCTTCGGGTGTTATTATCAGGGGGGTGAGTTCTATGAGTGGCTCGAACCAACCTCTGTATGTAATAGATGGTGTGCCTATCAATAATGGTTCTGCTTTTCAGGATAGTCTGGATGGAGCTTATGACTTTGGTCGAGGCTCTCAGGATGTCAACCCTGAAAACATTAAGACTATGACCATTCTTAAAGGTGCGTCTGCAACCGCTTTGTATGGGTCTAGAGCGGCTAGTGGAGCAATTATTATAACTACGAAGAGTGGGCAAAGTGGTAATTTGAAGGTAGATCTTTCATCTAGCACCTTCTTTTCGCAAATTTTACGTACGCCTCATTATCAAAGCACCTTCGGTCAAGGATGGGATGGTCTTCACTATCTTATCGAAAATGGTTCCTGGGGGGCGAGATTCGATGGCCAGGAAAGAGTATGGGGTAATATTGTAAATAATTCACAGCAGTTGAAGCCTTACGTTTTCCAGAAAGATCAATTAGAGAACTTTTTTACGACTGGAACTTATTTCCAGAATTCAGGGGCAATTTCAGGAGGTAGTGAGACAACTACAGCCAGATTGTCTTTTTCTACTCTTGATCAGGATGGGATTTTTCCATCGGATGCTGATTCATTCAACCGTCATACTATAGGTGTAAGTGCGCAGAGCAAGATTGGTGATATTCATATTTCAGGTAGTTTGAATTATGTAAATACTGATGGGGCATCAGTGGCGGCTGGCCAAGGAATTACTGTGATGAATAACTTGATGCAAATTCCAAATGATTTTAATATAAGTGGATTTGAAGATTACCATAATCCATTCAATAACATTTCTAACTATTACACCCCATATGGTATTACAAACCCATATTTTACTTTGAATGAAAACGGGACGGACTATACCAAGGAAAGACTTTATGGTTCATTGGAAGCTAGCTACGATGTAACTGATTGGTCTACATTGACGTATCGATTTGGTCTGGATCAGTATTCTAGTAATACTAAAGTGTGGGAAGCTATTGTGGCTCCAGTACCGGGAAGCCCGAACTATGATACTTCCACAAAGTATCCCGGGACTTATGCTGAGAGTACCGCTATGGTAAAGCAGTTGAATCATGATCTTTTGTACGATGTGAATGTAGATGTTTTTGAAGATTTCAATATCCAAACAACTACAGGATTCAATGCCAACTCAAGACGCAGTTCAAGTTTAGGGGCTAGTGTAGGTAGCCAGGATTTGCCAGGTTTCTACAGCCTTAGTAACTCAGGTGAAGATCCAGCTGCTAGCTCTTCTATAAGCGAAAGAAGACTTTATGGTTTGTATAACACTACTACGCTTGGCTATAAAAATCAACTATTCTTGACAGGTAACATCAGAAATGACTGGTACTCGACTCTTCCAAAAGAGAATCAATCAGTACTGTACGGTGGTGGAAATGCCAGCTGGGTTTTCTCAAGAACTTTTGATAAGATATCCGACGTAGTCAACTATGGTAAATTAAGAGCTGGTTACGGATCAGTAGGGGTGGATACAGATCCATATCAGGTATTGCCTGTGTATGTTGCTGGGGCATCTGACAACCAAGGATTTAGAAGTCTTAACTTCCCGCTAAATGGTTACAATGCTTATGAAGTTGGAAACAGGGCGGCTAATCCTAACTTAAAGCCAGAAAGAAGAAAGGAATTTGAAGCTGGGGTGGATCTTGAATTTTTCAAAAACAGAATATCTCTGGATTTCACTTATTATAATGCAGTTGTTGAGAATCAAATTCTTTCTCTTCCGTTGGCTGCAACTTCCGGATATACTTCCCAGACAGCGAATCTTGGGAAAATTAGTAATGAAGGTATTGAAGCTTTGCTAAAGGTGGCATGGTTTAGAAACTCTGACGGTTTCGGCTGGAACACTTCCTTTAACTTTTCACAAAACAATTCTGAATTAGTAGAGTTGGATCCACGTCTGGAGCAGGTTTCTCTTGGTGGACTTAGCACCGTTAGCCTTATTGCTAAAGAGGGTTCTCCGTTAGCGCTCATTGAAGGTCCTGTGGCTGAGTACTCTCCTGAAGGTCAGATGGTGGTGGACGCCGATGGGGTTCCGATTGCATCTCCTGAATCTGAGGTGTATGGTGATACTCAATACGACTATACCTTGGGTATCAACAACGAGTTTTCATACAAAAATTTATCACTAGGATTTACCCTAGATGTTCGTCAGGGTGGATTGATGTACAGTAGAACTGCAGATATTGCTAGGTTCACTGGTAACTCAATTACCACTACTTATAATGATAGGAAGCCATTTATTGTGCCGAACTCAGTTCAAAAAGTAACTGATGCCGATGGAAATGTTAGCTATGTGCAGAACAACACAGCTGTTTCTGTAGCTAATATGGATAACTATTTTACATCTTCTGCTTTTTCCAGGGCTGATGTAATTGATAAATCATTTGTGAAATTGAGAGAAGTTGTGCTTAATTATTCACTGCCAGAAAAACTGCTTGACAGGACTCCATTAAATAATTTAACATTCTCTGTTATTGGAAGAAACTTGTTCTTGTGGACTCCCGAAAGCAACCAGTACATTGATCCTGAAGTTTCTACTTTTGGTACAGACCTTGCCAGCCAGTTTGGTGAATTTAGTGCAAGCCCAAGCACCAGGAGTATTGGGATAAGTATCAAAACAAGTTTTTAATTAGATAACATTATATTCTTATGAAAAAAATAATAGGTCTATTCTTTGCTTCTTTAATGGTCTTAACGTCCTGCCAAGATGACTTAGATATTAATACAAACCCGAATACTCCACAGGAGATTAATAAGGGTCTTGCTCTATCAGCCGCTGAGGCTTCGATAGCTACCGTAATGGGTGGTGAGCTTTTTAACACTGGAGGGATGTTAGCACAGTTTTACACCCAGGCTCCTAGTGCAGGTCAATATGATGATATTGATCAATATAACATGGCAACTGACCAGGCAAACAGAATGTGGTCAGAGCTATATGCTGGAGCGTTGAACGATCTTGAGTTTGTGAAAAATGAATCACAGAAAGAAGAGAACACCGGAACTTACCTTATAGCTACTGTTTTACAGGCTTATACCTTCCAGTATTTGGTTGACGTTTTTGGTGATGTTCCTTATATGGATGCTTTAAAAGGAAGTGATAATATTTCTCCTGCCCCAACTGCTGGAGAGGAGATTTATGCAGATCTTTTGGTTAAGATCAATGATGCCGTGGCTTCTTATGAGGCTAATCCTGTAGGTAGTGATGTAGATGGTCAGGACTTTATTTATGGTGCTGATATGGAGAAATGGGTACAGTTTGCCAATACGCTGAAACTGAAAATTTATCTACGTATGGCGTATACTTCACAGGCCGATGCGTCTGCTGTTATGGCCTTGATTGATGAGGATAACTTCATCCAGGACAATGCCGCTTTTGCAGCCTTTGGAACAGCTCTAAATAAGAGAAATCCCTACTATGAGGTGCAAATTGATTATCTCGGTAACGTTAATGATGTTGCGAGTAATTCCCTGATGGAATTCTACCTTCAAAATGGAGATCCTAGAGTTGGGGAAGTATACACAACAAATTCTGATGGGGACTACAAAGGAATTGATCAGGGTGAAGGACTGGGTACTGCCCTTGGCGGAGTTCAAGCAAGTGAGTTATCTAGACCAGATATAGGCCCTCAACATCCAGTATATTTTATGAGTGTTCCTGAGAGTAAATTTCTTCAGGCAGAAGCACAGTTAAGATATGGCGACGAGGCGAGTGCTGAACAAAAGTACAATGAGGGAGTTACTGCTTCTTTCAATTTGTATGGAGTTGATCCAACAGGTTTTGTGGGAGCCGGTAGTACTTATGAATACACCAGTACAGGAGATGTTGAGACAGATCTTGAACAAATTATTGTTCAAAAATGGGCTTCTCTTGCTAATATTAATAATGTTGAGGCATGGGTAGAAGCCAAAAGAACTGGATATCCTATCCTTACCACTGCCGAAGATCCTAATTATGAGGATGGAAGAAGGCTTGTGTCTTTAGGTTCTATTTTGACAGGTATGCAAGTACCACAAACCCTCTATTATCCTGAGAGTGAAGTAGACAGAAATAAAAATATAACTCAAAAACCTGATCTTCTCCAGAAAGTTTGGTGGAATCAGAAATCATTTGAATAAAATATAGCACGATTATGAAAATATTTAGAAATGTCTCCATGCTTGTACTGGTTCTGCTGACCTTTGCGAGCTGTGAAATAGCTGATCCAATCGAATCAACAGTCACAACGTATGCAGATTTCAATATGAGCGGACCCAAATACCTGTATTGGCAAGAAGGGGAAGCTTTTACTGATCCAGGTGTGGAAGCTACTGAAGGGGGAGATCCTTTAGAGGTGCAGATAGACGGTAATGTAGATGTAAATACCCCGGGAGTTTATCCTTTAACCTATAGTGCCGTGAATTCGGATGGATTTCCAGCCAGTGTGACCCGATATGTGGCTGTAGGTGATAAAACAGTAGCAGCTGGTCGTGATCTCAGTGGAACGTATGATGTGGGAAGTCGTGAGACTGAGGTGTCTAAAATAACTGATGGGTTCTATGATGTGGCTGATATCTTGCCACCCAATGGTGTGCATGCCTTTATGGTAGATCTGGGTAATGGTTCTCTTATTATACCTGTGCAATCTTCACCATTCGGCATGTTTGTCGCCGATCCTTCTGTTAATCCTGACTCTTCTGCCAGTCTTGATTCCGATACCTCCTTCTCGCTTCATTTCCAATTGGGGGGATACGGTATCTTTAACCGAACATTTACTCAACAATAAATTTAATACCAGATAAAAATGAGATTGAAAATAAATTTACTTTTTATTCTTGCATTAACTCTTTTCGTAACCTCGTGTAATGAAGATGGGTATGCAGACTATGACCCAGGAAAAACCGCCGTTCAGGAATTGAGTGGCGAATGGTATGTGAAGCTACTGGTGGATGGAGAAGATGCCTATAATATCGGTTACTACCTGCTCTCTACCTATAATACCAATGCCAATTCCGCAGATGAAATGTGGATAGATGATGATGGTGTATGGCCTATGAAGGTAGTAACTCCTGTCAATGTCCAGGCTCTTACTTTTTCAGGTTCTGACCTTCAGGGGGCTGATGATATTTCAATTAATATCTCTGATGGTGGAATCATTAAGGACGGAGCAGTTTCTCCTAGTGGAGCTACAACGGACAGCATTCACATGAATGTGATATTTTCTGACGATCCGGAGACTGAATATACTATCGCCGGATATAGAAGAACAGGCTTTCTTGAAGAGGAGTAAGAAATCTTGCATAAGAATAGAAACCACCCAATTTGGGTGGTTTTTTTGTTTTCAGCCTTTTCCTTATAGTTCTTCTAAATATTTTACTTTTGTTGCAGTTGAAAACTTGTAATGAAAAACCTCCTTTTCCTTTTGGTCCTATTTTTTCCGGCATTCGGCTTTGCTCAACTTCAAAGAGCGGGAGCGCAGGGGCAGGAAAGAACTTCCACAGAAAAAAAAGACACCGTAAAACCACCAATTACGGATTACCGCATCATTTCAGTAGAAAATGATACTACATATGTAGACACCACCCTAAATATTCAGAAGGAATACAAGTTCAATTACCTGAGGCGCGATATTTTTGAACTCCTGCCTTTTTCCAATTCTGGTCAAACCTATAATTCGCTTAGTCATTCCGAAGACTTTAGCGAACTCATGCCGCAGTTTGGCGCCAGGGCCCGTCATTATAACTTTTTTGATGTAGAAGATATTTACTACTATAGGGTTCCTACACCTTTAACCGAGATTTACTATAAGACCGTGCCGGAGCAGGGGCAGCAGCTGGATGCCTTCTTTACCATGAATACTTCTGAGAATTTCAACTTTTCGGTCGCTTATAAGGGTACGCGTGCGCTTGGTAAGTATCAACATATCCTCACCAGTACAGGAAACTTCAGAGCAACTGTAAATTACCAAAGCAATAATAAAAGGTATCATGCGA
>JBAWAB010000330.1:0-9773 GCA_049589035.1 Salegentibacter sp.
GAGCTTACCCGGGAATCCCGCAGGATTTTGAAGAAGATCGTTCAGGAGAGAAAAGATTCCGAAGAACGCTTCGATGATCTTTTGGATATGTTGCTTGAAGCGCGTTATGATGACGGGAATTTCATGGATGAAGAGCAGCTGATTGACGAAATTTTAGTGCTGTTCATTGCCGGGCATGAGACTACCTCAAATTCCCTCAGTTTTACCACACAGCTGCTGGCCCGGCATCCGCAGTGGCAGGAGAAGATAGCTGAAGAGACCAAAAATCTCGGCTCGGAAACAGATTTGATGAGCCGCGTAACGAAATCTGCCGTAACTCAGCAGGTCATAGAAGAATCGATGAGGCTTTACCCGCCGGCCTATTTTATTGACCGGGTAAATGTGGAAAAAGACGAATTTGAGGGGAAGAGTTTTGAAGCGGGATCTAACCTGTTGCTGTCTATTCACGAGATCCACCGCCATCCAAAATTGTGGGAAAATCCCGATGATTTCAAGCCGGAGCGTTTCCACGGAAGTCCGCAGCAATACTCTTCACAGTACTTTCCCTTCGGCGCCGGCCCCCGGAAATGTATAGGAAACAATTTCGCCATGTTCGAGATGATCATTGCGCTCCAGGAGCTGCTTACCAGCTGTAGAATTGAGCCGGAAACTTCAGAAATAGAAATAAAACCGCTCATCACTTTAAAGCCGAAAAACGCTTTCCTCACATTCGTTCCCAGAAATTGACACATAAACAGGGAAATTTCCTTGTTTACAGTGAATATCGTGACTGGAACGATCGGTAGGGGAGTTAAACATGTCCTTCGTCGCGAATTCTCTGGATCTATTAATAATGTCGGCTTTGGATGAAATCTTGCTTATACTGGCGAAGGATGTCAGATAGACGTGGCATACCGAGTCTGAATTTTTGTGCTACCGGGTCGAAATTATTGTAATTGTATTCCCAGCGGAATTCTTCTGTAGTCCTTAGCTCCACATATGGGGTTCTAAAAATGGCCCCCGGAAAAATGGAAAAGGCAAACTGAAAACCTGCAGAATTACCACTATCAGTGGCTGCTACATACAAGCCCAGATCGACACTGCCGAACTGGCGAATAAGATCAGCCCTTAAACCTTGGTCATTAAAGAGGAATTGTCCGCCGCTAATTTTAAGGCTTAAATTCTGTAATGGAAGCCTGTATTCAACATCTGCCACGGCATATAAATCAGAGAGGGACGAATTGTAGTAACTGGTGCCTTCAATTAAATAATATCCCGTGTAGGCTGCTTCAATTCCGTAACTCCATGGACTTTCAGCCGGCGAATGCCTGTATTCCAAATCAAGTCCAAACCGGTCATAATAATATGTTCCTACACTGAATGCCAGATAATTCCATGGGAGGATTTGCGTGAAATAATGTAGCATGCTGGGCGCGAGGCGAGGAGACATATCTCGCTCATCCAGGCTATTCTCTACCGGAAAACTTATGCCCGTCTGCAGGCTGAGACCTCGGGCAAGATAGATTCTTGAATCTAGAATAGCATTAAACCTTACTTCAAGAGGATGCTCAAAATAGCCGAAGCGGGCAGTAAGATCCGGCTGAATTCTCAAATGGAGGCGGTAATTTTTCCACACTCTATTATGCTGCTTGAAAAATAACCGATCTTCTTTGTTTATTTCGAGACTTTCAAAATCAGGTTCTAAATATTGAGCTATTGGCGTATTATGGTATTCAGGAACCCACACGATATTTTTCTCTGTCAGGTCTGAAATGAGATCCTTGGCGTAGCGCATACTGGCATAGGGACTCCTAAATTCACGGTGTTCAAAAAATATCCTCAATTTAGTTTCTTCTTCCTGAATGAGGACGTTTTCATAACCGGCGCTAAATAGTCGCTCTTTAATTTGGTGTATTTCCTGCGCCTCTGCTATAGAAGACAGAAACAGCAGGACTAAGCTAATCCATATCTTTTTCATATCTTCTCAAGGCTTTAGGATATAAGTCAAGTCTGAACTGGGCAGCTATATTTAAAGCCCAGGATTTTCCTTCCAGGCTGTAAACCTGGAGGTAATATTGATCTGCGATACTTATAAAGATTCCGGCATTGTAGGTGTTGGTATTATATTCTACCATGAGGCCAGCAAAATCTACGGGGTTGTAAGCGATGCTACCGAATATTCCCTGCAAATAATCACTACGGCCAAATTCGTTTTTTTTCTTCAGGAGGAAAGATTGGAAAAAACCGTCTATGCTTTTATCGCGTTGTATAATAAAAGGAGAACCATAACCGGCAGTGACCTGAAAATTTCCCAGGAAATGAATGTTTTTGCTTAGTACCAAATAGTCATGAGCGAGTACCGGGGAAACCGAGCCTGGGGGAGTCCAGCCTACCACCACTGAAGGTCTGATAACACCTTCTTTAAAAAGATGAAATCGAAAATCTAATTGGCGATCTCCTATTCCTACTTCATCAGAAAGATCAGGACGATAGGCTATGCTCAAGTTAACGTCCATAAAAGATACAAATCCTGCACGAACGCTATAGAAGAAAGAATCGTTTGCTTTGGAAACAGGACGGAAGATGGAATATTCCCACGGCAAGTAGGAAAAAGAGAGGCCTAATTGCCTCTCCTCTTCCCATCCTGCAGTAGGTGTGGTCATGTAGCCGGGTTTCCCCAGGAAATTTACCTGAGGGTAGGCGGCATTTATGAAGAAACACATCAACAGAATTGTTGTGCTGCGATATTTTAATTTTAAATGCACGGGGGGTGTAATAAAATATATGATTACTTAAAAGTTAGTTTCCGGAACCTTGATTGTGGCATGATCTATAGCAATGATCAAGGATATCATCGCATTTCTTTTTGCAGAAATTAAAGTTGTAATGACACTTATTGATCAAAGCCTCTTTAATCGCTTTGATGATAATTATTTCAGCATTCTTTATGGTGATGAGTAGTTGTGGAGCCGAAATACACCATTGGTTGTAACTGAATTTCCCATAAATTGTGAAAAACAGGGCGAGACATCGGATCTGCTTGGCTACATTAGGATCGCCACTGGCCTCGGCGTTATTGGCTGCTGCTATTAGCTGGGAAGCAGTCTGCTGTATTTCAAGCCTTATGTCCTCCTTTTTTTTGTTGTAGGTCGACACCCTATGATTATACCGGTTGTTGCAGTCCACCAGCCATCCGTCATAGGTCTGGCTAATCGATTGAAGCTGGGCATCTCTTTGGTTCTGCAGTTCTTTCATTTTTTCGCCGTAAGCTGACTTCGCCAGTTCATAACAGTCCCCGTTTAGGTAAGTAGCGGTTGTCTCCCCGGGAGCTAGACCTTTGACGGGCGAAAATCCCGGCGCCTTGGTTGATGCCGCATAGGCCTCATAATCCTGGCTGTACTTCACTCTGGGCAGCATATCGAGGATCTGAGCTGGTGCAGCTTCCATTTTTCTTTTAAGATTGGAAAGATCGCTACTGAGGTCATCAGCATTCATAATGGCCTCCAGGCTCTGAGTGTCGAGGCCATTGGCAAGGTCAAGGTCCGGCGTTGGAAGGGAGGTCATAAAGTCCTGGATCGCCTTCAGGTTGGCTTTTCCACTGGCAGTTAGTTGGCCTGCTTGTAATTGTGAAATCATCTCTGAAATATCTGTGGAGAATTCAACACCTCCAAGATCGGGATCAGAAAATTCCTGAATATTCATTTCTAATTCAGGAATGTCGCCGGCCTCCTCAAAATCCTTTTGGAACGCATGATCTTCAGAAAGATTGGTGTCCTCCTTACTACAATTTACCATTATTAAAGGAAATAACAGTAAGACGTAAAATACTCCGGCGCGTCGGAGATACTGTAAATGATTTTTCATAATTCAACTTAATTGGTTAGACAAACAATAAACCATCAGGGAATTTCACTTTCCTGTTAAAGTTAAATTATGGCAGAGATGTGGGAAGGGTAAGGGTGGTTCTGGTGATTGGAGATTCTAAAGTAATATATTTTTTGATATTATCAACACTAATAAAAAAATATTTAATAATTGCTAATTCGCCCTGTTTCCAGAAATTATCTCGTTCAAAAGAAAGACGGCGTTTCTTTATTGCAAAATTCTATCTTTGTGCTGTGGATAAAAAGCAGCATTATACCGATCTTATTAAAGCCGAAGCCAAGCGCCTCGGCTTTCTTTCTTGCGGTATCTCCAAAGCTGAATTTCTTGAGAAGGAAGCGCCCCGCCTGGAGAATTACCTGCAGCAGGGAATGCACGGCGAAATGAAATACATGGAGAATCATTTCGACAAGCGACTCGATCCTACCAAACTTGTTCCCGGCTCCAAAAGCGTCATTTCTCTTTTGCTCAATTATTTTCCGGAGAAGACACAGCGGGAAGATTCCTATAAGATCAGTAAATATGCCTACGGAAGGGATTATCATTTTGTGATCAAGGATAAGCTGAAGCAGTTGCTGCAATTTATGCAGGATGAAATTGGGGAAATTGAGGGACGTGCTTTTGTAGATTCTGCCCCGGTGCTGGACAAGGCCTGGGCGGCCAAAAGCGGACTCGGCTGGGTCGGTAAGAATTCAAATCTGCTCACCAAACAAGTCGGTTCTTTCTACTTTATCGCAGAGCTCATTGTAGATCTTGAGCTGGAATACGACACCCCGGTGACCGATCACTGCGGAAGCTGTACCGCCTGCATCGATGCCTGCCCTACTAATGCCATTGTAGAACCTTACAAAGTTGATGGCAGTAAATGCATCTCCTATTTCACGATCGAACTGAAGGAAGAGCTTCCTGAATCTTACAAGGGAAAGTTTGACGACTGGATGTTTGGCTGCGATATCTGCCAGGATGTATGCCCCTGGAATCGCTTCTCCAAATCGCATCGCGAACCTCTTTTTGATCCGCATCCCGATCTTCTGAAATTCAATAAAAAGGATTGGGAAGAGATCACGCGGGAAACCTTCAATGAAATTTTTAGGAAATCGGCCGTGAAAAGGACCAAATTCGAAGGGCTGAAGAGGAATATCAAATTTCTGAAGGAGGAAAAGGAGTAGCGGTTTTCTTTTCTTGAAGAATATATCTTTACCCGCGGAAAAGCCTCATTTTTCTTGATAGTTTTTAAAACTTTCAGTTTATTATTAAGGTAAGCTTGCTACCTTTGTCTATCTGCCAAAAATGAGCATTATGAGCAATAACAATCCCCGAAAAAGACGGGAGGCCCTGGTGTACCACGCCAAGCCAAAACCCGGAAAAATACAGGTTGTTCCTACCAAAAAATATTCAACACAACGGGATCTTTCCCTTGCCTATTCTCCCGGGGTGGCCGAGCCCTGCCTTGAGATCGAAAAAGATAAGGAAAATGTGTATCGGTACACCACTAAAGGAAACCTGGTGGCGGTGATCAGTAACGGGACTGCTGTGCTGGGGCTTGGTGATATTGGGCCCGAGGCTTCTAAGCCTGTGATGGAAGGAAAAGGACTTCTTTTCAAGATCTTCGCCGATATTGACGTTTTTGACATTGAAGTGGACACCAAAGATGTGGACAAATTTGTCGAAACTGTCAAGAATATCGCCCCAACTTTCGGAGGGATCAATCTTGAAGATATCAAGGCTCCTGAAGCTTTTGAAATTGAAAGGAGATTGAAGGCCGAGCTGGATATTCCTGTCATGCACGACGATCAACATGGAACTGCCATCATTTCGGCAGCAGCCTTGCTCAATGCGCTGGAATTGGCTAAAAAACGCATGGAAAAGGCGAAGATCGTGATAAGCGGCGCCGGAGCGGCAGCGGTTTCCTGTACCCGGCTTTATAAAGCCTTCGGTGCCAAAGATGAAAATATCGTGATGGTGGACAGCAAAGGCGTAATAAGAAAAGACCGCGCGAACCTTTCCGAAGAAAAGAAAGAATTTGCCACCGCCCGGGATATCCATACCCTTGATGATGCCATGAAAGATGCCGATGTTTTCGTGGGCCTTTCGGTTGCCGACCTGGTAGTACCGGAAATGCTTAAGAAAATGGCCAAAAGACCTATTGTGTTTGCCATGGCCAATCCCGACCCCGAGATCGAATATGATCTTGCGATGAAGACCCGTGATGACATTATTATGGCTACTGGGCGCAGCGATCATCCTAACCAGGTGAACAACGTGCTTGGATTTCCATTTATCTTCAGGGGTGCATTAGATGTGCGCGCCACCAAGATCAATGAAGAAATGAAAATGGCCGCGGTCAAGGCGCTCGCTGAATTGGCCAAGGAACACGTGCCGGAACAGGTGAATATCGCCTATGGCGAAACCAAACTCAATTTTGGACCCGAATATATTATTCCGAAGCCATTTGATCCCAGACTGATTGCCAAAGTACCACCCGCTGTGGCTAAAGCAGCTATGGAAAGCGGCGTGGCACGTCAGGAGATCACTGATTGGCAGAAATATGAGGATGAGTTGCTCGATAGAATGGGCAGTGACAATAAGATCACCCGCCTGCTTATCAACAGGGCGAAAATGAATCCGAAGCGGATCGTTTTCGCGGAAGCTGACCATCTGGATGTGCTGAAAGCCGCCCAGATCGTACATGATGAAGGCATCGGAATCCCTATCCTGCTGGGTAGAAAAGAAGTGATCAAGGAACTGATGGGCGAGATCGATTTTGATGCCGATGTGGATATCATTGACCCGAAATCTGACGAAGAAGAGGAAAACCGCAAGGCCTACGGACAGGTCTATTGGGAAACCAGACGACGTAATGGGGTAACTAAATACGATGCCGAGTTGGTGATGAGGGAACGCAACTACTATGCTGCGATGATGGTGAATCTTGGCGATGCTGATGCACTGTTATCCGGATATTCCAGGGCGTATCCAACAGTGGTCAAACCAATGCTGGAGCTTATCGGAATGGCAAAAGGCGTTTCGAGGGTAGCGGCCACCAATCTTATGAACACTTCACGAGGACCAATATTTATTAGTGATACTTCCATTAACATCGATCCATCGGGGAAAGAACTCGCCAAGATCGCGCAGATGACCGCGCGTACCGTGCAATTGTTCGGTCTGGAGCCGGTAATCGCTATGATCTCTTATGCTAACTTTGGTTCTTCCAAAGATCCAATGGCCAGGAAGGTCAAGGAGGCGGTGACCTATTTGCACCGTTTTCATCCCGACCTGAGTGTAGATGGGGAACTGCAAACAGACTTTGCTCTGAACAAGGAGATGTTGCAGAACAAATTCCCGTTCTCTAAACTGGCTGGGAAAAAGGTGAATACACTAATTTATCCGAACCTGGATTCGGCCAACAGTACCTATAAGCTTTTGAAGGAGCTCGATAATATCGATTCCATTGGCCCCATCATCATGGGAATGAAGAAGCCGGTGCATATTCTGCAGCTTGGTGCCAGTGTGGAAGAGATGGTAAACATGTCAGCCGTAGCCGTGGTTGATGCTCAGGAAAAAGAAAGAAAACAGAAATCGGAGGCTAAATAGTTCCGGTTCAAAAGGCTGAAATTGGACATTTCAGCCTTTGTTTTATTTTACTACATTTGGACTCATACCTTTTTAAACCTATGATTCATCATTTAAAGGGGCGATTGATCGAAAAAAATCCAACTTATGTGGTGGTAGACTGCAATGGAGTTGGGTATTTTGTTCATATTTCTCTGAATACTTACTCAAAATTACCCGATTCTGAAGCCATCAACATTTATACGCATTTGCATGTAAAGGAAGATTCGCATACCCTGTATGGATTTCAGGAGAAATCGGAGCGGGAGATCTTCCGGTTATTGATCTCGGTTTCGGGAGTGGGGACTAGTACGGCCAGAACCATGCTGTCTTCCCTGGAGCCACAGCAGATAAAAGAGGCTATTGCCACAGGAGACGCGGCAACCATTCAGGGGGTGAAAGGTATAGGTGCGAAAACGGCGCAAAGGGTTATTCTCGATCTTAAAGACAAGATCCTGAAGGTGTATGGGGAAGATGAAGTTTTAGTGCCTAAGAACAATAGAAACAGGGAAGAAGCGTTATCTGCATTAGAGACGCTGGGCTTTGCCCGTAAACAATCTGAGAAAGTCATTGACAAAATTATGAAAGAGAACACAGATCCTTCCGTGGAATCGCTCATAAAATTGGCGCTTAAAAACCTTTAACCACCTTGAGGAACAACTACCTGAAACTGTCAGCTTCGGTCCGATTTCCTTTACTGTTTTTATTAGTGGTTTCTTTCCAGCTAACCGCGCAGGAAACTCCCCAGGACAGTACTAAAACCGGCTATCAGCTGGGTACAATCAGCTTACCCGATCCTGCCAGTATTTCCTCAAAATACGAATACGATCCTATTCTCGACCGGTATATCTATACCGAAAAGCTTGGGGATTTGGATATTTCCATACCCGTGATCCTCACTCCTGCGCAGTATGAAGAACTGGTGATGCAGGAAGAAATGCACAACTATTTTAAGCTGAAAAACGATGCGCTGGTGGGTAACAAAAAAGGCGCCGAGGAACTTCAGCAGAATCTTTTGCCCGATTTCTATGTGAATTCCGGCTTTTTTGAAACGCTTTTCGGTGGCTCCGAGATCAATGTGGTGCCGCAGGGTTCCGTAGAAATGGACCTCGGTCTGCTGTACACCAAGCAGGACAATCCCGCTTTTTCTCCGCGCAATCGCAGTAATCTGAGCTTTGATTTTGACCAGCGTATCAGCCTGAGCCTTCTGGGACAGGTGGGGAAACGCCTTCAAATAACGGCCAATTACGACACCGAGTCTACTTTCGATTTTCAGAATCAGCTAAAGCTGGAATATACTCCGCTGGAAGATGATATTGTGCAGAAAATCGAAGTAGGGAACGTGAATATGCCTTTGAACAATGCTCTTATCCAGGGGGCGCAAAGCCTTTTTGGTTTTAAAACGCAGTTGCAGTTTGGTAAAACTACCATTACCGGAGTTTTTTCAGAACAGAAGTCAGAGCGGCGCACGGTGAATGTCGAAGGTGGTGCAGCGGTGGAAGAATTTGAACGTTTTGCTCTTGATTACGACCAGGACCGGCACTTTTTTCTCGCGCATTACTTCAGGGATCATTACGATGAGGCCCTGGAAAATTATCCGTTCATAAACTCAAATATCCAGATCAAGAGGATCCAGGTTTGGATCACCAACCGCACCAACAACATTCAGAATCTTACCGATACCCGTAATATCGTAGCTATTCAGGATCTGGGAGAGACCAATATTGATGGGAATATCGGCCTGCCCACTATTCCTGCAGGATTTTTCAATGATCCGCCGGGCGCTTACCCCGATAACCTGAACAACGATTTTAACCCCTTCGGAATAACCGGTCCGGAAGAATCGGTATTGACGCCGGCGATTCGCGATATTGCCACGGTAGATAATGGCTTCGGAAGTGTGCAGGTTTCCGAAGGCAGTGATTATGCCAAATTGGAGAATGCCAGGCAGTTGAAGCCCAATGAATATACGCTGAATTCCCAGCTTGGTTACATCTCGCTCAACCAGCGGCTGAGTAATGATGAAGTGCTGGCGGTGGCGTTTCAGTACACGATAAATGGCGAAGTTCACCAGGTGGGAGAATTTGCCAATGACGGCGTGAATGCTACCGGCGATGGCACCACCACCACTGAAGGCGATAACCCGAGATCTAATCGCAACCTGGTGGTGAAGTTGCTCAAGAGCAGCATTACCAATGTAGATGAGCCCCGCTGGGACCTGATGATGAAGAATATTTACAATCTCGGAGCCTATCAGCTGGAGCGGGAAGATTTCAGGATGAACATTCTCTATACCG
>JBAWAB010000331.1:0-2031 GCA_049589035.1 Salegentibacter sp.
AAGAAAAAGTTTCAAGAAAAGCTTTGCTTGAAAAACCGGAAGGTTACCAGGCAAGACCGCCAAGAGATAATAATCGTGACCGTGACAACCGAGGTTCAAGAGATAACCGTGGCCGCGATAACAGAGGGCGTGACGACAGAGGTCGTGATGACCGACGAGACCACAGGAAACCAAGAGAAGACAGAGACTAGTCTTTTTTGACCAATATTGAGAAATACCCCGATGGAATCCATCGGGGTATTTTTTTTGTTTTCTAATAAGACCTGGGGTTAGGACCCAGGAAAAAGTCACCACCCCGTCCTGCGGACACCCCTCCTTAAAATGAGGAGGGGAACCAGCAGTCAAACATTGCACTGAGTGCGGAGCTTGTCGAAGTGTGGTTTTATTTAATGTTTCAAGGTTGTACATCATTGCGAGGCGCGGAGCCGCGGCAATCTTTCATTGTTTGAAGGGGAGATGGCTTCAGTCCTGCGTCCTTCGCAATGACCACCCTTATGGGGTCCGCTGGAGTTTCAAAAAAATTTCTCCACACCTGTAATTGCTGCTGCACATTTCCGACCATTGTAGAGGAACTCAAGAAGTTCGGGTATTTTATCATATAAATTTATACCGAAAATCCTGCAGTTTTTGCATCCCTTTTGCGTTAGGGATTGCAGCGAAAAGCCCGCAGCGACTGGAAGAAGCGAGGACTTGCAGCGGAAAGCCCGGCTCCCGTTTTTAAGGGAGCAACGCCCAAATGGAAAAATTTATTAATGTATTTGTAACATTTGGAGGTGTATTTACGTATAAACATATACAAGAGCTATTCACATTATAAATCCAAGGAGACGATAGATGAGACAACTTAAGATTACGAAGCAGGTAACAAACCGTGAAACTGCTTCGCTGGATAAGTATTTGCAAGAAATTGGGAAGGTTGATTTGATTACTGCCGATGAAGAGGTAGAATTGGCTCAGCGAATTAAAGCGGGTGATAACCGTGCTTTGGAGAAATTGACCAAAGCGAATTTACGTTTTGTGGTTTCGGTCGCAAAACAATATCAAAACCAGGGACTTACGCTTCCCGATTTGATTAACGAAGGAAATTTAGGACTTATAAAAGCTGCGAAACGTTTTGACGAAACCCGTGGTTTTAAATTTATCTCCTATGCTGTATGGTGGATCCGTCAGTCTATACTTCAGGCGTTGGCAGAACAGTCACGTATTGTGCGTTTGCCGCTGAACAAGATTGGATCTATCAACAAGATCAACAAAACCTTTGCTTTTCTTGAGCAATCTCACGAGCGCCCACCTAGTGCCGAAGAGATCGCGAAGGAATTGGACATGACCATTAATGACGTTAAGGAATCTATGAAGAATTCTGGTCGTCACGTATCGATGGATGCTCCTTTAGTAGAAGGAGAAGATTCTAACCTCTATGACGTTTTGCGCTCTGGGGAATCTCCAAATCCTGACAAAGAATTACTTCATGAGTCGCTTAGAACGGAAATCGAGCGTGCGCTGGAAACTCTTACTCCACGTGAAGCCGATGTAATCCGTCTTTATTTTGGGCTTGGGGACCAACATCCAATGACATTGGAAGAGATTGGAGAGACTTTTGATCTTACAAGGGAGAGAGTTAGACAAATCAAGGAAAAAGCGATTCGACGCTTGAAACATACTTCCAGAAGTAAGATCCTGAAGACTTATTTAGGATAAGATATTTAAGATGACAACAGTTTCACATAACTGTTCGTTTTTTGATTGATGAATGACCCCGGAGTGATGACCGGGGTTTTTTCTTTTCCACACCTTCTACTTCGAAATTAAACTTTTGTTAATCCTACCATTTTTAGCGGAATATCCTCCGGATTCTCTGTAATTTCTCGTGAATAGAAGACAAAGCACTAACGCTGAAAATTCCGATTTAAAATCAGCTGCCATAATGCCTGAGAAATACGATGCCATCATAATTGGAAGCGGCTCCAACGGAATTGCAGCGGCCATACATTTGCAAAGACAGGGGTTAAAAACGGCGATTTTTGAACAATC
>JBAWAB010000332.1:0-3723 GCA_049589035.1 Salegentibacter sp.
AAAATGAAAACAGCATATATAGTAAAAGCATACCGAACCGCCGTAGGGAAAGCTCCCAGGGGTGTGTTTAGATTTAAGCGGCCAGATGAACTGGCGGCAGAAACCATCCAGTACATGCTGGATAAGACTCCGGAATTCGACAAAAAGCGGATCGATGATGTCATCGTGGGTAATGCGATGCCTGAAGCCGAACAAGGTCTCAACATGGGACGCTTTATTTCGCTGATGGGGTTGAATATTGAAGATGTGCCGGGAATGACCGTAAACCGTTACTGTGCATCTGGACTGGAAACCATCGCCATAGCTTCTGCTAAGGTACAATCTGGAATGGCCGATTGTATAATCGCCGGAGGAGCCGAGAGTATGAGCTACATCCCCATGGGTGGTTACAAGCCCGTGCCCGACTATAAACTCGCTAAGGAAGGCCACGAAGATTATTACTGGGGCATGGGATTGACTGCGGAAGCGGTTGCGAAAAAGTACAATGTCTCCCGGGAAGACCAGGATGAGTTCGCATTTACTTCTCATCAAAGGGCCCTGAAGGCCCAGGAAGAAGATCGTTTTCAGGACCAGATCGTTCCCATCAAGATCGATCAGACTTATGTTGACGAAAATGGTAAAAAACAAACGAGATCTTATACGGTGAATAAAGATGAAGGTCCGCGAAAAGATACTTCTCTTGAAGTTCTTGGAAAACTTCGTCCTGTTTTTGCTGAAGGCGGAAGTGTGACGGCAGGAAATTCTTCACAGATGAGTGACGGGGCGGCCTTTGTGATGGTTATGAGCGAAGAAATGGTGAAAGAACTCAATCTCGAACCTATTGCGAGATTGGTAAGTTATGCACCTGTTGGAGTGGAACCAAGAATCATGGGTATTGGGCCCGTTCACGCAATTCCGAAGGCATTAAAACAAGCCGGACTCAAACAGGACCAAATGGAGCTTTTTGAGTTGAACGAGGCCTTTGCTTCACAATCCCTTGCAGTGATCCGTGAGCTAGGTCTTGACAAAGACCGCGTAAACGTGAATGGAGGAGCCATTTCTATGGGCCACCCGCTGGGATGTACAGGAGCAAAACTTTCTGTTCAGATCTTTGATGAAATGCGTAAGCGTGACCTCAAAAATAAATATGCCATGGTCACCATGTGTGTGGGAACCGGGCAGGGAGCCGCGGGGATATACGAATTCTTGAATTAGAGACAAGAGACAAGAGATAAGAGATAAGACTGTGAAAAGACACAATTTTAAGAATCTAAAAATAAACTGTGAAAACCTTTCCTGATTATGAAAAACTCAATCTTGTGTCTCAACTCAATAGATGCGCTGTATCCATTCCGCCGAACATTGCTGAAGGAACAAGTAAATCCAGTGATAAACATTTTAAGATTTATCATGAATCCAGTTTAGGTTCTTCTTTTGAATGGGAAACGCAAAATCATCGGGTCATTTAAAGAAAACAATATAGATAAAGAAAAATTTGAAGTTCTAGAGGATAAGATTCAACAAATTCAACGGATGATTTCCCGGTTCATTGATAATTTGTCCTGAGTCTTGACTCTTATTTCCTGATTCCAAAAAACTAAAATATAAATTATGAGCAACGAACAAATAACTAAAACAGACCTTCTCCGCGGCGGGCAATTTATAGTTAAAGAAACCAGCAGCGACGAAGTATTTACTCCTGAAGATTTCAACGAGGAGCAAAAGATGATGAAAGATTCGGTTAAAGAATTCGTGGACCGCGAAATCTGGCCGAAAAAAGAGGAATTCGAGAAAAAGAATTATGCATTGACCGAAGAGATCATGCGGAAAGCTGCAGAACTGGGCTTCCTGGGAGTATCGGTTCCTGAAGAATACGACGGGCTGGGAATGGGCTTTGTTTCTACCATGCTGGTTTGTGATTATATCTCGGGAGCAACAGGTTCTATCGCCACAGCTTTTGGAGCCCATACCGGTATCGGTACGCTGCCTATCCTTCTTTATGGTAATGAAGAACAAAAGAAAAAGTACGTCCCTAAACTGGCCACAGGAGAATGGTTTGGAGCTTATGCCTTAACCGAACCCGGCGCCGGTAGTGATGCCAATTCAGGTAAAACAAAGGCCGTTCTTTCTGATGACGGAAAAAATTACAGCATCAGTGGTCAGAAAATGTGGATCTCCAATGCAGGTTTTGCTTCGCTTTTTATTGTATTTGCCAGAATTGAAGATGATAAGAACATCACCGGCTTTATCGTAGAATATGACAAAGATAATCCCAATGGCATTTCTTTCGGGGAAGAAGAGAAAAAACTGGGTATCCACTCCTCCTCTACCCGCCAGGTATTTTTTGATGAAACCAAAGTACCTGCAGAGAACATGCTTTCGGAACGCGGAAGCGGCTTCAAGATCGCAATGAATGCCCTTAATGTAGGTCGTATCAAATTGGCCTCGGCTACTATAGATGCGCAAAGAAGAGTAACCGATGTTGCGGTGAAATACGCCAATGACAGAGTTCAGTTTAAAACACCTATTGCTAAATTTGGTGCGATCAAGTACAAGCTTGCTGAAATGGCAACTTCGGCCTATGCCGGCGAATCTGCGAGCTACAGAGCAGCTAAGAATATTGAAGATCGTATTGCGCTGCGTCAGGAAAGCGGAAATTCACATGCCGAAGCTGAACTGAAAAGTTTCGAGGAATATGCCATCGAATGTTCTATTTTAAAGGTAGCCTGTTCTGAAGATGTTCAGACTTGTACCGATGAAGGTATCCAGATCTTTGGAGGAATGGGCTTTTCAGCTGATACTCCTATGGAATCGGCCTGGCGTGATGCCCGTATCGCAAGGATCTATGAAGGAACTAACGAGATCAACAGGATGCTTGCCGTGGGAATGCTCGTTAAAAAAGCCATGAAGGGACATGTAGATCTGCTTGGACCTGCTATGAAAGTAGCCGATGAGCTTACTGGAATTCCTTCTATGGACAAACCGGATTATGCCGAATTGTTTTCTGAAGAAAAGGAAATGCTGAAGAAGCTTAAGAAAGTTTTCTTAATGGTCGCCGGAAGCGCCGTTCAAAAATTCGGACCAAAACTGGAAGAACACCAGCAATTACTGCTCGCCGCAGCCGACATTCTAATTGAGGTATATATGGCCGAATCCACAATTCTTCGTACCGAAAAGAATGCGAAGCGATTTGGCGAAGAGAGCCAGAAAGAACAAATTGCCATGGCACAACTCTACCTGTACAACGCGGTAGATAAGATCACCCAGAAAGCCAAAGAAGGCATTATTTCTTTTGCCGAAGGTGATGAACAGCGTATGATGTTGATGGGGCTTAAGCGCTTCACCAAATATCAAAATATGCCAAACGTGATAGAATTGAGGAATATCATTGCAGAGAAACTTACTTCCGAGAATAAATACTGCTTTTAAACATTTCTGTAAAATTGCGCTTTAAAGAGGAACGGCCGTCACAAGACGGCCGTTTTTTATTGCTTTTCGCCGAAAAGCTTATAGGTTAAAACTTTTTTAATTCTAAGAAGCCTAATTTTATAAATGGGTTATTTTCAATAGATTTAAGGAAAACCCGAAGAATTTCGGATTTTAAACACCTGAAATGAGCGAAGAAGTAATAAGAAATCTTATCATTGGAATCCTAGTTTTGATAGCCATTTTTGGCGCTGCCTTTTTGCTGCTAAAAAAACTGGGGAAAGATCCGCGTAATATCCTTCCAATCGACTTTGCAAA
>JBAWAB010000333.1:0-3309 GCA_049589035.1 Salegentibacter sp.
TCCAGTACTTCCCAGGTTCCTACTTTCCACTTAACAACTTCCGAAGATATAAAGAAAGAGGTGTAGGCATTTCCTTTTCCGTCAAATTCGGTGTGTAGTGGGCCTAAACCAGCCTGGTCAACTGTACCGGCAAGCACGTCTTCGAATTTAAGGATCGGAATTCCGTAGGCTTCGCCGTCGAATTTCTTGTTTTTAATAGCGTCCTGCATTTTAGTGAAAGAGTGAACGGTAAGGTCGGCTGAAAGTTTTCCGTTTCCTACTATATATTCTCCTGTTGGATCTACGTCACAGCCGTGAGGCGATTTTGGTGTGGGGAGAAAGAAGACAGCCCCGGGTACTTCAGTTGGGTCTACAAGGGTTACCTCTTTTTCCATGGTGCTGGTAGCGGTGTGAGTATCGTCACTATAAAGGTTATGAGCATAATTAGCAGGAACTTTTTTTCCGCCACCATTATTTACATATTCTTCGATCTTTTTCCAGTTTACCGCGGCAATGAAGTCCTTATCATTTTGAGAAGCATTTACTTCAAGTAAGGAGTTGGCTTCTTCTGAATTATAAGTGGTAAAGAAGAACCAGCCGTGCGATTTTCCGCGACCGGGGTGAGAAAGGTCATAGTCAAAACCGGGCATCAAAACCTGGAATTTGATGTTCATTTCTCCAGATTCAGGATCTACTTTAATGAATGAAAGTGTTCCTTTGAAATTACCTTTATAATCCTTGATTGCCATGTCTCGTTGAGGTATCGGCACAGAGAAACGTGTTCCTGCAACCACATATTCAGTATTTTCAGTCACGAAAGAAGAACTGTGGTTTCCGGCACTGTTTGGGATCTCGAGGATCTCGGCTGTCTCAAAAGTTGAAAGATCGATCCTAGCAATACGGGGAGTGTTGTTGGCATTAATAAAGACCCAACGCCCGTCGAGCTTTCCGTTGGTTTGGGAAATGTCGGGGTGGTGAGCATCATCCCAGGGAATGAATCCGAAGGAAGTGTTTAACATGGGCCTTGATTCTTCGTTGTAGCCGTAAGATTCCTGTGGATCCTGGGAGAAAACGTCGATTACTTTAAAAAGTCGGCCTGAAGGCAAACCGTACACAGAGAGTTGCCCGCTAAATCCGCCGGACAGGAATGCGTAAAATTCGTCATGGTCGCCTGGAGCGACATAGGTTTTTTCAGCAGCACTGGAAGCGAGGGCTCCTTTTTTGCTGTCTTTGGAAGACTCGCCATTATTGCAGCTGCTCATGGTGCCGGCAACTACTACGAGTGCTAAGAGATTTCTAAATATTCGTTTCATTGGATTTTGATTTGTCTAAAGTTAATTTTTGGGAACGATCACTTTGTCAACCACGTGAACAATTCCGTTGCCGGCGGGGATACTTGCTATTATTTTGGCACCGCCTACGTACACATCGTCGCCTTCTACAGTGACCTCTATATTTTGATTGCTTGCCTGGCCGAGTTTCTTAAACCTTTTGATAAATTCCTTATCATAATTCCCCGGCGTTACGTGGTGCTTAAGGATATAGGCCAGCTTAGCCTTGTTTTCAGGTTTCAGCAGATCTTCGACGGTTCCTTCAGGCAGTGCATCAAAAGCCGCATTGGTAGGTGCAAAAACGGTGAGAGGTCCTGCATTAACCAGGGAATTCTCAAGATCGGCGGCCTTCACTGCAGCCACAAGCGTGGTATGATCGGGCGAATTAATAGCAATGTCCAGAACATTTGGTGCAGACTCGTCATCTTCAATGAAAGCCTGTCCTTGTTCTTTAGAATCTTCCGTAGTGGTTGCTGTTGCAGTTTCTTCGGAAGCCGGTGTGTCTTTGTCTGTCTTACAGCCAGAAAATGCCAGCATCAAAACAGCTGCAAACAGAATTTTTACGGGTGCGTTCATATTTTGATTGGTTAGTTAGTGACTGGTTACAAGGTTCTGAAATACTCAAGAACGGCTCTGGCTTCCTCTCTGGTAAGGCTTTGGTTAGCCATAGGAGAACCATTGAATTCCATTAGAAGGTCTTTCGCCAAGGGATCTTTCTGGATCATCACTTCAGGATTCAGGATCATGTTCATTACCCATTCCGGAGATCTTCTGTCTAAAACTCCTTTTTGAGCCGGACCAACGAATCTTTTGTCGGGTTTGTGACAGGCAGTACATTTGTTCTTGTAAATTTGTTCGCCACGTGCAGCCATTTCCTGATCAACTTCAGGAGCCAACTCCACATTTTTAACGGGACCCACCCCTTTGTTTTCAAGGTCCACCCGTTCAGAAGCTTTGACCTCTTTAGTGCTTTCGGTGGCTTCTTTTTCTTTTTCTGGAGCAGGGGTAGAACTGTACTCATCGAGAGAAATTTTCTCTTTTTCCTTTTCTTTTTTGCCGCCGCAACTTGCTAGAGAGACCACGGCAGAAATCAGTAAAATTTTGCGGATAATTTTCATTTGTTGTTAATTTTGTTTTAACAAAAGTATAACCATAGTGGGGGGAGGAATATGACGAAGATCAGTTTTTGCAAATAAAAAGATAATTAAGTCTTTTTTTGAAAATTACATTGAATTTCCTTTGCCGTCGAAAATAAAGGCCAGATCAACCAAATTTTTTCATAATCCGGAAAATTGCGCTGTATCCTAATATTTTGTTAACTAAAAAATCGGTTTACTGTTTTAACTTTTTCTGGTATACCTTATATTAGCGACAAAGTCCGGAATCTACTTATGAGCGAGGAAACAAAATATACCGAAGACAATATTCGGTCTTTAGACTGGAAAGAACATATCAGGATGCGGCCCGGGATGTACATCGGGAAGCTTGGGGATGGCTCCAGTGCCGATGACGGGATCTACATCCTGCTGAAGGAAGTCATTGATAACTCCATTGACGAATTCGTAATGGGAGTAGGAAAGACCATTGATATCTCTGTTCAGAACCAGCGTGTGATCGTTCGGGACTATGGGCGGGGTATTCCGCTTGGTAAGGTGGTAGATGTAGTTTCTAAAATGAACACCGGTGGAAAATACGATACTCGAGCCTTTAAGAAATCGGTAGGTTTGAATGGAGTAGGTACCAAAGCGGTGAACGCCCTTTCTTCCAATTTTCGAGTAGAATCTACCAGAGACGGCAAATCCCATTCAGCAGAATTCGAACAGGGAAATCTCGTAAATGAGGAGGAACTGGATGAAACTTCAAGGCGCCGCGGAACAAAAGTGAGTTTTACACCTGATGAGGTGATCTTCAAAAACTTCAAATTCCGCAACGAGTATATTGAGAAAATGCTCAAAAACTACGTTTATCTCAATCCGGGCTTGACGATAGTTTTTAACGG
>JBAWAB010000334.1:0-3241 GCA_049589035.1 Salegentibacter sp.
AGGTAGTACAAGGCCGTACTACTTTTGTAGAACTCGTTGTTAATGGAATCCTTCCCGCTGGAGTTCTCCCATTCTATAAACTCTTTATCCAGATATCCTATAGCTCTATCCAGTCCCCGAAAATCCAGCTCTACATCCAATCGATTCAGTTTTGCAAAGGCTGAAACTATATGACGGGTAATGTAAAAACTATCGGGCCCTCCCGCAAACCAGGGAAAAGCACCGGAAGTATTCTGCATTAGCTGCAATTTTTGCAGGTTACTCTTTATTTGTTCTTGAATTCTCTGGGTATCGAAAAGCTCGGCGATCCTTTTCTTTTGAAGAGTTTCAGATTCGGCATCCATCACCCAGGGAGTTTCTGCCAGAAGAATGGATTTTAGTTCCTCATTCTTCTCCAGGTTGCTTACCAACGACCTATCTTTTCTCCACTCTTCAAAAACCTTCGCGATCTCCGGTTGAGAAGTGACAATCTTATTTCCCACGGAATTGGCAAAGATCCTGGAAAAGATCTGCTCCGAACATTCATGCTCATACTCCATTAAATACGGCAAACTTTGAATGGCATACCAAGCCGGATTTGAAGTGTATTCAATCGTGAATTGATGATTCTGAAGTGTCTCTGAGTCACTGTTCTTCAGAGACTCGAAAACATAATTCTCTTTTTCACCAGCCAGTACAAAAAATGGAATACTTTCCTTTACCAGCATTCGATTTTTAAGCACCAGCAGCATATTTTCCTCTCCGTCTGAAAAATCACCGGCTTTTGCCAGGATTCTGTAGGTCACTGCCGGAATAGAATCCGGCACTTTCAGATTCCAGGAAACCACATCGCTTCGTGAGCTTTTCATTTTAAAAGACCGCATACTGTCAGAATTTCCCATAACCAGATCCACCGGCTCCATCGTAACCGCATTGAATAGTTTCAGAACTGCATTTCCCGTCATTGATTCTGAAGAAAGATTGCTGATCTTCGCTTTGAAGATAAGACCATCCCCTTCTCGCAAAAATCGTGGCGGATTCGGGATCACGTTGAGATCTTTCTGAGTCTTTACGGTTCTCTGAAGTTTTCCTATGGTCCAGTCCCTGGTATGAGCCAACAACCGCAGTTTCCAGCTGGTAAGAGCTTCAGGAGTCGTAAAACTAAATTCCAGCTTACCACCTTCACTAAGTTTCAGATCTGGAAAGAAGAAAGCTGTTTCCTCAAGATTCTTCCTTGCCTCCACATTTTCAAGATCCTCTAATCCGGCTTTAGTAGTTACAACTATTGCTCCTTTTGCGGCACGCGCCCCGTAAAGAGCAGTTGCCTCCGCGCTTTTCAGGACTTCCAGGCTAAGAATATCATCCTTCTCAAGATCATATTCCTCTACTATTTTACCATCCACAATGAACAAGGGCATTTCAGTACCCCCAACACTACTACTTCCCCGAATTCTAATATTTCCCCCGGGGCCTTTCCTTACCTCAACTCCTGCAACTTTACCCTGAAAAGCCATATTAGTCACTTCTTCTGCCACAGGTTCCTCCACGGCATAACCTACAGTAACCACCTCATCCAGGTGTGCCGCATCGGTTTCCAGGCTGATGTAGATTTCTCCCTTATCTACTATGGTGTATTCCCTTGACGCAAATCCCACATAAGAAAATACCAGCACATCTCCTTTCTCGGCGTCTATAGCAAACTCCCCGTCAAAATCTGTTTGCGCACCCTTGGTGCTACCTTTTATTATAACATTCACTCCCGGAAGGCCTAAACCTTCCTCATCTGTAACTATACCTTTAATAACCCCCACCTTTATCTCCTTCTTTTCTTTCTCTTTCTTCTTTCTTGCCAGGTAAGACCTGTATTGCCAGCTATTGGCTCTTCCCGGTTGAAAGCCAAAAAATGAAAGTTTATCGAAGGTCATCTCCATTGGACGATATTTCCAGAGAGACGGAAAATTATCATCAAGAGGGAGCACTGAACCCACTGTGGAATTATTGTGCCTTGGAAAATTAACCCAGCTTCTGCCATAGCTCGGATTGGTGTTCCACTCCCCTACCTTGAACTGGTCCAGGGAAGCGTCATACATCGAAGCCAGGACTTCAGCATCCGGCACCTGATCCTCTTCGTTCTTTATACTGAAACTCCAGGTTTCCTCCAGGCCAGGCTGGATCTTATTTCTGAATGTATTTGTCGTGATCTTCAGGTTTTTTACTTTTTCTCCGAGCGAGATCTGTTTTGAATCTTCTAAAATCGAATTATTCCGAACGCAGCTCACAAGGATCCGGACGTTCTTACTTTGAGCGTCTTTCAACGGAATTTTGACCGACTTCTTTCCATCTACTGAAATGATGTCTTCAAACAACCTGTTATTTTCATCAAAAGCCATTATTGTCAGGACAAGATCTTTATAAGCGGTTTGCACCTGTAAATCTGCATAGCCGTCTTTTCCCGGATCCTCATTCAACACGCTTACCAGCAACCGCTGATTATCTGCCAGGTATTTGCTGCCAGGATTGGTGACCTGGAAGATCTTTTTGGCTACCGCGGAATTGCTGTTGTCCCTGGTTTCCACTTCCACGAGGTACTTTCCTTCTTTCCAATGGTTTTGAACCTGCTGAAAATCTTCGAAATCACCATCAGATTCAAAGTTCGTTTCGTAAACCAGCGTTTCCTTCGGCCAATCTTCTGGCTTCAATTGCTCTTTATAAGGCTCGTGGGGAAAAAATCTTTTAAACTGCTCTTCAGAAATATTATTGAATTCAGGAGCTTCCCACAATCGTTCTTTAAGAATCCTGTCCGGAGCTTTCAGTTTAAATATCTTTAAAATACCTGTAACGGGAACAAGATTATCGTTAAGATTGGTGGTTTTCAGGCTAAATTTCAAAGTATCGCCGGGATTCACTTTTTCCTGAAGCTGAAGTTCTGCGAGCAGGTTTTTGTTGCCCAGCTTCAGTGATACCTCTCCTTGCCTGGTTTCCCCTGAAATATCGGTGACGCTGGCATTTACCGTGTACCTGTAGATAAGGTCGGGATCATCGACCTTGTCCTTTTCGGCTTTCGCCAGAAAATGGATCTGAAAATTGCCATTTTCATCTGTTGTGACCGAATCGGTTTTTATTACCACAGCTCCTGAATACCGGCCATACCACCAGGATTCAATAAATTGTTCCCTTTTGATCTCATACTTGACTTTTGCAGAAGAAATAGGAGCCCCCATAAAAGAGCTGGCATTCCCCTTTACCTGAACAGTGTCGTTTA
>JBAWAB010000335.1:0-4774 GCA_049589035.1 Salegentibacter sp.
TCCCCGGGGAAAACCGGTCGGTCTTTCTGGGATTGATGCTGAAAAATAGCCTGCCTTTTACGTTCCACCTCTTTCGGTGAAAGCGGTACGGCCATCTCGATCTCGTGCGTTTCAAATTCCAACCAGGCGCCGCGGTACATCCAGAGCCAGCAGTTCTCGGTCCATTCTTCGGTTTTACGAAGCCTTTCCATCGCCTCCAGAATGATCCTGAAGCAAACAACGTGTGTTCCATGTGGATCGGCAAAATCTCCCGCGGCGAAGATCTGCTGAGGTTTTATTTTCTGAAGCAGTTCCATGGTGAGCTTTACATCTTTTTCGGTCACCGGATTTTTAACCCGCTTCCCGGTTTCGTAGAAAGGAAGGGCCATAAAATGGATATTTTTATCCTCAAGCCCCGCGTAGCGTGCACCGGCAAGGGCTTCTGACTTCCTGATGAAAGCTTTTACGTTCTGGATCTCCTCCAGGTCGATGTCATTAGGTTCTTTCTTTTCAAGGAATTTGCGCATCTTTTCATAAGTGTCTTCCAGCTTCTTCACATCATCTCCCATGCTTTTGTTGAAGTCGATGGCGAATTCCACGTAACGAAGTACGTCGGTATCCCACACGGCGGTATTTCCTGAGGTCTGGTAAGCCACATGCACATCATGACCCTGGTCGACGAGCCTGATGAAAGTACCTCCCATCGAGATTACATCATCATCTGGATGAGGTGAAAAGATGAGCGATCTTTTGTGCGCAGGTTCAGCTCTTTCCGGGCGCTGGGAATCGTCGGCATTGGGTTTCCCACCTGGCCAGCCGGTAATACTGTGCTGTAATTGATTGAAGACATCAATATTGATATCGTAGGCAGGTCCCTGCTCGGTTGCCAGTTGGGCCATTCCGTGGTTGTTGTAATCCTCATCGGTGAGCTTCAGAATAGGTTTGTTCACCACTCCGGAAAGCCATATCACGGCTTTCTTGATGAGCTGTTTATCCCAAACGCAGTCTTTTACAAGCCATGGAGTATTAAATCTCGTAAGTTCTGAAGCAGCGTCTTTATCGAGAATGAATTCTACATTATCGGAAAGCTGCAGGTAGGTGGCGGGCACATTTCCAGAGATCTCTCCTTCCACGGCTTTTTTGATGATTGGAGCTTTTTTTCCACTCCAGGCCATCAAGATGATTTCGCGCGCCTTGAAAATGGTCCCAATTCCCATGGTGATGGCTTTTGTAGGGACATTTTCCTTTCCTCCGAAATCACGGGAAGCATCGCGGCGGGTAAGATCGTCTAAAGTGACCAATCTTGTGCCAGAGTTGGGAGCCGATCCAGGTTCATTGAAACCGATATGGCCGGTACGACCTATCCCCAGTACCTGCAGGTCCAGGCCGCCCACTTCTCCAATCTTGTTTTCGTAGGCGAGGCAATAATCGGCAATATCTTCCTTCTGCAGGGTGCCGTCGGGTATATGAATATTCTCGCGTTTAATGTCAATATGATTGAAGAGATTTTCATCCATGAAGCGCACATAGCTCTGTTTGGCGTCTGGCTGCATGGGGTAATATTCGTCGAGATTGAAGGTGATCACATTCTGAAAGCTAAGGCCTTCTTCCTTGTGCATCCTCACCAGCTCGGCATATACTTCAACAGGAGTGGCGCCCGTAGCAAGACCTAAAACCGCGTGTTCCTTCTTTTCCTGCTTTTTCTTTATTATTCGGGCAATGCGTTGTGCCACAGATTTTGAGGCGATATGCTCGTCTTCGTAAACTGTGACGGGAAGCTTCTCATAACGTGTTTCTTCTAAAAAATTTAATCTGGCCATAATAGGTATTCGTGCTTTTGTGGTGTAGGGTTTACTTTAGCTGATATGGGTTTTTACCATCGCCATCTGCTCCTTAAAAATGTTGTCCATTACCGCGATGGTGCCGCCAAACAGACTCGATTTAGATCCCAGATTGGATAATTCTATACTTGTTCTTTCCTTGAGTTGCATCATGCAGTAGGTATTCATTGACTGCTGAATAGGGGTGGTGATAAATTGCTTGGCTTCGGCGATCTTGCCCTCCAGTACAATGAGTTCAGGATTGAAGAGCTGCACGAGAATGGCGATTCCCTTTCCTAAATTGATGCCTATCTCCGAAAGCAGGTTGATGGCGAATTGATCGCCTTTGTTGGCAGCTTCGATGATCGTTTGCGGCTCGAGTTTTTCGAGTTCCTGCTTGCTGAGCTTATTCAAAACCGAAGTTTGTCCGTTTTTCAGGCCTTCCCGGGCTTTTCTCACCAATGCGAGCCCTGAAGCTTCAGTTTCCAGGCAGCCCCTCTTTCCGCAGTGGCAAAGCAAGCCGTCTTCAACCATCGGGATATGACCAAATTCTCCGGCAAAGCCCGAGGCTCCGGCGTGCATTCTTCCGCCCATGATGATGCCCAGACCTACGCCCCAGTCCATGGAGATAACCAGGACGTCATTCTTATCCCTGGCAATTCCGTAGCGGAATTCAGCCAAACAGGCGCTCTTGGCGTCATTTAGCAGCACTACTGGTTTTTTGAAGGTCTTTTCAAATTTATTCTGAAGAGATTCTGGTTCCTGCTCTGTTAAATAATAGGTGAAGTTTTTCCCTTCGCCCGAAGAGACAAGTCCCGGCATACTCACGCCTACTCCCATGATCTGCTGATCTTTGATTTTGGTAGACTCCAATAGCTTCACCGCCCAGTCGTGCAGCATATCAACAATATTGGAGTCGGGAGAGATCTCGGTAGAGATCGATTCTTCTTTTACGATCTGGTGATTATTATCGATGATCGCCAGTTTGATCTTAAACCGTTCAATATGAAAGCTAAGCACAAAGAAAGAATGTTCCTCCAGCCCGTAAAGATCTGGCTTCCGGCCACCTTCAGATTTCCCCCTTCCTTTCTTGGTAACGATACCTTCCTCTGTGAGCTGGTTGATTAGGGCCATGGAGGTGGGGAGGCTAATGTTGAAACGGCTGCAAATATCGGCATTGGAAGTGTCTCCATTCAGAAAAAGATACTTGATGATCTTGATCTTCTGCAGATACTTCTTGCGCTCTACGTTGCTTATTTCGGAGATTTTTTCCTCCGTGGTTAAAAAATCATTTAGATATTTAGGCATGTGTGGTTGGTACATTTAAAAAGCTTCTCATACAATTAAGAAAAGAAGCTGGTTTTGCAAAAATAAAAATATACAAAAAAAACAGATCTAAAAATACTTTTTATAAAATTTTATAAAAGATTGATTATTTATTTGAAATTTATACTTTTATAAAATATAAGATCACCGGAAATTTAAGAAGCTGAACCCGCCCGGTATTCGGGGTAAAAAATTTTCTCCTATGAAAAGTACAGTTACGGCCCCCGCCGCGCCGGCTGTCCAAGGCCGCACACAACGTTATTTTGCCCTCGATGTCCTTCGGGGAATGACCATTGCTCTTATGGTGGTGGTGAACAATCCCGGAAGCTGGGGTCACATCTATGCCCCTTTTGAGCATGCTGCGTGGAATGGTTTTACACCTACAGATCTGGTGTTTCCTACTTTTCTTTTCGTAATCGGGAATGCGATGAGCTTTAGCCTCAGGAAATATGAGGAAAAAGCCGAAAGCGCTTTTCTGCGGAAGGTCTTTAAAAGGAGTCTTCTTATTTTCTTTATTGGCCTTTTTCTAAATGCGTTTCCGTTCGTGTACCGCGATGGGGGCGAACTTGTTCTTAAGGATCTGTCGCAGGTGCGAATTATGGGAGTTTTACAACGTATCGCGCTCTGCTACCTGTTCGGATCACTCATTATACATTACCTTAAACTGAAAAAGGCGTTGATCCTGGGCGGCATGATTCTGCTAGGCTACTGGTTCATCATGTGGTTCTTCGGTACGCATCCCGATCCTTATTCTTTGCAGCACAATGCCTCGCTCAAGTTTGACCTGCTTTTCCTTCCGAAGGCAAATTTATGGAAAGGCTTTGGAATGCCCTTTGATCCTGAAGGGTTGCTAAGTACGATACCAGCTATCGTAAATGTGATCGCGGGATACGCGGCCGGAGTCTTTATTCAGAAATCGGGAAACCGGATGAATACCGTGATGAAATTGGCCATTTTTGGCCTGGCTCTGCTTATCCTCGCCAGGATCTGGGATATTTATTTTCCCATCAACAAAGGAATATGGACCAGCAGCTTTGTGCTTTACAGCAGTGGTTGGGACCTACTTCTTTTAGGAGTGCTCATTCTTGTAATAGAGATCTTTGGTTTTAAAAAGTGGACTTACTTTTTTGAAGCCTTCGGGAAAAATCCGCTGTTCATCTTTATAATGTCGGGGGTGGTAGTGATGCTAATGAGTATTATATGGGTAGACGGAGGTTCTCTGAAGCCCTGGATCTATCAGAATTTTTACCTTAGCTGGCTTACCGGAAAAAATGCCTCGCTGGCCTACGCCATTAGTTTTATGCTGCTAATGTGGCTCCTGGGCTTCTGGCTCGACAAAAAGAAAATTTACATTAAAGTCTGATAATTTTGAATTTAACCTTGCTACATAAAAACATGAAAATTAAAACCCTGCTTTTACCTCTTCTATTATGCGTTTTGAACCTGGAGCTACACGCACAGGATTCTGAAGCGAAGTCTCCCGAATTTCTTCAGTACACCCATAGTCAATGGGTAGATTCTAACATGCAGGAGCTCACTCCCAACGAGCGAATTGCGCAGCTAATCATGGTTGCAGCCTATTCAAACCGGGGAGAAGAGCACAAACAGGAGATCCTGAAATTGATAAACGACCAACACATTGGCGGACT
>JBAWAB010000336.1:0-2810 GCA_049589035.1 Salegentibacter sp.
AGTCATGGTGGTTGAAAATCACAAGCTTCCGCGGGTCTCCATGACGCTCACGCTGGACAATCCTCCGCATCCTGAAGGATCCAAAGTAGGAGTTTCCAGCCTTATGGGAGACATGCTTGGCGAAGGCTCCAAAGATATTCCGAAGGACAAATTCAACGAAGAGATAGATTACCTTGGAGCCAGAGTAAACTTCTTCTCCAGTGGAGCCTCAGCTAATACCCTTTCCAAATATTTCCCAAGAGTATTGGAACTAATGGCCGACGGAGCTTTGCACCCGGCTTTTACTCAAGAGGAATTTGATAAGGTGAAAACCCGCACTCTTGAGAACATGGAGGCTAACGAAAAGGATGTTGCCTATAATGCCAGCCGTGTTCGCACCGCGCTTGCCTACGGAAAAAACCACCCTTACGGGGAATTCCCTACCGAAGAGAGCCTGGATTCACTGAACCTTCAAAATGTGAAATCTTACTATAACACGTATTTCGTTCCGCAGAACGCATACCTGGTGATCGTTGGAGATGTGGATTTCAAGAACACCAAGAAGCTGGTGAAGAAAAATTTCGACGACTGGAAGAAGAGCAATCTTCCTTCTTTTAACCTGCCGGAAGTAAATAATCCGCAGTACACCCAGATCGATTTCGTGAATATGCCGAATGCGGTACAGAGCGAGATCGCAGTAGTGAACACCATCAAGCTTAAAAAGAGCGACGAAGATTATTTCCCTGTGCTTATCGCCAACCAGATCCTTGGTGGCGGTGCCGAAGGCCGTTTATTTATGAACCTTCGTGAAGATAAAGGATATACCTACGGCGCCTACTCCCGCACCGGAGACGACAAGATCGCTTCTACCTTTGTGGCCAGCGCCAGCGTAAGAAATGCGGTGACTGACAGTGCCGTGGTAGCTTTCCTGGACGAGATCCACAAAATAAGAAACGAAAAGGTTTCTAAAGAAGAACTCGCCAATGCCAAGGCGAAATACACAGGAAATTTCGTGCTTTCCCTTGAGCAGCCTTCAACTGTGGCAAGATTTGCCCTGAACATCGAAAAAGATAATCTTCCTAAAGACTTTTACGAGACTTACCTGAAGAAGATCAATGCAGTTACCCTGGAAGACGTTCAGCGCGTGGCTAAAAAATATTTCCAGGCCGACAATGAAAGAATTGTAGTGACTGGAAAAGGAAGTGATGTTCTGGAAGGACTTCAGAATGTAACCTACGGCGGAAAAAAGATTCCCGTGAGATATTTCGATACCGAAGCAAACCCGGCAGACAAACCTGAATTCAACAAAGAACTGGATCCTTCAGTAACCGTAGAAAGTGTCTTCAACGACTATATTAAAGCCATTGGCGGCCGCGATGCAGTAAATGATGTGGAAAGCGTTGTGATGCTAGCTCAGGCGGAGATCCAGGGAATGAAACTGGACCTTGAATTAAAACGCACTGCTGAAGGGAAACTTTTCCAGACTGTTTCTATGAGTGGAAATGTGATGAACAAAATGGTTTTCAACGGAGAATCGGGTTTCGTGATGGCTCAGGGCCAGAAAATCCCTTACAATGATGAGCAGGTGGCTGCAGCCAAACTGGAAGCACAGCCTTTCCCTGAATTGAACGCAGGAAACGCCAAGCTTGAAGGGATTGAGCAGGTAGACGGAAAAGATGCTTATGTAGTGGCGCTTAGCGATAGCGAAAAAGCTTACTACGACACCGAAAGTGGACTAAAAGTACAAAGTGTAAAAACTGTATCGCAGGGAGGCCAAACCATGAGCATTCCTACTGCTTACGGTAATTACCAGGAAGTGGAAGGAGTGGAATTCCCATTCAAAATGTCTCAAAAAATGGGACCTCAAACCATCGAATTTAACGTTTCAAAGATCCTGGTAAACGAAGGAGTATCTGAATCAGATTTTCAATAGTGATTTTTTCTTAATGTTAGAAAAGGCCGGCTGTTTAGCCGGTCTTTTTATTTTCAGAGCGTTTTGTTTTTTCGCCCTGCATACAGATTCTTTGCTCTGTTTACAATAAAAACGCCGGTGAGAATTATTAAAGCTGAAATAAATTGCCAGCTGCTAAAAGTTTCGCCATCCAGGATCCCCCATCCCAGCGCCACCACCGGAATGGTATAGGTCACTGAAGTAGTAAACACGGGATCGGAGATCTGCACCAGTTTATTGAAGATGATCATAGCCACTCCTGTGCCAATAATCCCCAATATCGCCACGAACATAACCGAAAGCTGAATTTCACTCTGCCCCAGGTTCTGTTCAAAAAATCCCGAAAGATAGAGAGCCACGAGTGCAGGGAAAAGCAAGGTAGAGAAATTCCCCGCTGCGATTCCCAAGGGAGAAATATCGCTCATAAAGCGCTTCAGAATGTTTACGTTCATCGCGTAGCAGCTCGCTGCGACAATGACCAATCCTGAAAACAGGTAATTCTGGTCTGGATTGATGCTTGCTCCACTTAAAATGAGCCCAATCGTTCCCAACAAACCTATCACCACCCCTATGATCTTGTTCTGCGTAAAAATGGCGCTAAAGAAAATTCCGCCGAAAATGAGCGTGAGCAATGGCGTGGTCGCATTCAGAATAGAAGCGATGGCGCTGTCAATTTCGGTTTCGGCAAAAGAGAAAAGATAAACCGGGAAATAAGAACCGAGAAAACCAGAGATCACGATCCATTTCCACTGGCGCCGGTTCAGCTTCATAAGACTTTTGAAACCCACTAAAATCAGAAAAAGTGCCGCAAAAATGATCCGGAAAGAACCAACCTGCAGGGCGGTGAGTCCAACGAGTCCCTTTTTGATCAAAATAAAAG
>JBAWAB010000337.1:0-4603 GCA_049589035.1 Salegentibacter sp.
GTATGGGGATGTTACCGATGACGATACCACCTATTCCGAAGGAAAATTTGATGAAATGCTGGGAAAATTACAGGAAAAAACGGGTAAAAGTAAAGAGGAATTGAAAAAGGAAATTGACAGATTGTAATCTCTATCCTCATATCAAAAAGCTGCTATCTAAGCAGCTTTTTTCGTTCTGTAAAATCAATTAAATCTAACCTAAACAATTAAAATTATTATTATGGCAGAAATTGAAATTGAAAAAAAGAAGTCTATATGGCCCTGGATCGTGGTGGCGATATTGGTCATTGCGGCAATTCTATACTTCGTCTTTGCAAATGATGATGAATCAGATGAAGTAGAAGAGGGGGCAACTACCGAGCAGGTGATCCAGGAAGAGCCGATGGAAACATCAGAAGCTGGCAATGATTATACCGACAACAATAATGGCAATAATGCGGAGGCTGTTCAGGAATACAGCAATTACATTGACAATCCCGACATGGGCGAGGATCATGAATACACCAATGGTGCTTTGTTGAAATTGATAACAGCTGTGAAGGCGGTTGCAGATAGCGCAGATGTAAATGTGGACGCAGATCTTTCTGAAGCGAAATCAAAAGCTCAGGAAATTACTGATGATCCCTCTGCGTCGAATCACGCCAATAAGATCAAGAATTCGGGACAGATCATAGTTAAAGCCCTGCATACTATTCAACAACAAAAATTCCCTGATCTTCAGGACGAGTACAACGAAGTTGAAACTGCTATAGGGCAGATCGATCCCACACAGGAAGTGTTGAATGAAAAGGATGCAATTAAAGGATTCTTTGATAAAACTGAACAGTTATTAAACTCGATGAAATAAGAAAATTATGGAAAAAGATAAAAAGCATTTATTTTACTTAAACGAACTTTCAGATTACAAGGTTAAAAGTGACAATCCCGATGTTCGTGGATGGGAAATCCACGACAGGGACGGCCGAACTATAGGAAAAGTAGATAATTTACTGGTAAACAAACAGACAGAAAAGGTAGTTTATCTGGATGTGGAAGTGGATTCCTCAATCATAGAAGCTAATCATGATCCCTATTCAAGGACAGCCAAAGGCGGAGTACACGAGTTTATCAATGAAGAAGGCGAGGATCATTTGATCGTGCCAATTGGTCTGGTGGCTTTGGATGAGGATAAAAAAGTGGTGCGCACCAATGAGATCGACCACCAAACTTTCGCTGAAACCAAGAGAATCGAAAAAGGAAGGACTGTGGACAGAGGCTACGAGGTCATGGTCCTGGATTCCTATAACAGGGATGATGAAATTGACTATCCCGAGGATGAAAGCCTTTACGACCGAAGGGAATATGATAGGAGTAATTACAGGAAATCCTAACTTGTGGCTTGTGCCAAAGAAAAAAGCCGTCTCATTGATTTGCGAGACGGCTTTTTTACTTCTGTTCCTTATTCCGCTAACCAAAAGTACAACCTGAAAATGAGAAAATCGGAAAAAAAATGTATGTTTATTAGCACCAAAATAGCTGAGGATGGCAACACAAGGGAGCAAAAAGCTACAAATACAGGATTATTTCAAATGTGCATTACTGATATTAGTAAACCTGAATATGCTTTGCGTTTTTGGGCAGAACCTATCCGGTACTTACCTGAGGTCTGATAACGCTACAGGAAGTAGCGAAGAGAGGGTTTTGATTACTTTTAATATTGATTCAACCTTTAAGGAAGTGGAGCACGGCCATCTGGGATTGAAGACCTATTACACAGGTCATTTCTCTTTAAAAGAAGGTCTTCTGACTTTAAAATATGATACGCCTAAAGATGAAAATGTTCTAATCGAGAAAAATGCGCAAAAAAGTACTGGGGGGGCTTCTGCCGCTCGTACCACAAATTTAATTGTTCAGGTACATGATAAGGATGGAGAACAAAACAGGGATGTGGTGTTACTATTTAGAGACAAAGAAGGTGAGCTTGTTATGGGGCAGATGTTGGATGATGAGGGGAGATCTCCTATGATCAGCTTATTTAATAACCTCATTAGTTCTCTGGTTGTTTCAACTTTGGGGAGAAGCGATGTGACAGTAGATTTAGAACCTTTAATTGGCTCTAATGCCACAATAGACATATTTCTTTCTAAAGTCACTTATAAAAAGCATGTTCCTGATGTCTGTAAGTTCAGATTGGAAAAGAAAGCTAAGAACGTCATTCTCTTTTCTGTTGAAGATGAGGGGGAAAACTGGCATTTAAAGAAGATCAGGTAGAGTGCTGAAAATTCCTTTGAAACAAAAAAGAGGCTGCCTTCGCGGGCAGCCTCCTTTTTTATGCTTCAGATTTCTTATTCATTTTCAGCTAATTCTTCCTGGTTTCTGAAAACCAGTTCATCATTGAACTCGTCGAGCAGAATAATACTATCGGTATGGATCTTTCCTGAAAGGATCTCTTTGGAAAGTTTATTCAATACTTCCCGCTGAACCACCCTTTTCACCGGTCTTGCACCGAACTGCGGATCAAATCCACGGCTGGCAAGATAGCTGATTGCTTCTTCGGTAGCATCGAGCACGATATTCTGCTGTGAAAGCATCTTTTTCACACCTTTCAACTGCAGGTTCACGATCTGACGAATGTCTTTCTGCGTAAGCGGACTAAACATCACAATATCGTCGATCCTGTTTATAAACTCGGGTCTTACATTTTGTTTCAGCAAAGCAAGAACTTCGGTTTTGGCCTCTTCCATTGCCGTGTCGAGATCTTTCATATTCTCGAATTTCTCCTGAATAATATGGCTTCCCATATTCGAGGTCATAATGATGATCGTGTTCTTGAAATCCGCAAGACGACCTTTATTATCAGTCAGGCGACCTTCATCCAACACCTGTAACAGGATATTAAAAGTATCGGGATGGGCTTTCTCAATCTCGTCAAGCAGCACTACCGAATAGGGTTTGCGTCGTACGGCTTCAGTTAATTGACCACCTTCATCGTATCCCACGTATCCCGGAGGTGCACCTACCAAACGACTTACGGCATGTCTTTCCTGGTATTCACTCATATCGATACGTGTCATCGCAGATTCGTCATCGAAGAGATATTCTGCTAAAGCTTTAGCCAGCTCGGTTTTACCGACGCCCGTGGTACCAAGGAAAAGGAAGGAACCTATTGGTCGTTTCTGATCTTGAAGGCCGGCACGGCTTCTTCGTACCGCATCACTCACCGCTTCTATCGCTTCATCCTGTCCTACGACACGCTTATGTAGTTCTTCCTCAAGTTTCAGCAGTTTTTCGCGGTCGCTTTGCAACATTTTTGTTACCGGAATTCCGGTCCACTTTGCCACCACGTCGGCAATATCTTCATTGGTCACTTCTTCCTGGATCAGCGATTTGCCGTCCTGTTTTTCTGCGACTTCTTTCTGAAGTTTTTCCAGGCGTTCCTGGGCTTCCTTGATCTTTCCGTAACGGATCTCGGCTACTTTTCCGTAGTCGCCTTCACGTTCAGCTCGTTCAGCTTCCAATTTGTAGTCTTCGATCTCCGATTTCGTATTCTGAATATTGTCAACTACTTCTTTTTCATTTTTCCATCGCGCGTGCAGTTCATTGCGATCCTCTTTAAGGTTCGCGAGATCAGAACGAAGAGCTTTCAGTTTATTTTCGTCTTTTTCCCGTTTGATGGCCTCTATTTCGATCTCCAGCTGCATGATCTTCCTATCTAAAACATCGAGCTCTTCAGGCTTCGAGTTGATCTCCATGCGAAGCTTTGATGCAGCCTCATCCATGAGGTCGATGGCTTTATCAGGAAGGAAGCGGTTCGTAATGTAACGCTGTGATAATTCTACCGCGGCAATGATCGCTTCGTCTTTAATTCGCACCTTGTGGTGAGTCTCATATTTCTCCTTGATTCCGCGAAGGATCGAAATTGCGCTTTCCACATCGGGTTCTTCCACGGTCACTTTCTGGAACCTACGTTCCAGAGCCTTGTCTTTTTCGAAGTATTTCTGATACTCGTCGAGAGTGGTGGCTCCAATAGCACGCAGCTCTCCACGGGCAAGGGCAGGTTTGAGGATGTTGGCAGCGTCCATGGCTCCCTGGCCTCCTCCGGCACCCACCAGCGTGTGGATCTCGTCAATAAAGAGGACAATATTTCCGTCGCTGGAAGTCACCTCTTTAATAACTGCTTTCAAGCGTTCCTCAAATTCTCCTTTATACTTGGCACCCGCGATAAGTGCGCCCATGTCTAGTGAAAATATCTGTTTGTCCTGCAGGTTATCGGGTACGTCTCCATCTACGATCCGATGCGCGAGTCCTTCTGCAATGGCCGTTTTACCGGTGCCGGGTTCTCCCACCAGCATCGGGTTGTTTTTGGTTCTTCGGGAGAGGATCTGTAGAATTCTCCTGATCTCTTCATCACGGCCGATCACGGGATCGAGTTTGCCGTCCTTTGCCAGTTGGTTGAGGTTTCTCGCGTATTTGTTCAGGGAATTGTAGGTTTCCTCTGCACTTTGTGAAGTTACACGATCGCCTTTTCTCAGCTCTTCAATAGCGGCTTTAAGCCCTTTTTCGGTTGCGCCCTGATCTTTGAGGATTTGTGCAACTTTGCTCGATGATCTGAAAATAGCGAGTA
>JBAWAB010000338.1:0-1915 GCA_049589035.1 Salegentibacter sp.
AGATGAAATAGAAAATCTACCACAAAGCGATTGGCAGGATGAGCTTTTTAATGAGGGAGCCATAAAACAAAATTACTCTTTGCTGCTATCTGGCGGATCTGATAAGGCTACTTATTCTACAGGATTGGCTTATTACGCACAGGACGGGCTCATAGGTAGCCAGATTGACCGCTCCAAGTTTGAGCGTACCACTTTGACCAACAACATCACTTATCAGGTGATTGACAATGTTCTTAAGATTGGAGAAAACTTTTCTTATGCTAACGTAAAGAATAATGGAGTTTCTGATCAGGGAATTTATAACAACACAATCAGAGGCTTCTTGAATGCTCCTCCAAACATGCCCGTATACGATGAAAACGGTGATTTTGGTCGATCTGATATTAGTGCAGATATTACCAATCCACTGGGGTCTTTATATTATAACAATTTTAATCTGAACAAGTCTAATCGTGCAGTGGGTAATGCTTTTGCTGAAGCCAAACTTGCCGGATTTACTTTCAAAACCAGCTTCGGAGTAGATATAACCGATAGTAACTATCGTTCTTTCGCGCCTATTTATGAGTTATCTACCAACGCTTATAATACCACTTCTTCGGTGACACAGAGTGCCAATAAAGGACTTTCCTGGACCTGGGAGAATACACTTCAATATGAAACCTCTATCAATGATGCGCATAACATTGATGTTTTGGTAGGTACTTCAGCAAGGAAGAATATCTACGAATATATGACTGCATCGGGCACCGACCTCATCTTTGACGATTTTGAACATGCTTATCTAAGCAACACTACCAATCCGGAGCAGAATACCGTTTCAGGAGGAAGAACAGATTACAGTATTCAATCCTATTTTGGAAGACTTCTGTATGATTACAAAAACAAATATCTTTTTACAGCTACTTTGCGAAGGGACGGTTCTTCTGAATTTGGTAGCAATAACAAGTATGCTTATTTTCCTGCATTCTCAGCGGGATGGAATATTGATCAGGAAGATTTTTATCCGGAAGACTTTTTTGTAAACACCTTCAAGGTAAGAGGAAGCTGGGGGCAAAATGGGAATGACCAATTCTCCCAGCAATTTGCTTATATGTCTACCATAAGCTCCTACGATAAGAATTACCACTTTGGTACCGGAGAAGATGAAATGCCTTTGGAAACAGGTTCCAGCCCTGATGCCATTGCCAATCCCGATCTTAAATGGGAAACTTCAGAACAGCTGGATTTCGGATTTGATGCAAGGTTGTTTTCCAAGATTAACGTGACTTTTGATTATTACAACAAAACAACCAAAGACTGGCTGGTACAGGCTTCGGTTCCTCAAATTGCCGGGGCAACAGCACCATATATCAATGGAGGGGATATTCGTAATACGGGCGTTGAATTTAGCGCCGGCTATAATACCTCTGTTGGCAACGACTGGGATTTCTCCTTTAACGGAAATATTTCCTACAATAAGAATGAAGTTCTTAGAATTGCGAATGCTAACGGAATTATATATGGGGAATCGAATCTTCTTTTCCAGGGCCTGGATGAAATGAACCGGGTGCAAGAGGGATATCCTATCGGTTATTTTTATGGGCTGAAAACGGCAGGGATCTTCCAAAATCAGGAAGAAATCAACTCTTATTCTGCTAACGGAAATTTGATCCAGCCTAACGCTGTACCTGGCGATGTGCGTTTTGTAGATCTTAACGATGATGGAGTGATCGATCAGGATGACTAGACCATGATTGGTAATCCTAATCCAGACGTAAGTTATGGTTTCAATATGCAAGTGAATTATAAAGCCTTCGACTTCTCTATTTATACCTATGGAGTGGCTGGAAACCAGAATGTTTATGGGGTGCGGGATTATTCAAGACCGTTCTATAATTACACTACCGCCATTTTCGATAGATGGACAACTGAGGGT
>JBAWAB010000339.1:0-2774 GCA_049589035.1 Salegentibacter sp.
TGCTATACTTGCATTCATGCAACTGTTCCAGAGAAAAGTCGACCACACCGCCTGCCCCAAGTCCTTATATTAGGAAGGCTTTAATTCAAAAATAAGGGACGGCAATCCTTCCGAGAATTCTGAGGCAATAACAATACCTTATTCCGGAAAAGCCGCTCAATACGCTGCTGACTGAAGATATTAAGTGGTCCCATGACAATTTTAAAGATAAACGGATAGATATTTTTTCAGATTATGCAAAATGACAGACAATTAAAGTTAAATTGCTGATTAATAATTTTCTACAACAAAAACAATAGATATGAAAGCCCTGCAAATAATGAAATATGGTGAAATTAAAGACAGTTTATCCATCAATGAGGTTGAAAAACCTTCAATAAAGGCCAACGATATTTTAGTTGAAGTTAAAGCAGCTTCGTTAAATCCAATAGATTATAAATTGGCTGAAGGACATCTAAAAGAACGAGTGCATTTAAACCTCCCGAATACAATCGGTTTTGATGTGAGCGGAGTGGTTATTGAAAAAGGTGCGCAAGTCAGCAATTTCGAAGTTGGTGATGAGGTGTATTCCAGAGTGCCTCAGGAAGAAATGGGTACAATAGCAGAATATGTGGCGGTCAATAGTGACATGGTTGCCAGGAAACCAGACAACGTTTCTTTCGAAAAAGCAGCCGGATTACCATTGACAGGACTCACAGCAATCCAGGCGTTGGAACATGTGGGTCTAAAAGAAAATGACAGGGTTCTCATCCACGCAGGATCTGGCGGAGTAGGTAGTCTTGCAATTCAGTATGCCAAAGCGAAAGGAGCTATCGTATACACGACTACCAGCACCGAAAATGTAGATTGGGTTAAAGCTTTGGGAGCTGACCGCGTGATCGATTATAAAACGGAAGATTACAAAGAAGTTGCGAATAATCTGGACATCGTTTTCGACACTTTGGGAGGTGATTACACACTCGACGCTTTTGGAATTATTAAAGAAGGGGGAAAAGTGACTACGATCGCAGGTCCACCCGATGAGGAAACGGCGAAGCACATGGGTATGACAGATTATAAATTACCCGAGCACCTATCTAAACTGATCCAGGAGAAATCAGCTATTTATAAACTAACCTGGATGCAACCTGATGGTAAGCAATTGAGCGCCCTCACAGCAATGGTCGAAAATAGAGAAATTAAGCCTATTGTTGACCTGATTTATTCTCTCGAAGATGGGATCGACGCCTATGAATACCTGGCCACAGGAAGAGCAAAAGGAAAAGTGATCATAAGCTTATCCTGAGATTCGATTAAGCGACTAACAGTTATATCAAAACGAAATAAAAAATATCATGAGTAAAGATAAAAATGTATTAGTTGCCGGTGCCAACGGCAATACTGGCAGAATCATCATCAATTTATTGAAGGAATCAAAAAACTACCTTCCTATTGCCATGGTTAGAAAACAGGAGCAGAAAAACCACTTTAAAAAGGAGAATGTTTCAACTGTTTTGGCCGATCTGGAGGAAGATTTAAGTCGCGCTGTAAAAAATGCAGAAAAAGTAATCTTTGCTGCGGGCTCTAAAGGTAAAAATGTGGTAGGCGTAGATCAGGAAGGAGCAAAAAGATTAATTGATGCCGCTAAAAATGCAGAAGTCAAGAAATTTGTTATGCTTAGCTCGATGGGCGCAGATAATCCTACAATAAGTGAAGAGCTCGAAGATTATTTAAGAGCAAAGGGAAATGCCGATGATTATCTACGAGATAGTGGTTTAGATTATACTATTGTTAGACCTGGTGCACTTACAGATGAAGAAGGTACAGGCAAAATTCAGCTTGAGGAAAAACTAGAGAAACAAGGGAGCATCTCGAGAGAAGATGTTGCTCAAACCCTGGTTGAAGTATTGGAAGACGGTGTAAAGCAAAACCGGGTTTTTGAAATTCTAACTGGTGAGGTTCCGATTGAAACAGCTGTTCGTTCCTCTTAGAACAATCTCATACGGCTATATTTTACAATGGCTTTTCTCTAAACCATCAAATACGAATGTTACAAAAGGCTCCATCCTTTTAAATACATTTTCCACTTTGCACTACAGCCTATGGAAAATTCTCTTTATAGAAAGGAAAACCGCCACGCAACCTGGCTCGAACTCTTTTTTGATCTAATTTTTGTTGTGGCATTAGGAAAGGTGACGCATCTCCTGGCACTCGCGCCTAAGCATGAACTAGACGGCCGTACCTTTCTAACCTTCACCATATTATTTTTACCTTTTTGGTGGATCTGGGTTCTGCACACGTCATTTTCTAACAGGTTCGATAATGACAGTCGGTTCCATAGAATTTTCACCCTCCTCATTATGTTTGTCCTTATCATTTTATCCACCACAATAGGTTCTGGGATAGAAAATAATTACCGGGTCTTTTTGATGGTCTATGGCCTGGTAAAAATAATTACTGCAGGATTATATGCTAAGGACATTCAAAAAATAAAAGGAAGATCCATAAATAGAAGGATTATCCGGGTGCTGGCTTTTGGAACCCTCCTAGCTGTAGCTGGTGTGTTTTTTTCTTATCAAATAGCTGCTGTACTATTAATCATCAGCATTCTTACAGAGATCATTATCATTCAGACTACCCTCAATTCCAGAAATGCTACTGAACCAGTAGATAAAGAACATTTGATAGAACGTATAGGTTTATTGGCAATAGTACTTTTAGGAGAGTCCATCATTTCTTTAACTTCGGGTCTTACAAACGTGAATTGGACTCTGCTGGCAATTACTACGGGAATT
>JBAWAB010000340.1:0-8861 GCA_049589035.1 Salegentibacter sp.
AGCGTGATCATTGAACTGGACGATATAGCCGAAGAGATCTCTTCGGCGCTTGACAGGGTAGAGGCCAATCCGGAAGAACTCGAGGCTGCCAACGCCAAACTTCAGGTAATTTATAACCTTCAGAAAAAGCACAATACCGGCAGCATTGAAGAAATGCTTCAGATTTCCGAAGAGCTTCGGAAGAAGGTTTCCGTCAGTGAGAATGCCGAATCGGCGCTGGCTGAAGCCAATGAAGCCATTGAAGCTAAGAAAAAGGAACTGGCCGTTATAGCTTCAGAAATTCATCAAAAGAGGGAGAAGATCATTGCTCCTTTTATTGAAGAAACAGAGAAAAAACTTGCCGATCTGGGTATGCCGAATGCGCGCCTCAAAATAGAGCTAAAGGAAAAGAAGGAATTTTTGGCCAATGGCCGCGACGAACTTGGCTGGTATCTGGCGGCTAACAAAGGGGGTGATTTCAAGGAGATGAAAAAGGCGGCTTCTGGCGGAGAACTTTCCAGGATTATGCTGGCGGTGAAGAGTATTCTTGCTGCACAAAGTAACCTGCCCACCATTATTTTTGACGAGATTGATACCGGGGTTTCGGGCGATATTGCACAAAAAATGGCAGAGATTCTTCAGAAAATGGGGAATTCCATGCAGGTGATCGCCATTACGCACCTGCCGCAGATCGCCGGGAAGGGCAGCAGTCATTTTAAAATTTTTAAAGAAGATGTGGGGGAAGTTACCGCTACGCGAATCACCGAACTGGAAACCGAGGCGAGGATAGAAGAGCTGGCCATGATGCTGGGAGGGAACAACATCAGCGACTCGGCCCGCGCTCATGCTAAAGCTTTGCTCAATTAGAATTAGAATATCGCCTGAAAGTAATTTTGCTATCTTTACGGCGCAAAACAACTATTAAAACCAAAAAACATGTCATATAACCTGCTTAAAGGAAAAAAAGGAATCATTTTTGGCGCTTTGGATGAGAATTCCATAGCCTGGAAAACTGCAGAGCGCGTCCACGAAGAGGGTGGTGAGTTTGTTCTTACCAATGCTCCTATCGCCATGAGAATGGGGAATATCAAAGACCTTGCAGAAAAAACAGGCTCGGAGATTATTCCTGCCGATGCTACCAAAATCGAAGACCTGGAAAACCTTGTTCAAAAAGCAACGGAGATCCTTGGCGGAAAGCTCGATTTTGTGCTTCATTCTATCGGAATGTCCGTGAATGTTCGTAAAGGCAATCACTACACCGATATGAATTACGATTACACTGCTAAAGGCTGGGACGTTTCAGCGGTTTCTTTCCACAAAACCATGCAGGTTCTTTATAAAAAGGACGCGATGAACGAGTGGGGAAGCATTGTAGCGCTCACCTATATGGCTGCGCAACGCGTATTTCCCGATTATAACGATATGGCCGACAACAAGGCTTATCTGGAGTCAATCGCCCGTAGCTTCGGCTATTTTTTCGGAAAAGAAAAAAAGGTGCGTGTGAACACCATTTCGCAGTCTCCAACTCCTACTACTGCAGGGCAGGGAGTAAAAGGCTTTGACGGATTTATCGCCTATGCCGATAAGATGTCGCCGCTGGGGAATGCTACCGCACAGGATTGTGCTGATTATACGGTTAGCCTTTTCTCAGACCTCACCCGTCGCGTGACGCTGCAGAACCTTTACAATGATGGTGGTTTCTCCAATATGGGAGTAAGCCAGGAGGTGATGGATGCTTTCGTAAAGAATGAAGAGAATAAATAATTATTGAGGCTGTCTTAAAGGTTTGATTTCGTTACGCTGAAATTCAGAATGACGCTCAGAACTTTTAAGACAGCCTTATTTTTTCAATTTGCTAAAAAGACCGTCTCAAGGTCTTTTTTTGTTTAGTATTTTTACCGAATGAACCTGGAATATTCCTTCGTAATTCCCGTCTTTAACCGCCCCGACGAAGTTCGGGAGCTGCTACAAAGCATGAGCAGGCTGGAATTTGACCGCAGCTTTGAGGTGGTGATCGTTGAAGACGGTTCTACAATTTCTTCGGAAGAAGTGGTAACGGAATTTCTGGGGGAGCTACATATCAGCTATTACAGCAAGCCGAATTCTGGGCCCGGCGATTCCCGTAACTTCGGAATGCAGCGGGCAGAAGGCAATTATTTCCTCATTCTCGATTCTGATGTGATTCTTCCGGAAGATTATTTGAAAGAAGTAGATGCTTTTCTGCGGAAGGAATACTGTGATTGTTTCGGTGGGCCCGATGGGGCACACAAGGATTTCAGTGATATCCAGAAAGCTATCGACTATAGTATGACTTCGGTATTGACTACCGGCGGAATAAGAGGGAAGAAGAAATCGGGTTTTCAACCGCGCAGTTTCAATATGGGACTTTCGCGGAAGGCTTTCGAAAGCAGCGGCGGATTTGGCCAAATTCACCCCGGAGAAGATCCCGATCTTGCACTTCGGCTAAAAAAGGGAGGTTTTAGAACCTGCCTGGCTCGAAAAGCGGTGGTGTATCACAAGCGGCGTATCGACTGGAAAAAATTCCATCAGCAGGTGCACAAATTTGGACTGGTAAGACCAATTCTCAATAAATGGCATCCGGGATCGGCTAAAATCACCTATTGGTTTCCTTCCGTCTTTATTCTGGGCTTCATTTTCGCTATCTTGTTGCTGAAATTTCACTGGATTTTTCTTGGGTTGTATCTGTTCTATTTTTTACTATTGGCTACAGATGCTCTTATGAAAACAGGAAGCTTAAAAATAGCAGGCCTCGCCATAATAGCCACTGTTATTCAGTTTTACGGTTATGGCACAGGATTCCTCGAGTCGGTATGGCAGGTATCGGTAATGAAGCGGGAGCCGCAAAAGAAATTTCCGAAACTATTCTTTAAGAAATGAGTAAAAAAGTCAGTATCAAGATCAAACCTTTCAAAAGGGCGAACGTAAAAACCTTTGGTTTCTTTCTTCTTTTTTCGGCGCTTATCTGGATTTTGGTGCAGTTCGGAAAGGAGTATACACAGGTGATCAAGATTCCGGTGAAATATGTCAACGCTCCTCTCGACAAGAGTTTGGCAGATAAACCTACAGCTCTTGATCTCCGGTTGCAGGAGAAAGGCTTCGTACTGTTGTGGGATTTTCAGATCTTTCGTCCCGAGCTTACCATAGATCTCAGCAAAGCCGAAGTTATAGATCAGCAGTTGGTATATGTGCTTCATAACCACACCGATGAAATTGAGGGGCAGCTGGATGTGAACCTCGAAGATTCAAATTTTATAAAGGACAGCATTAAGATCGATTTTCAGCCAAAACAGGACAAGAAAGTGAAGGTGGTGCCACGCCTTGAGCTGTCGTACGCAGTGGGATATTCTGCCAGCGAGCAGGTGAGTCTTACGCCCGACTCCATCAAAGTTAGCGGTCCCCAAAGCGTGATCGATACGATTACTGAAGTGCAAACCCAAGACCTGAAAATTAACAATATCAATAAAGACCTGAGCGGGAAGGTGAAGATCGATACCTCTGATTTGGGTATGCTTAGCTTTTACCAGACCAGTGTAGAATATTCACAGCAGGTACAGAAGTTCACTGAAGGCAGGCTGGAGATCCCGGTGGAAGTGCTAAATGTACCTGATAATCTAAATGTGGTGATCTTTCCTAAAGTGGTGATGGTGTATTACCAGGTGAATCTGAAAGATTACGAAATGGTCGAGGCCGGTGATTTCAGGGTGGTCTGTGACTACAATAGTGTGCAGCCGGGAGATGATTATCTTTTAGCAGATGTGGTGGACAAACCCGACCTGGTGACCAATGTGCGGCTGAATGAAAGGAAAATCCAATTCGTGATCAAACGATGAAGGTAGTAGGGCTCACAGGCGGTATCGGCAGCGGAAAGACTACCGTGGCCAATTTTTTTCGGGAATTGGGGGTGCCCGTGTACATTGCCGATGATGCTGGAAAAAGGCTGATGAACTCTTCCGAAGAGATAAAAAAAGCCATTATTGCTTTGCTGGGGCCGGAATCCTACAAAAAAAATGAGCCTGACAGAAAATTCATCGCTTCGCAGGTCTTCAGCAATAAGGAAAAACTGGAAGCGCTCAATGCCATTATACATCCGGCTGTTGAAGCGGATTTTAAGGAATGGCGCTCGAAACAAAGGGCGGGCTATGTCATTTATGAAGCGGCAATCCTCTTTGAAAAAGGGGGATATAAAAAATGCGATCTCAACATCCTGGTGACCGCGCCAATGGAAGAGCGGATTAGCAGACTTCAAAAACGCGACCGCAGCAATGTGAAGGAAATCACCGCCCGGATGAACAACCAGTGGAGCGATGAAAAAAAGCGGGAATTAGCTGATTTTACTATAGAAAACAAGAATCTCAACCAAACAAAAGAACAGGTTAGGACTTTGCATCAGATTATCTTAAAGTGAGGTAAAAATCCACTCTTCTTTTGTTAACATTTGGTTAAACCACTCGACGCCTAAATGTTAAAATCTTACTTTTGGTGGCATGAATAAGAAGCTGTTTTTCCTGCTCGTCGTCTTGATGAGCTTATCTCTTATTGGAATTATTTTCGTACAAGGTTATTGGATAAAGAGCACAGTAGATGACAAAGAAGAGCAATTTTCATATGATGCAAAACAGGTATTGATTGACGTAGCCGATCAAATCCAGAACAGGGAGATCGAGAATTATTATTTTAAATTCAAAGACGTTGACAGTACTACAGGGGTGTTACAGGGAGGAACACTAACGCAGTTTTTTCATGTAGATGAAGACAAGCTGAGGAATGAAGTTTACTATCAGACGGAATCGATTCTGGAAGAAGATTACAAGGTTTCTTCGGGCTTCCTGAAGTCGGCTACCGATAGTATACAGTTCACCAGGCTTTTCAACAAAAAGGTCACCAATATTATAAAGAATAACAACCTGGACAGGAGCGGGCTTTCTGCTCAGCAGCGCATCGAGGAAGTTGTGAGGATGGATGATGTGGAGAAGGAAATCCTTCGAAGCGCCATTGGGGAATATACGAAACGCCTGCCGGTACATGAACGGGTTTCAGAAGAGACCATCAGGAATTTGCTGAAAAAGGAACTGGAAGACCGGGATATCAAATCAGACTTTGAATTTGGAGTCTACAACAACTCTATTGCCACGAATCTACATTCGGATGATTTTTCTGTAAACCACCCGGCTACCTACGGGGTGCCGTTGTTTGTGGATTCGAGTGGGAACAGTGATTATCAGTTGCTGGTGAATTTTACCGGAAAGAAACGGGTGGTGCTGTCTTCGGTGACATTAATGGCGGCCCTGTCTATCATCTTTACGCTGATTATTGTGGTAGCTTATTCCAGTGCTTTGTCACAATTGATCAGGCAACGACAGATTAGCCAGATCAAGACCGATTTTATCAATAATATGACGCACGAGTTCAAGACGCCTATAGCGACCATCAACCTGGCTCTCGATGCCATTAAGAATCCGCGCATCATCAACGATCAGGAAAAGGTGCAGCGGTACCTTCAGATGATTCGCGATGAAAATAAACGCATGCACGCACAGGTAGAAAATGTGCTCAGGATCTCGAAGCTTGAAAAAAATGAACTCGATCTTAAAAAAGAACGGCTTCAGTTGCACGAGATCATCGACGATGCCATGACGCATGTAGAACTGATCGTGGAAGACCGGGGCGGCTATATTAAAACGCATTATGGCGCACTGAAGTCTTCAATTTTAGCCAATGAAGATCACTTCACCAACGTATTTGTCAATATTCTCGATAATGCTGTGAAATACTCACCTGACGGGCCGAAAATAGATATCTATACCGAAAATGTCAAGAATTACATTGTCGTGAAGGTGAGGGATCAGGGTGCCGGAATGAGTAAATCTGTACAGAAAAAAATATTCGAAAAATTTTATCGCGAACACACGGGAGACATCCATAATGTGAAAGGACATGGCTTAGGACTTGCGTACGTCAAACGCATTCTGGACGATCACCACGGAAGCATTTTCGTAGAGAGCGAAAAAGGAAATGGAAGTACATTCACAATTAAATTACCACTAATATCTTAAATATATGGAAACTGAAAACAAGAAAATTTTATTAGTCGAAGACGATCCAAACTTTGGAACGGTTTTAAAAGATTACCTGGCAATGAATGATTATGAGGTCACTCATGCCAAAAACGGAATGGAAGGCTTTGAGAAGTTCAAGAAAGACGATTTCGATCTTTGTATTCTCGATGTGATGATGCCATACAAAGATGGGTTCACCCTGGCCAAGGAGATCCGTGAGAAAAACGAGGAAATCCCGATCATCTTCCTTACTGCCAAGGCGATGAAAGAAGATGTGCTGAAAGGTTATAAAGTAGGCGCCGATGATTACCTGAACAAGCCATTTGACAGCGAAGTGCTGCTGATGAAGATCAAGGCGATCATGCAACGCAAGGCAACCGACAGCGTGGCCGACAGCAAACAATTTGAATTCGAAATTGGTGGTTTCCACCTGAATTCAAAACTGAGATTCCTTACTTTCAGAGATGAAGAACCTCAGAAGTTATCTCCTAAAGAAAACGAACTACTTCGCCTGCTGGCCCTGCATGAGAACGATCTTATGCCCCGCGAGCTTGCGCTGACAAAGATATGGAGAGACGATAATTATTTCACTTCCCGAAGTATGGACGTTTATATCGCGAAACTCCGAAAATACCTCAAAAAAGACGAGAATGTTGAGATCCTGAACATTCACGGAGAAGGTTTTAGACTGGTTGTAAAGAACCAGGAAAGTACTGAAGCTTAGGCTTCAAACAATTCAGTTTCTTAGTGAGACTTCCGTTTCGGGTGTTGCAAAAATGGCCGAAACGGAACAGTCTGACTAATTCTTTATATCCTATTGACAACTTCCTGTCGATTTTTGTCCTTTTTTAACTCTTTCCGGGCAAGGCCCTCAGGTCTTGAGCAGAACTTAACAATTTTGTCTTTAGCACTTGTGGGTACAATACTTATCTTTATCGGCTAACCAAAGGAGGTGTTGATGCCAGGAACCAGCTCTTATCAATCTAGATTCACGCGTTTGCTCCGGCTGTTGCTGCTGGTATTTTTGTGCCTTTTTGTGAAGGTTGGATGGGGGCAGAATGGAGTGACGATTTCTACTACAGCATCAAATCCTACTTCTCAAAATCCTATTCCGGTTACCATAGATTTTGATCAACCTGTTAATTTGTTCGATCAAAATGACCTATTATTGACCAATGGAAGCTTAGACAACTTCGAGGTTGGTACGCCTGATTATAATTTTATACCTGGATTTGATTTACGGAATATCACATTGAATTATCTGGATTTATTAGGTGGTTATGAAGCGAAATTGGGCAGAATTCCAGTGGCAATTGATGTGGATAGTGAGGGGAATATATATGTTCTCACTTTTGGGGATGGAATAAAAAAATATAGTCAAAACGGTCAACTGCTCCAGGAAATTCCCCCTATAGATAATTTTAATAGTCCTTTAGACATTGCGATTAACAGCCAGGATGAGATCTATGTTGCTGATAACGGGGCAAGGCAGATATTTGTTTTTTCCTCAGATGGAACTTTCTTGCCCAACCGCACCTTAGGATCCGGTTATAATGGTGAAAATCGAACCGAATTCCGAGGTCCGATGGGGCTGGATTTTGATGCTTCTGATAATCTCTTTGTTGCAGATTATTATGATCAGCAGGATCCGCCTGTTCCGGAACCAAGTCGTATAAAGATATATTATGCAGATGGCAGGTTCGATAGATTCTTCGGACGGTCGGATACCAATAAATTCAACACTCCTTTCAGAGTAACTACTGATGATCGGGGGTATCTTTATGTAGCAGATCTTGGAGGAGGAGGCAATGGTCGGGTGCAGATCTTCGATGTTTCTGAATTTAATAACCCGAGATATGTAGATGAAATAAACAGTTCTAATTCTGAACTTAATTCTCCCGGTAGCATTTCGGTTGACGATTACGGATTTATTTATATAGCCGACTTTGGACCGGATATCAATATCACTCAGATATTGAACCTGGACGGTGCAAGTTTTTCAGAGGCTCTTTCTGTTTACAACAGCGTAAAGACAGGCATAGAGCAAGAAAAGTTCAGTATTAAGGTTTTTGATCCTGGTTTATCCTATAGAACAACTATTCTCAATAAAATTGATTTGCCTGTAGACCTAGCTTTAGACAGTTGCGGAAAATTATTTGTAGATAATTCTACCATGTATGATTCAGGAGGTGATTATCATTTCGATTTCGATTTAGAGATGTACAATCGCCTACCCAATACCTTTACTGCTGCTTTCACCATAGCTCAGCAATGTGCACCTGCGGTTATAGAAGTGCCTGTTGAGGCGGTGGTAAATGTCTCCTGCGCTCCGGTTCCTGCTTATGCTGACCAATACCAGACAAGCTGGGATGGAACTTCTCCCGTGATTGACTGTACATCTCCGCTCTCTGTATTATCGGCAAATTCGAATGGAGAATACATTATTCCTGATTATACCACCGGCATCATTTCCGATAATTGTGACGATGCCAGCGCTTTAACGATCACCCAGGATCCTGCGGAAGGCACACCGGTTACTGCAGACACCACGGTAGAGATCACTGCGGTAGACAGCTCTGGAAATACTTCAGAAACCTGTAGTTTCACAGTGCAGTTGGAGGCACAGCCAACTCCTCCGGTAGCAGACTGCAACAGCTTTGAACTTCAACTCGATGTCAATGGGCAGGCTCTTCTTACCGCACAAGATGTTTATGGCGGTAATGACAGTAGCCTGGAATTAAAGATTGATAAAAAGAATTTTGACTGTTCCGATCTTGGGCCGAATTCGGTGGTCCTTATGGTAAC
>JBAWAB010000341.1:0-1631 GCA_049589035.1 Salegentibacter sp.
TCCCCGAACTCCTCTATCCCTCCGGCATTAGCGATCGCTTCTATGATGCTTACCTGATCCTTATACACCACCTGGCTACCCGTTCCAATTTCTCCCAGGGTAGTATATCTTATCCCTGCCAGTTTCACGGTAACGAATAGGTTAGCTTCCTCTTTGAAATAATGCTCCAGCAGCTTTTCTTCGATCTTTCCTCTCACTTCTTCCACGGTGAAACCCAACACATTCACCTCCCCCAAAGTAGGGACGCGGATATTCCCGTGATCATCTACCGTAAATCCGTCGAAATAGACATTTTCTTCGGTGGTAGCCCCAAGACTGCTTTCCCCCACCGGGTTGAACATACCTACCAGTTCCTGGTCCAGAGCCTTTACCCGAATACTCAGCAGGTCACCGGTCTGAATCCGGTAAGGTTTCCGCATTCGCTGAATGCTGATAATACTGTCGATCTCCGCGGAATTATCCTGGAGATAGGTGGTTTTTTTAGTAGAAATACAGGAGGTAAACGCTAATATCACGCATACAAGGAATAAGACACTTTTAAATCTCATAAAAGGCTTCACAAAGTTTTAACAAATATAGTTTTTGTAGGCTAATAATAAAATTAAGTCGTGAATTTCCTGTTATTTTGCACGCAAATCGATTTTTGTGAATTATCTCTCAGTTGAAAATATCGCCAAATCCTATGGCGAAAGAGTACTGTTTACGGGCATTTCCTTCGGGATCAACGAAGGACAAAAGGTGGGCTTCGTGGCCAAGAACGGCACCGGAAAAACTTCTCTTTTGGATATCCTCGCCGGCAGCGATACTCCCGATGGAGGCAATGTGGTCTACCGGAAAAATATCACCACCGCTTTTTTACCCCAGGAACCCGATCTTGATCCACATCTTACGGTAGAACAGACCATCTTTTCTTCGGAAAACGAGACGCTGGATATCATTAACCGCTATGAGAAAGCGCTGCAGAATCCGCATGACACTGAGGCCTACCAAAAGGCCTTTGAAGAAATGGAAGCTGCCCAGGCCTGGGATTTCGAAACTCAGTACAAACAGATCCTTTTCAAACTAAAACTGGAAGACCTCGATAAGGAGGTGAAATATCTTTCAGGCGGGCAAAAGAAACGCCTGGCCCTGGCGAGAATGCTGCTACAGAAACCCGATTTCATCATCATGGATGAGCCTACCAACCACCTCGACCTGGACATGATCGAATGGCTGGAAGCTTATTTCAGAAAAGAGAATTTCACCATTTTCATGGTCACTCACGACCGCTATTTCCTGGAGCGGGTGTGCAATGAGATCGTGGAACTGGAAGCTGGCCAGCTCCATACCTATAAAGGAAACTACTCTTATTACCTCGACAAAAAAGAAGCGCGGCATGCGCTGGAAGACACCAATACCGAAAAGGCAAAGCAGCTCTACAAGAAAGAACTGGATTGGATGCGCCGTCAACCGAAGGCACGTACCACCAAATCAAAATCGAGAATAGATGATTTCCACGAGATCAAGCAGCGTGCGCATAACCGCAGAAAAGATCACCAGGTTCAACTGGAGATCAATATGGAGCGCCTGGGCAGCAAGGTGGTCGAATTGCACAATATCTCTAAATCTTATGAGGAAAAACAGCTGCTCAA
>JBAWAB010000342.1:0-3327 GCA_049589035.1 Salegentibacter sp.
AACGTGTACATCAATGGCGAAGCCCTCGACCTGCATACCTGTACAAAGGTTGAAGAGTACACGCGGGAGCTTAATATGAAGGAAGGTTATCACCGCCGCAATTTTGTGGCGACGCTTTCCAATGGAATAGAGGTAGCCGTGAGAGCTACCCGCTTCCTTTCTATCCTTAAAGACGAATTAGGAGCCATCAATTTTGAACTGGATCTACTGAACTCAAATGCTGAAATCATCCTGGAACCTTACCTGGATGGCGGTATCACCAATACCGATGCCAACTGGGAAGAGCGTTTCTGGAAAACGCTGGAAGTTCGTTCTGAAGGCAAACGCGGATTTCTGCTGTCAAAGACACTTAAAACTGAATTCCACGTGGGCAGCTTTATGCAATCTGAGGTTTTTATAGGTGATGAAAAACAGGAACTTCCTTTTGAAGAAGTCCTGACCGAAGATAAGATCAGCTTTTCTTATAAAGTGAATGCTAAAAAAGGCCAGATCATCAGCCTTAAGAAATATGCGGGTTATGTGACAGATCAGAATCATAAGCAAGACCAGCTTATCTCTGCGGCCAATATCGTTCTGGATGGCGCTATGGCTTCGGGATATGAGCAGTTGCTTCAGGAGCAAAAGGATGCCTGGGCGAAGATCTGGGAAATGGCCGATATTGTCATTGAAGGCGATGTGAAGGCGCAGCAGGGAATCCGCTTTAATATTTTTCAGCTAAACCAGACTTACCTCGGAAAAGATGAAAGGCTAAACATTGGTCCGAAAGGCTTTACCGGCGAAAAATACGGCGGGAGTACGTACTGGGATACCGAAGCTTACTGCATTCCTTTTTATATGGCGACTAAAGATCAGCAGGTGGCGCGGAATCTGCTTACCTACAGGTACAATCAGTTGGAAAAGGCCAAGGAAAATGCCCAAAAGCTAGGTTTTACCAATGGCGCGGCGCTGTACCCAATGGTAACCATGAACGGGGAAGAGAGCCATAATGAATGGGAGATCACCTTTGAGGAAATTCACCGGAACGGGGCCATGATCTTCGCGATCCACAACTATGTGCGCTATACCGGAGACTTCAGTTATATTCCTGAAAAAGGCCTGGAAGTGATGATCGCCGTGGCGAGGTTCTGGCAGCAAAGAGCAACCTTCAGTATTCCGAAGAACAAATACGTGATTCTTGGGGTTACCGGCCCTAACGAATATGAGAACAATATCAACAATAACTGGTATACGAACTATCTGGCAAAATGGTGCATCCAGTACTGTATGCAGATGATCGATAAGGTGAAGGACGGCTATCCTGAAGATTACGACAGGGTGATGGGCCTCGCCGGGCTGCACGATTCGGAACTGATGGACTGGAAAGAAGTGGCCGGAAATATGTATTTTCCATATTCTGAAGATCACGGGGTATTTCTGCAACAGGACGGCTTCCTTGATAAAGAGATCGTTCCGGTTTCTGAACTTGAGAAGACTCAGCGTCCTATCAACCAGAAGTGGAGTTGGGACCGCATTCTTCGTTCCTGCTATATCAAACAGGCCGATGTGCTGCAGGGCTTCTACTTTTTCGAAGACCACTTCAGCCACCAGGAACTTGAAAAACATTTCGATTTCTATGAGCCTTTAACAGTTCATGAATCCTCGCTTTCTCCCTGTGTTCACAGTATCCAGGCAGCAAAATTGGGCAGAATGGAACAGGCCTACGACTTTTATTTGCGCACCTCGAGGCTGGATCTTGACGACTATAATCACGAGGTGGAGCAGGGTTGTCATATCACCAGTATGGCCGGTACCTGGATGAGTATCGTGGAAGGTTTCGGCGGAATGAGAGTGATAGATGACAAGCTTTGCTTTAATCCGCGTATTCCTGAACAATGGAAGGCTTATTCCTTTAAAGTGAACTTCAGAAACCAGATCCTGAAGATCGAAGTTGCTGCCGATAAGACCAGTTTCCTACTTGAAGGTGCAGAGCCGTTGGAAATCCTGTTGAACGGGAAAGCAGTGGAGGTAGCACCCAATAATCTCGTAATTGTGTAGTTTGAAAGAGAGTTGCAAAAAATAGAATTTTAGCAAGCGCAGCCGGAAAGGTCTTTCTGGCTGCGCTTTCTTTTTAAAACCAAACCTTAGATAAGATGAAGAAAATTTTACTGATGTTATTTCTGCTCTGCGGAACCTTGCTGCAGGCCCAGATCGACAGAATGGAACCTCCTTTCTGGTGGAGCGGAATGGAAAGAGACGAATTGCAGGTGATGTTCCACGGAAAGAATATCGCGCAATACCAGGTTTCGGCTCCCGATGATATCACCATTAAAAATGTCATAAAAACCGAGAATCCCAATTACATTTTTGTCACCCTGGATACCAGGAATGTTGAGCCGGGAGAATTCGAATTCAGTTTTTCTAAGAAAGGCCGCCAAAATTTTACAAAAACATATGAGTTCAAAGAGAGGCAGGAAAATTCAAAATACCGCCAGGGCTTTGATGCCAGCGATGCTGTTTATTTGCTGATGCCCGATCGTTTTGCCAACGGAAATCCGGGCAATGATTCCCGCCCCGAAATGCAGGAAAAGGCGAACCGTGAAAACCAGGGCGGTCGTCACGGCGGAGATATTCAGGGCATCATTGACCATTTGGATTACCTCGAAGATCTTGGTGTTACGGCGCTGTGGAGCACGCCTTTGCTCGAAGATGACGATCCGTCATATTCCTATCATACCTATGCCGAAAGCGATGTCTATAATGTTGACCCGCGCTACGGAAGTAACGAAGATTACAAACAACTTGGAGAAGCTTTGCATGAGCGCAACATGAAGCTTATCATGGACTATGTCACCAATCACTGGGGTGCAGAGCACTGGATGATCAAGGATTTGCCAACTTACGACTGGATTCACCAGTTCCCGGGTTATGCGCAATCAAACTACAGGATGACTACCCAATTTGATCCGCATCGTTCAGAAAAGGACAAGCGGTATTGCGTGGACGGTTGGTTTGTAAAGACCATGCCCGATCTTAACCAAAGCAATCCGCTGGTGCTAAATTATCTTATCGAAAATGCCATTTGGTGGATCGAATATGCAGGATTGGACGGTATGCGGGTAGATACTTATTCCTATAACGACAAAGAGGGCATTTCCAAATGGACGGAAGCCATCATGAAGGAATATCCTCATTTCAACATTGTGGGGGAGGTGTGGATGCACGATCAGGCGCAGATCGCCTACTGGCAGGCAGATAGCAAGGTAGGGGCGATTGAAGATTACAACTCTCATTTGCCTTCGGTGATGGACTTTACCCTACACGATGCGCTTACCCAAATGTTCAACGAAG
>JBAWAB010000343.1:0-5321 GCA_049589035.1 Salegentibacter sp.
ATAAGATATTGATCACAATACAGTTATTACAGAATTTAATTCCACTATTTTGTGACCAACGAACATGTAGGCCTCGTCATGCTGAAGAAAATATTGTTTTGACCCCAATTATTTTTGAAATTTAAATGGATCCTCACTTTCATTCGAAAATTCGGTCAGCAAAGAAAAGGAATGATAAATATACCTGCAAATTGAATTACAGCAATTTGGCTCGTAAAGCTCAAATATTAACTTTAGACGTTTATAAGATGGCTCATCTTCATTTATTCTAAAATCACTTTAAATTACACGAGAATTAAAGAAATTGGAGTGCAATAAATGTTAAACTTTATCTAAAGGTGTTAAATTCGGAGACACTCAATTTTAGTATCTTCCGAAATCCCAACAAACATGGGCACTAACGATTTTACAGTACTCCCGCCTCGAGTACTTCTAAGATATTAAATCCAAACCCCGTAAACTTCATTGTTTGTGGGGTTTTAACCATTATGTACTCCAAAGAAGTTCCTTCAAAAACCTTAGCTATTTTCACTTCACGTGCACTATAAAAAGAAAAGAGGATCTGGCGAAGGTAAGATTAGTAGCTGGAAAGAAATTCGTGAGGATAGAAAATAGCAATAAATGGCCTTGGGCTTATCTAAGCCTGAAATATAATCGCTGGATTTATTCGTTGAAATTACTAATTATTAAGACCTTTTTAGATTAAGTCAAAACATTAATGATCGCACTAATTACCGAAAAAATGATAAAAGCCAAAGCCAGAGTCACTAGCACCTTTATAACGATGTTCACTCCGTGCAAGGCTCGTTTGTAATTTTCAACAAAATCAGTAATAATTTCCATATCTACCCCATTTTAATTACTATACATAACTAACTTAAATTTAACGATTTAGAACCTGTTTTCAGAAAAAAATCGGCGAAACAACGTTATATTAGATGTAATGCAAATAGCTTGTGTTTTGACAAAAATTGCCCTACATTATTCTTCCAAATTTATGCTCAGAGAGATCAGAATCAAAACTTCAGGAGTTCTATTTTTGGGATGAAAAAATGTTTCCTTATCGAGGAAACTGAGTTCACAGAAAGGATAATAAATTAACCTTTACAGATGAAAGATTGTTGCAGGAATGGTAAAGAGAATAAGAAAAAGGGATTTTCAAAATGGTTGCAGTATGCCGTTTACTTTATAATCGCAGCTATTGTGATTGGTGCACTAATCCTGCAGATCATCCATTAATAAAATAATTGTTGCTGAAATGTGCAAAATACACATGCCGTCAGCGCTCCACTTTAAGAATATAGCGACCATCCATATCGATGCTTTCAATACTGCGAATGCAGTTTCTTAGCCTGAGGTCTTTGAGGGGGTTTTCTGGAGATAATTCCTTAAGACTTCCTATTTCATACTGAAACCATTCTGACAGTAGTTCACTCCTGATCCCATTGGACCTGTCTGCCGACAATTCAGGAAAAACCACCTCAATACCCTTGAAATTTAACCTCGCCATTGCTTAAAATTTGATCCCTTTAAAATAACTACTCGGGGCACTGGAAGAAGCGGGGCTGACTTTTTGGATGTAGTAGTTATAGGAAATTTAATAAATTTTTTGAAGATCTTATCATATCGTTTAGCTTTTTTTTAAGAATTATTAATAATTAACACTTCCGCAGAAAAAGAAATCCGCTCCTCCCACAGAGCGGATTACACTAAACACAAATAAAACAGATCTTAAATCTGTTTTTCTATAAAGCCGATATGCCAGCAGGAATTAATTTTAAAAATTTTCCACCTCCCTGGGTTAAGCTGATTCTGTTACTTCCAAAATTAGGAACAACTTCTAAAGAAAATATTAGCTAAGCTTGAAGAAAATGTCAATTTAAATGGCAGGGAGCTTACCATATCTTAACTAAACATGAACTCAACTTTAAGCATTGGTTTTTGGCAAGAGTCTCCCAAATGCCACAGGCAGCAGTTGAGCTTTGCAATTTTCTGAATATGTTGTACTTTCGGCTTTCCCTAAGAAAATAATTTATGTCCCAATTCTGGTTGTTTTTAAAGCTTGGCCTGGAGCATGTACTGGACTGGCAGGCTTACGATCATATTTTGTTCTTAATCGTTTTGGTGGTTTCATACGGCTTCAGCAGCTGGCAGAGAGTTTTATGGCTGGTGACGCTATTTACGCTTGGGCATACCACGGCCCTTTTTCTTTCGGTGTATGAGATCGTAATTGTGCGCACAGTTTGGGTAGAATTACTTATAGCTATCACCATTTTTGTCACTGCTTTTTACAACGTGCTTACCGCCAGCAAGAAAGATCGTGACAAGAGCCGAAATCTGCTATATTTTTCCACCATTTTTTTTGGTGTAATTCACGGGCTGGGTTTTGCGACTTACTTTAAAATGCTCATAGGCTCCAAAAGCAAATTTCTCCCATTGCTGGAATTTGCCCTGGGTATCGAAGCTGCGCAGGTAACTGTAGTACTGTCGGCCATGATCATTGGTTTTATTGCCCTGAATGTACTACAGGTTTCTAAACGGGATTGGGTGCTTGTAATATCATCGATCGTTATGGGAATAATTTTACCGATCCTGAGAGACAATTTTCTTGCTATTTTTTAATTTAGCAACTTTAATGATTTTCAGCCTTTTATAAAATTGAATATAACTATTGCCGGGCTGAGTTGTCCCAAAAATTATGAACAAGAATAAGCAGCTAAAGTACGACCGGGCCTACCTGCGTATCGCGATGGAATGGAGTAAACTTTCACATTGCAAACGCAAACAGGTTGGCGCACTTATTGTGAAAGATAGAATGATCATCTCTGATGGCTATAACGGAACACCAAGTGGTTTTGAAAATTTTTGTGAAGATGATGAAGGTTACACCAAATGGTATGTTTTGCACGCCGAAGCCAATGCGATCCTGAAAGTCGCGGCTTCCACTCAATCCTGTATGGGCGCGACTTTGTATATTACCATGTCGCCTTGTAAAGAATGCAGCAAGCTCATTCATCAGGCAGGGATTACACGGCTGGTCTACCATATTGACTATAAAGATTGCTCCGGACTGGAATTTCTTGAGAAGGCAGGGGTAGAATTAGAACAGATAACAGATTTAGACGATTGAAAGGAAAATATAACATATACACACCCATACTCTTAGCTGTGGCCTGCGCCGTGGGTATCTTTTTGGGCGCAAGACTGGATTTCAATTCCTCAGACAATCTTTTTTCTTCCAACCCGAAGAAAGAGAAACTCAGCAGGCTTATTGATTACATTGATTATGAATATGTTGACGATGTAAATACCGACAGTATTGTTGATATGACCGTCAACAAGATCCTTGAGAACCTCGACCCGCATTCGGTTTATATTCCAAAAAATGAATATGCCAGCGTCACCGAAAATATGCAGGGCGATTTTGTGGGAATTGGAGTGAGCTTTTATAATGTGCATGACACTATTGTGGTTATTCAGGCGCTGGAAGGTGGCCCTAGTGAAAAGATCGGAATTCGTGGTGGAGACCGGATCCTTTATGCTGACGGCACTCCGCTTTTCAATAAAAACATCAGTAATGACAGTCTCACCAATCAGCTAAAAGGAAAGGAAAACAGCGAAGTAAAGCTGAAGGTTCTCAGGAAAGGATTGAAAGATCTCCTCACCTTCAATGTACGCCGCGGAAAAGTGCCTTTAAAGAGCGTTGACGCCGCTTATATGCTTACAGATAAACTTGGGTATATCAAGATCAATCGCTTTGCTGAAACCACTTTCAAAGAATTTCATCACGCGCTCAAAAGGCTGGAGAAACAGGGAGCAACTCAGATCGCTCTCGACCTGCGGGATAATCCCGGCGGCTACCTTTCCGAAGCTATTAACGTGGCCGATGAATTCATCAAAGACGATAAACTCATCCTTTTCACCAAGAACAAAAGCGGTGCCATTGAAAATACCTACGCCCAACGTGAAGGCGATTTCGAGAACGGAAAGGTATATGTACTCATCAATGAAAATTCGGCTTCAGCAAGCGAAGTGGTAGCAGGGGCTCTTCAGGATAATGACGTAGGCACCATCATTGGCCGCAGATCTTACGGAAAAGGCCTGGTACAGCGCGAAATGGGACTGGGAGACGGCAGTGCGGTACGCCTCACCATTGCCCGTTACTATACCCCAACCGGAAGATCCATTCAGAAGCCATACGACCACGGAAATGAGGCCTATTTCAATGATTATATGCGCCGGTATAAAAATGGGGAACTACAACATGCCGATAGCATTCCTATTGCAGATTCACTGAAGTATGTAACTCCCGGCGGTAAAATTGTTTATGGCGGCGGCGGAATTATTCCGGATGTCTTTGTTCCCAAAGACACCAGCCCGGCCAGAGAAAATCTTAGCCTGCTGCTCAACAGCGGATTTATGAACCGCTTCATTTTTGAAGTTCTCGAAAAAGACAGGAAATATTATAACTCACTCTCCAGGGAAGAATTTGATAAAAAAGTGGAGATCACCGACAAAATGGTGGATGACTTCATCAATTTTGGGCACAGGGGCGATATTAATATTAGAGTTCAGGAGTACCGGTCTATTTACAAACAGTACCTGAAAGCGGTAATGGCACAACAACTGTTCGGCTCGAATGCATTTGAACGATTAAAAAACGACGGAGACCGAATAATCGAAAAAGTGATAGAGCTGTCTGAAAAAAAGCAATAAATTGTATGCGTGAAAGACCTCTACGAATACCTGATGCTCATGCTGACGCTGTCTCCGCTGCTCTTTTTTATCATAGCAGTGAGCTTTCGGCTTCTTGACAACAGCGCACTGCTATTTCTACAAAAAGAGATATTGGTCAATACTTCAAATGTTTCTATTTCCAGCATAAGACAACAGATAGATACACATCCAGACAGGACTTTTACGAGACAACTCAAAAGAGCGCTGATCTATCGCAGGCTGCACCGCATTTTCCTGATGCTCATGTTCGCATCGATGCCGGTTACCCTGCTTCAACTTGTTTTATTATAACTTATCGTGCACTTTCGTATGCTCACCCTTATTCCAGTCGGTGAGAATATCAGTAGCAACGGCTGCCCCACTGCCACAGGCTATCGCGTATTGACTGCGCCACCCGGCTAAAGTACCCGCCACATAAAGATCAGGCAAGACCAGGTGGTCTTGATTTTTTAGCTGAATCCGGTTTTTAGAAGCCTTGGCTTTTTTATGCGGAATCACAAATCCCTCGAGCCCCTTTATTCTGAAGTTATCAGAATATCCGAGTGCTACCACTACTTTCCGGGCAGAATAAGTCCTCTTATTGG
>JBAWAB010000344.1:0-10077 GCA_049589035.1 Salegentibacter sp.
TTGAAGACCGAAGAAGACGGGAGAATGTTTCCGGTGAGCGATTCTTCGGAAAGCATTATCAATTGTTTTCTTGGTGAAGCCGAAAGACTTCGGATACAGGTGCTGAAGAATCATTCGGTCAGAAAAATATCGAAAGCTGAAAAGAACTGGCTCATCGGCACCAGCAAAGGAGATTTTTCCGCGGAAAAACTGATGATCGCCAGCGGCAGCAATCCCAAGATGTGGAATTTGCTGGAGAAATTGGGCCACAGCACCGTTAGCGCCGTACCTTCCTTATTTACCTTCAATATTAAAGATCCGCGGATAAATAACCTGGCGGGAATTGCTACTTCGGCCGAGGTAATGGTGGAAGGAGAGAAGCTGGAGTCTCAGGGGCCTTTATTGATCACCCATTGGGGTATGAGTGGGCCGGCTATTCTTAAACTCTCAGCCTGGGGCGCACGGGAACTTAATGCTTTGAACTATGAATTCCAGATAAAGGTGAATTGGCTACCGGGCATGAATTCCGAGGATATTATGGAGCAGCTGAAGGAAAGGAAGCTGAGTCAGGCAAAACAAAAGGTCTCCAAATATGCCCAATTTGAACTTCCGAAGCGCTTATGGCAAAGTCTTTTAAAAGCAGCTAAGATCGCTGAAGATGAGATCTGGGCCGATCTGAATAAAACTCAGTTGCAGGAACTGAGCCTGCAACTTGCCGAAGCTATTTTCCGCGTTAATGGTAAAAGTACTTTTAAGGAAGAATTTGTGACTGCCGGCGGCATCGACCTGAAAGAAGTGAATTTCAAGACCTTCGAAAGCCGGCTGCATCAAAATTTATTTTTTGCCGGCGAAGTGCTCAACATTGACGCCATTACCGGAGGTTTCAATTTTCAGAATGCCTGGACGAGCGGGTATCTTGCCGCCAGGGCTATGACTTCTTAGAAATCTTATTGCTCATTCGACGCACTATGCCATTGAACCAGGCAGAAGGAAGAATGCTGCGCAGGCCAAGCGCCATTTTTGCCTGTTTTCCGGCAGGATATCGTAGTTTGAACTTGCCATCGGTTGCTGCTTTGTAAATGGTCTCTGCTACGATCTCAGGTCCCGGTGCGGTTTTTCCGGCCTTTTGCATGTAATCCAGCATATTCTGTTCAAAATCTTCGTATCCGGTGATATTGTCGTTCTCAAAGACATTCTGCGAGCGGTCGTAAAAATCGGTTTTTATGGGGCCAGGTTCTATATTCTTCACCTTGATGTTGAACGGGCGAAGTTCGAACTGCAGGCTTTCGGCAAAACCTTCCACAGCCCATTTGCTGGCGTGGTAAGGGCTGTAAAGCGGAAAAGTGGCGCGGCCGCCAATAGAACTGAGGTTAATAATCGTGCCCGTGCCGCGCTTTCTGAAATAAGGAATGATCTCGCGGGTAAGGTCCATCAGTCCGAAAACATTTACATCAAATTGCTTCCTGATCTCTTCCGAAGTCGATTTTTCAAAAACTCCTACTGCAGAGTAGCCTGCGTTGTTAAGCAGCACGTCTATACGTCCAAAATCGACCTCTACTTTTTTGAGGGTTTCGGCGATATTTTCTTTGTCAGTCACATCCAGTTTATAGATGCCGGTGTTAGGCAACTCCTTTAGTTCGGTCTCTTTTTCGGGAGAGCGCATGGTAGCCGCGACATTCCAGCTTCGGGCGGCAAAGTAACGAGCGGTCTCCCGTCCAATTCCGCTGGAAGCGCCGGTGATAAGAATGGTCTTTTTCATAGAGGATGGTTTTGATAGATCACGCATACCCTCTAAAAATAAGGATTTAATTTCGCATAAGCGGGGCGAAGGCCGAAACTTAAAAAATGTACCTTTGTCAAAATTTTCATGATGACCGAACAGGAATTCATTCCCAAAGATCCTTACCCGAATAAGCTTGAAAAAGGGAGTTGCAGCTGGCAGTCTCCAAGTAATATCGCCTTGGTGAAATACTGGGGGAAAAGGGAAGGGCAGCTGCCCGAAAATCCTTCTATTAGCTTTACGCTGAATAATTGTTTTACCACTACCCGGCTGGAATTTGAACTGAAAGCTTCAGAAGTAGCAGGAGAGGAGGATTTTGAATTTGAACTGTTCTTCGAAGGAGAGGAAAAGGAAGATTTTAGGCCGAAGGTCAATACATTTTTCAAACGAATTGAGAAATATTGCCCTTTCCTGAGAGCATATCGATTTACGATCTACACCGAAAATTCTTTTCCGCATAGCTCCGGGATCGCATCTTCGGCCAGCGGCATGAGCGCGCTTGCGCTTTGTGTGGTAGGTTTGGAAAAGCAACTGGACGCTTCCGCAGAAAAAAACGAGGATTTTTACAAGAGAAAGGCTTCTTTCCTGGCAAGGCTCGGCTCTGGTAGCGCATGCAGGAGTATTGATGGCGATCTGGTAGTGTGGGGAGAACATGAAAAGGTGGAGGGAAGCAGCGATCTTTACGGCATTCCTTATCCGGGAAAAGTGCATGAGATTTTCAAAGATTTTCAGGACAGTATTTTATTGGTCGATCGTGGAACCAAACAAGTGAGCAGTAGTGTGGGGCACAACCTGATGTATGGTCATCCTTTTGCCGAAGCACGGTTTGTGCAGGCGAGAGAGAATTTACATAAACTTCAGCCAATTCTGGAATCGGGTGATCTCGATGCCTTTATTGAAATTGTTGAAAGTGAAGCCCTGAGTCTGCATGCAATGATGATGAGTAGCAAGCCATATTTTATTCTGATAAAGCCAAATACGCTTCAAATCATCAACAAGATCTGGGAATTCAGAAGGGAAAAAGGTGTTCCGGTTTGCTTTACTCTTGATGCGGGTGCGAACGTGCATGTGCTGTATCCCGCGGAAAATAAGGACGAAGTTTCAGAATTCGTTAAAAATGAGTTGGTTGCATATTGTGAGAATGGGCATTATATTTGCGACCGGGTTGGAAGCGGAGCGAAAAATTTGTAGATTTACCTTTGCTTTGACCCGCAATTTACCATAGTTCTGGATTAATTAATATTCAGACGAAGATAACAGGCTTATGAAAGGACCTCTATTTTATTCAAAAATCCTTCTTTTCGGAGAGTATGGGATCATTAAGGACTCCAAAGGTTTGTCGATTCCTTACAACTTTTACAACGGCGCATTGAAGGTGGATGAAGATCCTTCGGAAGCTTCAGTTGCATCGAATAACAATCTGAAGCGTTTTGCGGCTTATCTTCTGGAGCTTGAGAAAAAAGATCCTGAACTGGTACAATTCGATTTAGAAGCGCTTAATTCAGATATAGAAAGTGGGATGTATTTCGATTCCAGTATTCCGCAGGGCTACGGAGTTGGGAGCAGCGGGGCTTTGGTTGCCGCTATTTACGATAAATATGCGACCAACAAGATCACCGTTCTTGAGAATCTTACCCGCGATAAATTGTTGAAGCTGAAAAAGATCTTTGGTGAGATGGAATCTTTTTTCCACGGAAAATCTTCAGGGCTCGATCCGCTTAACAGCTATCTGAGCATTCCTATTCTTATCAATTCCAAAGACAATATTGAGCCGGCTGGTATTCCTTCGCAAACCAAAGAAGGAACAGGGGCGGTATTCCTGCTTGACAGCGGAACCACCGGAGAAACCGGGCCTATGGTGAGCATCTTTATGGAGAACATGAAACAGGAACCTTTCAGGAAAATGCTGAAAGAAAAGTTTGTAAAACATACCGATGCCTGTGTCGATGACTTTTTAAAGGGAGATGTGAAGTCGCTTTTCACCAATGTGAAGAGTCTGTCGCACGTGGTGCTTGATAACTTTAAGCCTATGATCCCGGCAAAATTCCACAAACTCTGGCAGCGCGGTATTGAGACTAACGATTATTACCTTAAACTCTGCGGTTCTGGTGGAGGCGGTTATATCCTTGGATTTACCGAAGATATCGAAAAGGCGAGAAAAGCGCTGAAAGGTTACAATTTAGAAGTGGTTTATAACTTCTAAGAGCACTCCTTTATGGCCGCCAAAATGAATAAGCGATTTCTGCTTAAGATGTTGAGTTTGTTTTCGGTGGTAAGGGGTTATAATATCCTGATTCTTATTATTGCTCAGTATCTGACCTCTGCTTTTATCCTGGCTCCCGAACTGCGATTGCGCCAGGTACTTTTTGATGAAAATCTTTTTTTTCTCATCCTTTCTTCGGCTACAGTAGTGGCCTCGGGCTATATTATCAATAACTTTTACGATAGCGAAAAAGATCTCATTAACCGCCCAAAAAAGACGATGCTTGATCGGGTGGTGAGTCAGCGGACGAAGCTTTCGGTGTATTTTATACTGAATTTTGCCGCGATCTTCTTCGCTAGTTATGTCTCCTTTCGCGCTGTGGTTTTCTTTTCGATCTACATCTTTGCGATCTGGTTCTATTCCCACAGGCTGAAAAAGATCCTTTTTCTGGGCAATCTCGTGGCTTCTATTCTCGTGATCACCCCCTTCTTTGCCATTTTCGTTTACTATAAGAATTTTGAAACCGTCATTTTTATTCACGCTACCTTCCTCTATTTGATGATCGTGATGCGGGAACTGGTGAAGGACCTGGAAAATATTAAGGGTGACATCGCACAGGGCTATCGCACCATTCCTATTGTTTACGGCGAGAGATGGAGTAAATTTTCCCTTTCAGTACTAACCGTGCTGGCCGTGGTGCCAATTCTGCTGCTTACGACGCGATTTGAGATAGGAATGATGGATTATTACTTCTATGTTTCGCTGGTATTGCTCATCTTTTTTCTTTTGTTCCTGTATTTCAGCAAAGCCAAATGGCAATATTTACTGCTGCATAATATTCTGAAATTGATCATTGTGGCAGGGGTTTTCAGTATTCTGCTTATCGATTATAAAGAAGTGCTTAACAGGGTTTTCTGAGGTTTTAGGAGTAAAACAAATCTTTTGGCAATTACTTAGTTACATCGCGATCTATCCGGTATATTTGCAAAAAATTTAGCGATATGAGCAGGAACGACAAATCATCAGGCGGAAAATTCAGCGGAAGGCAAGGCGGCGGAAAGACCAAAAAGTCTCATGCCCGTGGCAATGCCCCTATTAAGAAGCAGGGTGGTGCCCCAAAAGCTGCAAAACCTGAAGGGATCCGCCTCAATAAATATATCGCTAATGCAGGCGTTTGCTCCCGTCGTGACGCCGACATTTTTATTTCTGCCGGAAGCGTTACTGTGAATGGTAAGGTAATCACCGAAATGGGATATCGTGTAAAACTTACCGATGAGGTGAAGTTTGACGGCCGAAGCATTACTCCTGAAAAACCAGAATACATTCTTCTGAATAAACCTGCAGGTTTCTTCACCACTGGCAGCACCGAAAAAGGAGGCAGAACAGTGATGGATCTTCTGAGCAAAGCTACTAAAGCCAAGCTCGATCCGGTAGGGAAACTGGATACCCAGGCAATGGGCCTTTTGTTGTTTACAAACGATGGCACCATGGCCAAAAAGCTGGCTAAGCCAAAGAACGGCATCCGACAGATCTTCCACGTGCAGCTTAATAAAAATCTTTCACAGGAAGACCTGGAAAAGATTAGGGAAGGGGTGTTTCTTGGCAAGGGAAAAGTTATAGTCCAGGACGTAAGTTATGTGCACGACCGGCCTAAAAACGAGGTGGGACTGGAACTTAACAGTATTAAACCCCACATCGTTCAGAGCTTGTTCAAAAGCCTCGACTATGAGGTGGTGAAGCTCGACAGGGTGAGCTTTGGCCCGCTTACCAAAAAGGACCTTCCGCGGGGGAGATGGAGACATCTGAACCAACAGGAAATCATCAATTTAGGGAATCTCTAGATACTTCATATTTTTTCAGCAGTCAATTAGTTTTTTAAATACATTTGTCTTCCGCAAAGGCATAAAAAAGGCCGTGGAATTTGTGGATATGACAGTGATATTTTTGAAACGCATACTTAATTGATCAACCTGTTATTTTCTTCTGATGCTCTTCCCGGGCATCAGCATTTCTCTTTCCGGCATCTTTATTTCGCCGGAAGAAAACCTTCAGCACCTATCTTAACAAATATTTACCAATCTATTCTTTTGGTACCCTTAAATAATTTCTAATTTTTTACCCTTAAACAATAACCTACTCAATTGAATACCAAATACAGTGACTTAATAGACCAGACCTACTATTTTCCGCAGGAGGAATTTACGTTGGAAGGAACCGAACTCCGTTTTCACGATATCGACCTGATGGAATTGGTTGAGAAATACGGGGCTCCATTGAAATTCACCTATCTGCCCAAGATTTCTGAAAATATCCACCGCGCAAAGACCTGGTTTAACAGCGCCATGGAAAAACTCGATTATAAAGGGACATATAACTATTGTTACTGTACCAAAAGTTCACATTTTGAGCATGTCTTGAATGAGGCACTGAAAAATGACATTCATATTGAAACCTCTTCAGCCTTCGATATCAATATTGTTGAAAAACTGAAGACCACCGGTAAGATCACCGATGATACCTGGGTGATCTGCAATGGCTTTAAACGCGATCAATATATTACCAATATCGCCCGGCTTATGAATAATGGCCATAAGAAGTGCATTCCGGTGATCGATAATTACGAAGAGATCGACCTGCTTTCAGAAGAAATTGAAGGAAAATTTCAGGTTGGGATCCGCATCGCTTCAGAAGAAGAGCCGAAATTCGAATTTTATACTTCCCGTCTTGGAATTGGTTACAAGAATATCGTTCCTTTTTACAACAGGAAAATAAAGGAAAATGAACAGGTAGACCTGCGGATGCTGCATTTTTTTATCAATACCGGGATTCGCGATACCGCCTATTACTGGAATGAGCTGAATAAATGTCTGAAGGTTTATACGAGCCTCAAAAAGATCTGTCCTACGCTGGACAGCCTGAATATTGGCGGTGGATTTCCGGTCAAGAATTCCCTAGCTTTCGATTATGATTATCAGTATATGGTAGAAGAGATCATAAACCAGATCCAGCTGGCCTGTAAGGAAGCTGAAGTGGAAGTGCCGAATATTTTTACAGAATTCGGCAGCTTTACCGTTGGCGAAAGTGGCGGAGCCATTTACGAAGTGCTTTATCAAAAGCAGCAAAATGACCGGGAGAAGTGGAATATGATCAATTCTTCCTTCATCACCACTCTACCCGATACCTGGGCCATCAGCAAGAAATTTGTGATGCTGGCCATCAACCGGTGGAGTGATGAATACGAGCGAGTGCTTTTGGGTGGATTGACCTGCGACAGCGACGATTACTATAACTCAGAGCAGCATACCAACGCGATCTACCTTCCTAAATTTAAAAAGGAAAAACCGCTGTACATTGGCTTCTTTAACACAGGAGCTTACCAGGAAACCATCGGTGGTTTCGGCGGACTGCAGCACTGCCTTATTCCGCAGCCAAAACACATCCTTATCAACAAGGATGAAAATGGCAACATCACTACCGAACTTTTTAGCCCGCAACAGGATGCCTCGGAAATGCTTAAGATCCTGGGCTACAGCAATAACAATTAAAAATGTATATTAGGTACTATAAACTCAACCTTAACTAACCAACAACAATCAACAACTAACATGAGTAAGAAGAACTACGCCGGTATACCAGATAAATACGCCCGCATTGATGAGGCGCAAGTGGTATTGATCCCTGTTCCATATGATGGCACGAGTACCTGGCAAAAAGGTGCCGACAAAGGCCCCGAAGCTTTTTTAGAGGCTTCGGAAAATATGGAGCTTTATGACATTGAAACACGTTCTGAAGTCTATAAAAAAGGAGTATACCTGGCGCCACCAGTGACTGAAGATGCCTCTCCAGAGAAGATGGTAGAAGCCGTGTACAAGACGACCAAAAACTATATCAAGCAGGATAAGTTTGTCACTCTTTTTGGAGGTGAACATTCGGTTTCTATTGGTTCGATTAAAGCCTTCAATGAATCTTTTGAAGAGCTTACCGTGGTGCAGCTCGATGCGCACGCCGATCTTCGGCCGGAGTATGAAGGCTCCAAATGTAATCATGCCTGTGCTCTGCACGAAGCCAGCAAAACCACCAATCTTGTTCAGGTAGGGATCCGTTCGATGGATGTCTCAGAGACTGAGCATATGGACGAAAACCAGGTGTATTTCGCGCACGACCTTTATGAGGACTGGATGGATGATGCCATTGGGCAAATGACGCCAAACGTATTCATTACCATTGACCTTGACGCTTTTGATCCTTCTATCATGCCTTCAACAGGAACTCCCGAGCCGGGAGGACTTTTCTGGTATGAAACACTGGAATTCCTCAAAATGATGTTCAAAAAGAAAAACGTGGTAGGCTTTGATATCGTAGAGCTTTGTCCCAACAAAAATGAGAAATCTTCAGATTTCCTGGCGGCCAAACTCTACTATAAGATGCTGAGCTACAAATTCAAATATTTAAATCATAACGAAGACGACGAAGATGAGTAAAGGAGCTATTTCCCAATTCATAGAAAAATACTATTTACACTTTAACGCTGCGGCTCTTGTAGATGCAGCTAAAGATTACGAGAAGCAGCTGCAGGGCGGCTCTAAAATGCTGGTTTCGCTGGCAGGTGCAATGAGCACGGCCGAACTCGGTAAAATTTTCGCTGAAATGATTCGCAAGGATAAGGTGCAGATCATTTCCTGTACAGGTGCAAACCTTGAGGAGGATGTAATGAATCTGGTTGCCCACTCCCATTACAAGCGGGTTCCTAATTACCGGGATCTTACTCCCAAAGAAGAGTGGGATCTTTTGGAAAAAGGACTGAACCGTGTTACCGATACCTGTATTCCTGAGGAAGAAGCTTTCCGTAGAATTCAGCAGCATATTGTGAAAATATGGAAAGATGCTGAAGCTAATGGCGAGCGTTATTTCCCTCATGAATTCTTATATAAACTGCTTCTAAGCGGAGCCCTTGAAGAACACTACGAAATAGACCTGAAGGATTCCTGGATGTATGCAGCGGCCGAAAAGAACCTTCCTATCGTGGTTCCCGGATGGGAAGACAGTACGCTTGGGAATATTTTCGCTTCTTACGTGCTTAAAGGCGAACTCAAAGCCAGCACCATGAAATCGGGAATAGAATATATGACCTTCCTTGCCGACTGGTACACCGAAAATTCCAAAAAGGGAATTGGATTCTTCCAGGTGGGAGGAGGAATTGCGGGTGATTTCCCAATTTGTGTGGTGCCGATGTTGTATCAGGATATGGAAAGAACCGATACTCCTTTCTGGAGCTATTTCTGCCAGATCTCCGATTCTACTACCAGTTACGGATCTTATTCCGGGGCGGTACCCAACGAAAAGATCACCTGGGGTAAACTCGATATAGATACTCCTAAGCATATTATAGAAAGCGATGCGACTATCGTGGCGCCTTTGGTTTTCGCTTATCTGCTGGATATGTAAAAGAAAATTATATTTTTCAACAGAAAAGCTGTCCAAATCCGGGCAGCTTTTTTTGTTTTTCACTCATTTATTAGAACCTGAAATTCGCGAGAAATCGAAGGCCTTCGCGGGATCTTTACTTTCAATTTTGCCTGAAATTTCTAAAAAGAAAACCCCGAGTACCAGGAGGTATTCCAGTGCAATCAGCCATAAATTCTCCTGAAAGCCCGCATTTGCGTAGGCATAATAGCTGAAGAAGACGGCAAAAGACCAAACCAGAGCGAACCGGTATTTAGTAAAAATTGAAAGGATGAGCGGGGTAGCAATATACCAGGGATGCACCGTGGTAGAAAGAAAGAAATAGGCTGAAATGCCCAATAACATCAAAGCTATAAGTTTTCCGGTAGAATCATTTCTACGGAAGACTGCCAGTCCTGCAAGGAGAATCACCGTAATGACCGGCAGAATTTTTCCTGCAATTCCGATAATATTATAGCCTGTTGTCTGAAATCCGATCCATCTTATGATGTAATAGATGCTCGCATTGAACTCAAATTTCTGAAACCAGAGACCCATGCTTTGGAAGAAGTTTGAGAAAAATTCAGAAGAAAAGAAGGGCAGAAAACTCACCAATACAGTGATTCCCACCAGGAGATAGTATAACAGCAGTTTTTGGAGATTAATCTCTTTT
>JBAWAB010000345.1:0-4264 GCA_049589035.1 Salegentibacter sp.
ATTATAAGGTCACTGTTTCTGCTGAAGGAACTGATAATTATTTGCCGGCTTCAAAAGAAGTATCACTGGTCATTGAAAATGCAGAGATCGAGGGAGTAGCCTTTGAAGGTGCCACTTTCACTTATGATGGAACTGAGGACAGTATTTTTGTCACCGGTCTTCCAGAAGGCGCAACTGTGAAGTATGAAAACAATGGGCATATCAATGCAGGAACTTATACTGTAACTGCAACCGTTAGCCAGGACAACCATATAAATGAAGTGCTAACTGCAAACCTGGTGATCAATAAGGCTGCGCAAAGCATTGCTTTTGACGAGCTTGAAGATAGAAATCTTGAGACTGATGATAATTTCCTTCTGAATGCTACTTCCACCTCTGGATTAGCTGTGGCTTACTCTTATACTTCTGAAGATGCGGAACCTGCAGCTACTGTAAGTCTGCATGGCTTGGTTAGATTGCTTGCATCAGGGCAAATAAACATTACCGCCACTCAGCAGGGAAATCAGAATTATGAAGCAGCAACTCCTGTGACCAGGACGCTCCATATAGTGAGCAGTGATGCACGATTAAACAATGTTGTTATCGATGGCACATCCTACTCTAATCCTTCCACAGAGGTCTTTTACCTAATTGCTTGTGGTAGTGATGAAGATCAGGTAGAAATCGAACTGGAGCCAAACAGAGGTTCTTCCGTAGATCATGCAGAATTGTTTACAATCGCTACCCCTGCTCCCGGAATTTATAAAGAGACAGTCACGGTAACTTCAGAAGACGGTAGCACTAATCGGACTTATAATATTAAGGTCGAAAAGCCTTTCAGTTTTGATGATATCGTTGTTCAAAAATTCAATAACGTGCTGCTGGTAAACAACAATCCTGAAACCAATGGAGGCTATAAATTCACAAGCTACAAGTGGTATAAAAACGGATTTCTTGTTGGGACTAACCAATATTTCTCTGAGGGTGATAATGCCAGTGACCAATTGGATTCGGAAAGCAGTTATTATGTAGAAATGATCACTGAAGAGGGAGAAGTACTTAGAACTTGTTCTACAGCAGTACAACTTAGAAGTTCTTATCAAGTAATCCTGGCTCGTAATCCAGTGAGTTCAGGAGAGCAACTAGAATTGTTCGCAGATTTTCCTCAAGAAGAATTGGAAACAATGCAGCTTTCTATATATGATCTAAATGGTGTGCAGCTGAAAAGGATGAGATCAAACAGAAAGACCACTCCTATTGAGCTGCCATTTAACATCCAGTCGGGAGTATATATTCTTAATTGTCAAACAAACGCACACAGTAAATCTTTAAAGTTTATTGTTCGCTAATTGAAAGGTGGCGTGAATTTTAACGTATCAAACATAAAATAATGAAAATCAATAATAAGAAAAGTGTCCAATATCGATCCGGTTTGCAAATTTTGCTACTCATGCTAATTTGCGGTGGCATGAGCGCTTCCTATGGACAATCCAAGAATGAAGTTTCTTTTTACCTCAGGGGGGCATTCTCCAAACTGGATTATGAGGTCCTGCAGAATAAAAACGATATGGAAAACGGCTTTAGTATTGGAGCGGGATATTCCTATTATCTTTCCAAAAACTGGAGTATCGGTACCGGCGCCGAACTGCAATACCTGGAAGGGTCGGCATATCTGTCCTCTGTAGAAGATGCCTATACCACTGTAGATTCGGAAGGGGAAGAATTCGAGTTTAGATACCAGGTGGGAGATTTTTGGGAAAATCAGTATGCTTACTTCTTAAATGTTCCATTAAAAATTCAATATGAAACCGGGGATATTACCCGGTTTTATGCCGCTGCAGGTGCAAAAGTTGGTTTTGTACTGCAATCAGAATATGATACAGAGGGATCTTCTCTAACCACCAGTGGGTATTATGCGCAGTATGATGCCGAGCTTAGCGATCCAAAATTTGCTGGGTTTGGAGATTTTGGGGCTATAAAAACCTCCAGAAAAGACCTGGGCCTTCAAACTAACCTGGTGCTGAACCTGGAAACCGGGGTGAAGTTTATGCTGGAAAATGACCAGGCTCTTTATATGGGCTTATTTGTGGATTATGGTTTAAAAGACATAAAACCAGAAGTGGATCAGGCAAACCTTATAGCCTATAATGCGGAAGATCCAATGAACTTTATGAATAGTAGCCTGCTCACTTCAGTAAAGAATACGGAGGCCACCCCATATGTGGATGAAGTAAAAACTCTCGCGTTTGGGCTGAAAATCCAGTATGCTTTTCAGTTTTAGAATATGGAAACACTCCACTTTGAAACAGCCTCTTCACCAAATGAAGGGGCTGTTTTATTAAAAGTTGGAGGAAAATTTTTTAAATGCTAATTAGATTTTTAAACTCCTGTTTTCAGGTGAATTAAATCCTTGCACTTTGTTTTTTGACCTGGAGATAAAAAGCTGTCTTTGATTAGATTCTCCCATTCCTTCATTCCTTTTTTTATCCGTTTCCACAAATTATCAACGGCCTTTTCAGGGATTCCGGCATTTAGCATGGCAGTATCAAAATCTAACTTTTTGATTTTTCTCTTTTTGCCATTTAAGGTTAAAGCCAGGTCTTCCCCATTTTCTGGAATTAAAAATCTCTAGGATAGGGTAGAGGGATTGAATTTAAATCTCCTCATGATTTTTATGTGATCTTGAAAAAGCAATAAGGGGAATAGGCTTATGATAAAAAAGTTCTTATAACCCTCATGCGGAATCTCCAACTGAGCCTCTACTTTTTTCTTTCAAAAATGTCACCCAAAGTAATTGTAGTTCCTGGATTAGCTTTTGCGTCTTTAAAAACATCGTGGATGACAAAGGAAACTATTTCCTGAAAACTAATGTAAACACCGAACCTTCATTTACTTTACTCTTAAGTTCAATGCTACCGCCCAGCTCTCTCATATAATTATTGACCAGATATAAGCCTACTCCTTTACTCTCGGAATGGTCATGAAAAGTTTCATTTAAACCGAATAATCTTCCTTCTGTTTTTTTCATATCAAAGCCTATCCCATTATCCTCGAACATTATTTTGATAGAGTTTGGAGTTTTTGTCGCCTTGATTTTTATTTTTGGAGGTAAACCAGGTTTAGAATACTTGATGGAGTTTGAAATCAGGTTTAGAAATATGCTTTGAAGGTAAAAGGGATTGAACCAAACAAAATTTGCCTCTGAAAAATCAATTTCAAAGGTAGTATCTGAACTTTTAATCAAATACTTAATGGGTTCTACGGTCTTTGTTATTGCTGAATTCAAATCTATTCTTTCCAGCGCTATTTTGGATCTATTCTTTTCCTTAAAGGTGTCGATGTATTGGTCTAGCCTCGTCTTAAGGCTCCCAACGGACTGTTTTAAAAGGTCCATGTAAAGTAGGCTTTCCTCTTTTTTTAAGTATTCATCATCCATGAAATTGAACAAAGAAAGTAGATTGTTTACCGGGGATCGTAAATCGTGTGTGGCCATAAAAGAGAACTGAGTCAATTCTTTATTAATGCTCGTGAGGTCAGCGATCAGCTTATTTCTCTCCTGTTCCTGTTCCTTGATATGAGTAATATTTTTTGCTATAGCATAAATAAGTTTATCTGAATCAAGCGGTATGGATGTCCAGGAAAGCCATACTATTTCCCCTGATTTCGTCACATACCGATTTTCGAAGTTTAGAAGAGATGTGCCTTTTGTAAGGTTTTCGCGAAGATCTGCTGTACGGTTTTTATCGGGATCATATATTAATTGGTCGATTGGAAAGCTAAGTAATTCTTCTTCTGAATAACCAATCATATCAACAAAAGCTGGATTTACTTTCCTGAAGTATCCGTCATATCCCGCTATACAGAGATAATCTTGAGACAGTTCAAAAAAAGGAGAAAAGCTGTAATTCTTTTGGATTATCATAGTAGGGGGCATGTTCTTAAGGAGCTAAATTTAATAAAATATTACCATGAAGTTCTCCTTGAAAACTTTCTGTATTATCAAACTCAACGGATCCTGTCAATCTTATATAAAATACTCTAAGAAAGCCCCAATTCTACCATAGCATACCTGCGCGCTGATTTTCTGATTTCAGGGCCATCTGGTAGAACTCAAACTTTTCTTTTTGTTCAGCATTGGCGGTAAGCCAGATTGAACTCTAAATCGTGGTATTTCTTTCCGTAGAAAAATAGTGGCATTTCCCAGCACCTGGACTCTTCCCTATCCGAGACCTCCCTTTTTTTACCGCAAAAGAACAACATCCTTGCCTGGACAGCGGCATAAAGC
>JBAWAB010000346.1:0-6363 GCA_049589035.1 Salegentibacter sp.
ATGTATCTTTTTTTCATGTGGTGTGGTTTTAGAAGAACTAAATTTCCACAAAAAATGCCCAAAAAGCAACAGCTTCAGGGCATTCTTATATTATTTCTGAAATAAAAGTTTAGATCAGCTTGTTTTCCATAAGATATTCTGCGATCTGCACGGCATTGGTAGCCGCTCCTTTTCTCAGATTGTCGGCAACCACCCATAAATTGAGCGTATTTGGCTGGGAATAATCCCTGCGGATTCTTCCGACGAAAACATCGTCTTTACCTTCAGCATAAATAGGCATTGGGTAGGTATTTACCGCCGGGTTATCCTGCACGGTAACCCCTGGAAAATCACTTAATATCTGGCGAACTTCGGCTTCTTCAAAATCATTTTTGAACTGGATGTTGACCGATTCAGAGTGTCCTCCCACCACAGGAATCCTGATAGCTGTTGCTGAAACCAACACCGAGTCGTCGCCGAGGATCTTCTTGGTCTCCTTGGTAAGTTTCATTTCCTCTTTGGTATAGCCGTTTTCTTCAAATACATCACAATGCGGCAAGGCGTTGCGGTGAATAGGATAAGGATAAGCCATTTCGCCTTTCTTACCGGCATATTCGTTTTCGAGTTGTTGTACGGCTTTCACCCCGGTGCCGGTGATCGACTGATAAGTGGAAACCACTACTCTCTTGATGGTATATTTATCGTGTAAGGGCTTCAAAGCCATGAGTAACTGAATGGTGGAACAGTTGGGGTTGGCGATGATCTTGTCTTCTGAAGTCAGTTCTTTGGCATTGATCTCGGGGATCACCAGTTTTTTGGTATCGTCCATTCTCCAGGCTGAAGAATTGTCTATCACCGTAGTGCCGTTTTCGGCAAATTTCGGAGCCCATTCCAGAGAGGTACCGCCTCCTGCCGAGAACAGCGCCAGATCGGGCTTTCTGGACACAGCTTCTTCAAGACCGATTACTTCAACTTCCTCTCCCTTGAAATTCAGCTTTTTTCCTACTGATTTTTCTGAGGCCACCGGTAATAATTCGGTCACCGGAAAATTTCTTTCCTCCAATACTTTTAGCATAACCTGGCCCACCATTCCGGTAGCGCCTACCACTGCAACTTTCATAAGCAATCTTTTAATCTCTTCCGCCGTGGCGAAAATTTCACAATTAATAAATCCGGATTTCTGCACAGGCAGAAATTCGAGGTTGGTTGTAATTCACGAAGTTACAAATGTAAAATTCATAAGGAAACAAGGGGAGGATTTCTCTCTAAAAATAGGAGGGAATTTCGTTTTTGTACGCATTTGTACAAATTGTTAAAAAAAGGACCCCGCAGTTTCCTGCGGGGTTTAATTGATTACTACTCTTAAAAAAATGTGCAGTGTAGCGGTGCACGTATTATAACTCCTACGGAGTGCTGTTTTGTTTTCTCAGCTCGTCGCGAATTTCAACAAGCAGTTCTTCCTGCGAAGGACCTTTGGGAGCCGCCACTTTGGGGGCTTCCTTTTTTGTCTTGGTTTTTTCGTAAGCCCTGAGCAGCAAAAATATGAAAGCTGCGACAATTAAAAAATAGATAATCGCCTGAATAAGATTGCCGTAGGTGAGCACTGCGGCTTCAGCTTCGCGCGCCGCATCCAGGGATTCGTAATGTTCACCATTGAGCGCGATAAACTTTTGGGAAAAATCGGTGCCGTTGGTGAAAAGACCAATAATGGGCATAATAATATCGGCTACAAAGGAGGCGACGATCTTGTTGAAAGCTGCGCCTAATACTACCGCTGTGGCCAGGGCGATAATATCTCCCTTCATGATGAAGGCTTTAAAATCTTTTAAAATTGCCATTTTTCTTGTTTTAGATTGAAATAGTTCCTCCTAAAATAAGAAAAATCTGGAATTATAGCGCTAGGTTGCTCTTATTCAGGGATAATGATGCGGGTTACCCGCTGAGAAATGCCGGTGATAAGCTCGTAAGAAATGGTATTTCCGGCAGCGGCGAGGTTTGTAGCATGCTGAGGTCCTCCAAAGATGATCACTTCATCCCCTTCGGTGCAGTCAATGCCGGTGACATCTATCATAATAATGTCCATGCACACGTTTCCTACAATGGGAGCATATTTTCCGTGGACGAAAACTCCGGCCCTGCCGTTTCCGTAGCGGCGGTCAATACCATCGGCGTAGCCCACCGGAAGAGTGGCGATTTGGGTTGGGCGCTTAGCGGTGAAGGTGCGGTTATACCCCACCGTATCTCCTTCTTTTAAATCCTGAAACTGGGAAATGACAGTTTTTAAAGTTCCCACCGGCTTCAGGTGTTTGTCTATATTTTCATCATTTCCGAAGCCAAAAAGGCCAATACCACTTCTAACCATGCTAAAGGCGGCTTCAGGATAATTGAAAATGGCTGAAGTGTTGCAGATGTGCAAAATTGGTTCATAGCCCAGGCCATCGATAAGCTTTAGTGCAATATTCTTGAATTGGTGGATCTGGCCCAGACTGAATTCCCGCTCCTTCCAGTCATCGCTCGCCGCTAAATGGGAAAAAGCCGAAACTACTTTTACCGAATCGGTTTGTTGAAGACGCTCCATGATCTTCGGAATTTCATCGGCCGTGAAGCCCAGTCGGTTCATGCCGGTGTTAAATTTCAGGTGAACCGGATAATCCTTTAAGTTCTTTGCTTCCGCAGTCTTTATAAACTCTTCGAAGATGGAGGCGCCGTAAAGGCTCGGTTCCAGGTTATTTTCAATAAGCTCATCAAAATTGAACACCTGCGGGTGAAAAACCATTATCGGCTTTTCGATGTCTGCCTCGCGCAGCCGTGTGCCTTCATTGGTGTAGGCCACCGCAAAATAGTCGGTTCCCAATTCGGCAAGTTTTTTAGCTATAGCCGTGGAATCGCTTCCGTAGGCATAAGCCTTAATAACCGACATGAATTTTACCCGGGAATCGGTTTGGGAACGAATATATCGGTAATTATGGGCGAGGGCGCCAAGATCTATTTCAAGGTGGGTCTCCTGTGCTTTAGGCATTCTTCTGGTCCAGCTTTGGGTTTATTTCTTCGGCTTCGTTGACGTCGTATTTCTTTACCCGCTCCTTCAGCATCGCCTTGTAATAAGCCGCCCGGCTTAAAGGTTCATATTCTTCGGTTTCACCGAGAAAAACCAGTTCGTCGTTCACCGCCTTTCGATAACTGTATTGGGCGAGATTTCCTGTACGGGTGCAGACGGCATGTACCTTGGTCACATATTCGGCAGTTGCCATAAGGTTGGGCATAGGGCCAAAGGGATTTCCTTTAAAGTCCATATCGAGGCCGGCCACGATCACGCGAACGCCCCGGTTGGCGAGATCGTTACAAACCGTTACAATCTCATCGTCAAAGAACTGTGCTTCGTCAATGCCCACTACGTCGCAGCCATCGGCCAGAATCCTGATATTTGAAGCCGAAGGTACAGGTGTGGAGCGAATCTCATTGGCATCGTGAGACACAACCTTTTCTTCATCGTAGCGCACGTCAATAGCGGGTTTAAAGATCTCAACGTTCTGTTTGGCAAATTTGGCGCGTTTAAGTCGGCGGATGAGTTCTTCGGTCTTTCCGGAAAACATACTTCCACAAATAACCTCAATCCAGCCAAATTGCTCTTCGTGATTTACTGTATTTTCGAGAAACATTTTGTAATTTTCAAGTCGAAACGGGAATAGGCCCTTTCGGTTAAAGGTGGAACAAATTTATTAAAAAACCAAGCCTTGACTCAGGGCTAAGTGCTAAAGTTATAAAAGCCCCGCAGGCAGTTATCAAGAGGTACAGGTTGAAAAGCCTGCTCGTGATGAGTTGTCAGGTGGCCAAAAAAGTTTTTTTATCATGAAAAAGAAAATTGAAGCTGATCTTCTGAAACTGGCCGAAAAAATAATTCAGGAAAAAGGCGAACTTGATGTGCAACAGCTCAAGGAAAGGGCGAAGAACTTGTATGAAAAACTAACGATTCTTGCCTTTACCCGAAAGCACCTGGAAGACTTGCCGCAAGAGGAGGAGGTGGTGCAGGCAAAGCCGATAGTAAGCAAGGCCGATATTCCTGCGGAAAGAAACAGCACTCCGCAATATTTTCGTTCTGAAGAGGAATATGCACCTGACGGGACCGAATACAACGATACTGAGGCTATTACCGAACCGGCAACCGAAAAGATCAAGGATATAGTGGCGCAGATGCCCCCCGAAAGTGAAGATGTAGACCGTATCATCAACCGAATGAACACAGAGGAACCTGCGGCACCCGCAAAAGAACCCATGTCGCCTAAGCCGGAAAGCAGAAAACCCGAACCTAAGAAACCGGAAACGAAAAAAGAGGAAAATAACGATTTCAGGCATATTGGGGTAGATTATGATAATTTGCCCAATTTCGAGCCGCTTAATAACAGGCAAAAAGATCAAAGGCCGAAATCCCTAAACGATCGCCTGAAGAAAGGCATCAATATTGGCCTCAACGAAAGGCTGGCTTACATTAAACAACTTTTTGACGGCAACACCTCCGATTATAACCGGGTGCTTTCACAACTCAATACCTTCAGTTCTCTCGAGGAAGCTCAAAAGTTCATTCAGAAGGTAGTGAAGCCAGACTATAACAACTGGGAAGGAAAAGAAGAATACGAACAACGCTTTATGGAAGTTGTGGAAAGCAAATTCTCCAAATAAGCCCTTCCGAAGAGATCTTTATGGGAAAACTTTTTCTGGTGCCAACTCCAATAGGTAACCTGGACGATATGACCTTCAGGGCCGTCAAGGTTCTGAAAGAGGTAGATACTATTCTTGCCGAAGACACCCGCAATAGCGGAAAACTGCTGAAGCATTTTGACATTGCTACGCCTATGCAGAGCCATCATATGCACAACGAGCATAAAACGGTCGCTGGCCTGGTGCAACGTATACAGAGCGGCGAAACTATTGCGCTTATTAGCGATGCCGGAACGCCGGCGATTTCCGATCCCGGATTTCTGCTTACCCGCGCCTGTGTAGAGGCGGGCCTTGAAGTCGATTGCCTTCCCGGAGCCACGGCGTTTGTGCCGGCATTGGTGAACAGCGGGCTGCCCAATGATAAATTTGTTTTCGAGGGATTTTTACCCGTGAAAAAAGGACGCCAAACCCGATTAAAGTTATTGGCAGAAGAAATACGTACTATTATCTTTTACGAATCTCCTCATAAATTGCTGAAAACTCTCGGGCACTTTGTGGAGTATTTTGGGCAAGACCGGCAGGTTTCTGTCTCCCGCGAGATCACCAAACTACACGAAGAGACCGTGCGCGGCACAGCAGCAGAGGTACTTCAGCATTATACTGAAAAACCGCCAAAGGGCGAAATTGTGATCGTGGTATCCGGAAAGAAATAGGGGACTTCCTTTATTTTTATCAACAAATGCTTTTTCTCTGCCAGAGGAATGATGGCAGGCATCGAACAATTTATATTTTTGAAGAAATTTCTTCAGAAGATGCGTTGGACGCTAAAACCTAAACCGAAGCCCGAGATCGTCAATAATTTAGCCAAAGCCCTGGGAGTGGGAAAACCCATAGCTTCGCTCCTGGCGCAGCGGGGAATTGAGACTTTTGAGGAGGCGAAGAAATTCTTTCGTCCCAGCCTGGACGATTTGCACGACCCATTCCTGATGAAGGATATGGATCGCGCCGTTGCCCGGATAGAAAAGGCACTTGAAGAAGGTGAAAATATTCTTGTTTTTGGCGATTATGATGTAGACGGCACCACCAGCGTGGCTCTGCTTTCTTCTTACCTGCGAACACTTTCGCCCAATATCGCGAGCTATATACCGGACCGTTATGCCGAGGGCTATGGCGTTTCCTACCAGGGAATCGATTTTGCCGATGATAACGGGATCAGCCTGATCATTGCTCTTGACTGCGGAATAAAAGCTATTGAAAAAGTGGCTTATTCCAGGGAAAAGGGAATTGATTTCATTATTTGTGACCACCACCGGCCCGGTGCTGAAATTCCAGCTGCGGTTGCGGTGCTGGATCCTAAAAGAGAGGATTGTGAATATCCGTACAAGGAGCTTTGTGGCTGTGGAGTTGGCTTTAAATTGATCCAGGCGCTGGCGGGAAGAAGAGGACAAAGCATCGATGAATTGCTGCCATATCTGGATCTCGTGGCTACAGCCATTGGAGCCGATATCGTGCCTATTACCGGCGAAAACAGAATTCTGGCCTATCATGGGCTTCACGTCATCAATGTGGCGCCGCGAATGGGGTTCAAGGCAATCTTGAGTCAGCTGAAGAAGGAAAAGATCACTATTACCGATGTGGTTTTCGTGATTGCCCCGCGGATTAATGCCGCGGGACGAATGAAACATGGCTTGCACGCGGTCAATCTCCTTACAGAAGAAGATGAATTCA
>JBAWAB010000347.1:0-16627 GCA_049589035.1 Salegentibacter sp.
TTTTGTCTGAAGCTCTTGATGTCATTCTCGAGGCCGATGATCTTGCTTTGTTCCTGTTTCTTTCCTTCATCATTCAGGTCGGCGCTCACGGCCTGATAGTTTTTCACGATACTGTCATACTTCTTGATCGTTTGATCCATTTCGTTTTGCAGTTGGGTATTGTATTCCTTCAGGCCTTGATTTACGTCGGCTGCCTCGGGCATTTGCGAAATGATATAATCGGCATCAATGGTTCCTACTTTAGTTTGTGCAGTTGCCATTAACGAGAAGCATAGCATGCAAAGCAATAAGCTTATTTTTTTCATTTTTAGTTATTTTTTGGCAAATATAATAGCGCAAAACCACTAAACACAGTTTTTAATAGAAAAGTTGGTTGGAACTACGCTACACGGGTGTCATTCTCAGCAAATTTTTTGAAATCTTCCATGTATCTGAGCGTCTGTTTTCTGAAGGAACCGGGCATGAAAAAACCGACCAATTTCATGAAACCGCTAAACCTGAATTCGTTGTTAGACAACCAGCGCGTGTGCCCGTCTGGAGTTTCAGTAAAAAAGTTTTCCTGGATATTGTGTACCTTATCAGCATCAAAGGTGTAGTGCAATTCCTGCGGTAGGTTTTTCCGGGTGATCTGGCCGGTCATATCGATCTCCCGTTTTCCCATTTGGTATTTGGCGTAACTTTTTGAGCCTTCCTCGCCAGGGGTGCCGCTAATGTTTTCATAGGAAATCAGTCCGCGCTGCCAGTACTTCAGGTTTTCGGGATCCTGAAGTTTCTGTACTACTTCTTGGCGGGGCGCCTTGATCTCAATTTCTGTAGAATACTTCATATTCTCAAGCTTTAGTGGATTAGTACAAGGAAAAGCCCTTTTCACCCGCTCTTCCTGTTTTAAACATTTTCGGCCTTTAGAAGATAGAGTTCGGTATCTAAAGATACTTCAGAAAAAATTAAAGTGGAAATAATTCCTTCGGCCTTTAAGAAAACAGCCCTCCTCTGTCTTGCATAACCTGATGGAATTCTTATTTTTGCCTGCGTGCAAGGCCTGTGTACAGCGATTTATAATTGGTATATAAATTGTAAGCCTCGTTTATTACATGAAGTTGAAAACAAAGTTTTACGGAATCCTTCTTTTCTGCCTGGGCATCTCGGTTTCTGGCTGTGAATACTTTAAAAAGGGAGAGGAACCCAAAGTGGTGGTGCGTGTGAACGACTCTTATCTCTATGAAGAGGACATCAATGCTTTGATCAACTCTAATACTTCCGCGGAAGATAGTGCCCTTATCGTTTCGAACTATATCACCCGCTGGGCCACCCAGAAGCTGCTGATAGACCGTGCAAAAATAAACCTTCCTGAAAAGCAGCAAAAGGAATTTAACGAGCTGGTTGAGAATTATCGCAATGAGCTCTACACTAATGCCTATACAGATGCGGTGGTTTCCAGGGAGATCGATACTTCTTTTAGCCCGGAAGAAATTTCTGACTATTACGAGAAAAATAAAGAGAATTTTAAGCTGAGTGAGGATCTGGTGAAGTTGAGGTATATAAAACTGGATGAAAATAACACCAATTTCGATAAAATTAAACGGGAGTTAATACGTTTTGACGAGGAAGATCAGGCGGAGCTGGAAAAGAGTTCCCTGCAGTTCAGGCATTTTTCGCTTAACGATTCGGTTTGGGTACGAAGCAAGGCTGTTTATGAAAAAATTGGTCCGCTTTCTGTGGAGAATAGAGACAAGCTGCTAAATAAATCTAACTTTATGCAGCTTGAAGACTCATTAGGAGTATATTTGGTCTACGTAAAAGACTATTTGACGCGCAATGAGCAGGCGCCTCTGGAGTACGCTGCGCCGTCAATCGAGCAGATCCTCCTGAACAAGCGCAAACTGAATTTGGTCAAAGAATTAGAAAAAGATATTACTAAAGATGCAATTAAAAACAAACAATTTGAGATTTATAACTAAACCCGTGCTATTGCTGATGGCTTTCGTATTTTCTGAAGGGGCTTTTGCGCAGGAGGTGATCGTGACCGACAGTACTTCCATTCAGCCTCAACAGGAAATGGTTCAGCAGACAAAAACACAGGATAAACATAGCCGCCGTAAAGTAGATGGAATTGCAGCTGTGGTGGGAGATTATATTATTCTTGACAGCGATGTGGACCTCATGTACAAAGACATGCAGAGCCAGGGAATGTCTACAGCCGATGTTACCGACTGTAACCTGATTGGTTCGCTGATGGAAAATAAACTATACGCTCACCAGGCGATCCAGGATAGTATCGTGGTGACCGATGCCGAGATCAATAATTATATCGATCAACAGATCTCCGGAATGGTGCAGCAGGTAGGTTCTATTGAAAAAGTACTGGAATTTTACAATAAGGACAGTGAAGCTGAATTTCGTTCAGAGCTTTTTGAGATCAATAAACAAAGACAGCTTGCCAGCAGAATGCAACAGAAGATCATTGAAGATGTAGAGGTGACTCCTGAAGAAGTTCGGGATTATTTTGAAAGCATTCCGAAGGATTCCCTGCCGATCTTCGGGGATGAGGTGGAACTGGCACAGATCGTTGTCAAACCAAGAATTCCGCAGAGCGAAAAAGATAAAGTAATTGAAAGGCTGAAAGAATTTAAAGCCGATGTTGAAGATAATGGCGCAAGCTTCGGAACAAAAGCGGTGCTTTACTCACAGGATCCGGGTTCTGCTTCAAACGGCGGAAAGATCACCCTGGGAAGAAAAGATAACTTCGTGAAAGAATTTAAAGATGTCGCTTTCAGTCTTCAGGAAGGAGAGGTGAGCGATCCTTTTGAAACTGAATTCGGATATCACATCATCCAGATCGATAAGATAAGAGGGCAGAAGGTAGATTTGCGTCACATTCTGTTGATTCCCGATGTTACCAATGCTACCATTGAAGAAGCCAAGGCTAAAGTGGATAGCATCCGCAAGAAAGTGGAAGAAGGAGTACTTGATTTTGCAGATGCTGCAAGAGAATTCTCTGATGAAGAAGAGACCAGTAATGATGGTGGAAGATTGGTAAATCCTACAACCGGAGATACCCGTTTTGAACTTTCAAAAATAGATCCTAAATTGTATGCTCAGGTCGGGAGCCTTAAGGAAGGGGAGATTTCACAGCGTCTTACCGAGAAAGACCGCACCGGTCGCCCCGTTTATAAACTGATTAAAGTTACCAAGCGAATCCCTGAACATAAAGCCAGTTACACCACAGACTATCTAAAGATCAAGGAGCTGGCGCTAAGAGATAAGCAGTTGGAAGCTATTAAGAAATGGCAGAAGGAAAAGATCGGGGAAACTTATATTAAAGTTAACGGAAAATATCGCGACTGTAACTATGCCAGTAACTGGTTGAAAAAATAAAAATATTGAATGTCTGACGTTGCTCTTATAGAAAATCTTGTCGGTAGGCACCGGCAGTTGAGGAAGGAAATCGCTAAGGTGATCGTCGGGCAGGAAAAAGTCATAGATCAAATTTTGCTCTCCGTTTTCAGCGGGGGGCATTCTTTGCTTATAGGGGTGCCAGGCCTGGCTAAGACGCTTATGGTGAATACGATCGCCAAAGCTTTGGGTCTTGATTTTAAACGTATCCAGTTTACTCCTGATTTGATGCCCAGCGATATCCTGGGAGCTGAGATCCTTGACGAAAAACGTCAGTTTAAATTCATTAAAGGGCCTATTTTTGCCAATATTGTGCTGGCCGATGAGATTAACCGGACGCCTCCCAAGACGCAGGCAGCCTTACTGGAGGCTATGCAGGAACGGGCAGTGACTGTGGCGGGACATCATTACCGGCTTGATTTGCCCTATTTCGTACTTGCTACACAGAATCCGATAGAACAGGAGGGAACTTATCCTTTGCCGGAAGCCCAGCTCGACCGCTTCATGTTCGCTATTAATCTGGAATATCCCAGTTTTGAAGAGGAAGTGAATGTGGTAAAATCTACCACTTCAGATGAACAGGCAGAGATCGAGCCGCTTTTTAATGCCCAGGAGATCATTGACATTCAGCATGTCATCCGTCGGATTCCTGTTGCTGACAATGTGATAGAATATGCGGTGAACCTTGTAGGGAAAACCCGCCCAAATTCTCCAAAAGCTCCCGAATTGGTGAAAAATTACGTCGATTGGGGTGCAGGCCCACGGGCTTCACAGAACCTGGTGCTGGCGGCCAAATCTAATGCCGCAGTGAATGGAAAATTTTCTCCCGATATTGAAGATGTTCAGGCGGTAGCCATCGGTATCCTGCGACACCGGGTTATTAAAAACTACAAAGCTGAGGCCGAAGGGATCTCAGAAGAAAAGATCATCACTGCACTTTTTTAGGCTTTTCTTTTTTAGCTTCCGAAGCGAAACATCTCATTCTCTTTCTTTTTTTTGCTGAAAATCTCTCTCGCTTTTTCTTTAATTCTGAGAAACAGATCCCTTTTCTTTCCTTTTTTCCGCAGAAAAAGAACTGCAGGAAAAGGTTTAAATTCACAATTTCTCATTAAGAGCAAATCATTTTGTCAAATTCGTAAAAAAACAACTTAATTTTTGTTTTGCTTGTATTTTTGAAGGTGAAGATTGCGAATTGCTATTTTATTTCCATGATTTTTTGAATTTCGCTTATAATTTTCCAAATTCAGCGAAAATCCCTAATTTTGCAGGACTCTTAGAACAAAAATCTATACGACTATGGCATACGATATTGATATGATCAAAAAGGTCTATGGCCAGATGGCAGATCGCGTGAACAAAGCGCGTGAAGTTGTGGGCAAACCTTTGACACTTTCAGAAAAAATCCTTTACTCTCACCTTTGGGATGGAGTGGCTAATGAAGCTTACGAAAGAGGTAAGGATTATGTAGAATTTTCGCCCGACAGGATCGCCTGTCAGGATGCTACCGCGCAAATGGCGCTACTTCAGTTCATGCAGGCAGGTAAAAAGCAAGTGGCAGTGCCCACCACGGTACACTGCGACCACCTGATCCAGGCAAAAATGGGCGCAGCGATCGATTTGCAGGCTGCCAATAAGAGCAGTAGTGAGGTTTTCGATTTTCTGGAATCAGTATCGAACAAATACGGAATTGGTTTCTGGAAACCTGGAGCAGGAATTATCCACCAGGTAGTACTTGAAAATTACGCATTTCCGGGCGGAATGATGATCGGTACCGACTCGCATACCGTGAATGCCGGTGGCCTTGGAATGGTCGCTATTGGTGTTGGTGGTGCCGATGCCGTAGACGTGATGGCGGGAATGCCCTGGGAGCTGAAATTCCCTAAACTTATTGGAGTGAAACTCACCGGAAGCCTTTCCGGATGGACCGCTCCTAAAGATGTGATCTTAAAAGTTGCCGGCATCCTTACCGTAAAAGGTGGAACCGGTGCTATTATTGAATATTTTGGCGAAGGTGCCCGCTCTATGTCCTGTACCGGGAAAGGAACCATCTGTAACATGGGAGCTGAAGTTGGTGCAACCACTTCTACCTTCGGATACGATGATTCTATGGAACGTTACCTGAATGCTACTAACCGTGCTGATGTTGCCGAAGCTGCCAATGCAGTTCGCGAGCACCTTACCGGGGACGATGAGGTTTATGCAAATCCTGAACAGTATTTTGATGAAGTGATCGAGATCAACCTTTCAGAATTGAAGCCTCACCTTAACGGGCCTTTTACTCCCGATCTTGCCACTCCTATTTCTGAAATGGGAGTTAAAGCTAAAGAGAATGACTGGCCTATCAACGTTGACTGGGGACTTATCGGATCTTGTACCAACTCTTCCTATGAAGATCTTACCCGTGCGGCTTCCATCGCAAAACAGGCGGTCGACAAAAAAATAAAAGCGAAATCAGATTTTGGTATCAATCCGGGCTCAGAACAGATCCGTTTTACTGCGGAAAGGGATGGTTTGCTTCAGATCTTTGAAGATCTTGACGCGACTGTCTTCACCAATGCCTGCGGACCATGTATCGGGCAGTGGGACCGAAGTGACCGCAAAGGAGATGAAAAGAACACGATTGTGCATTCTTTTAACCGAAACTTCTCCAAGCGTGCCGACGGAAACCCGAACACTCACGCCTTTGTAGGCTCTCCTGAAATGGTTGCTGCAATCGCAATTTCTGGACGTCTTGATTTCGATCCAACCCGCGATAAGCTCATCAACGAAGATGGGGAAGAAGTGATGCTGGATGAACCAACAGGAATTGAATTGCCAACTAAAGGATTTGCAGTAGAAGATGCAGGTTACATCGCTCCCAAAGAAGATGGAAGTGATGTGGATGTGAAGGTCGCTGAAGACAGTGAACGTTTGCAGCTGCTTACTCCTTTCGAGCCTTGGGATGGCAAGAACCTTACCGGTGCGAAATTGCTTATCAAAGCCTGGGGAAAATGTACTACAGACCATATTTCCATGGCCGGGCCATGGTTGCGTTACCGCGGACACCTTGACAACATTTCAAATAACTGTTTGATTGGTGCAATCAATGCCTACAATAAGAAGACGAATTTCGTTAAGAATCAGTTGACTGGTGAATATGATGGTGTTCCTGCAGTACAAAGAGAGTACAAAAAAGCCGGAATTCCTACCGTAGTAGTTGGAGATCATAACTATGGTGAAGGTTCTTCGCGGGAGCATGCCGCTATGGAACCACGTCACCTTGGAGTGAAGGTGGTATTGGTGAAATCTTTTGCCCGTATTCACGAAACAAACCTTAAGAAACAAGGTATGTTGGGAATCACTTTCGACAATGAGAACGACTACGATCTTATCCAGGAAGACGATACCTTCAACTTTATCGATCTTGAAGACTTTGCTCCAGACAAGCAACTTACCGTTGAAATCGTACATGCCGATGGAAGCAAGGATACGATAAAAGCGAACCACACTTATAACCAGCCACAAATTGAATGGTACAAGCATGGTTCTGCTCTTAACCTGATCAAGAAGCAGAATGCCGCTTAATCTGGTAAAATCATAAAAATGAAAAAACTCCTCCGCGAAAGCGGGGGAGTTTTTGTTTTATAAAAAAAACTCCGGACACACAGATCCGGAGTTTTGTACCAACTGTTTCGTTGCCCCTTAAAAACAGCCGGCTACATTTGTTCCATTAGATATTTTTCGATCTTTTGCTGATGCTTCTCGAGTAGCTTCCGCGTTTGCCAGTCGGCTTCAGGAATACTGATGGTTTTATAGTACTGGTTAAGGTTGTTGAGCTCGCTTTCATAGCACATATCCGGAGTGAAAGCATTAAAGGTCTCTTCAAGTACATCGCTAAAGCGGTAAATAGCGGGAACCACGGTAGCATAAGTTTCCCTGAGCGATATGCTGTGGTTGCTTCTGCTTAGTTTGTCCTTTAACTGTAAAAGTTCCTGCCGAAAGCGTTCTCTAAAGCGGATCCTGTGCACAGCTATATCACGAAAAGATTCGAGCTCAGGAGTATTGTCTTTATACAGAGCCTGATAGATCCGTAGCAGCTGATGATTGCTGTGCTGAAGCCTGATAATACCTGTATAGAGCCTGATGGAAACAGACTCCTGGCGGTGGTGTAGGTCTCTGTTCATATTCTTTGGTTTTTCGTAATAACATAAATTTATGTAAATGAGCAGTTTATATGTTTCTTCAGACTTCTTTAAGGAATTATTAACAAACTTAGAGGGAGAAATCCCCTGTTTTATTATTCTTAATAATGAATTTATTTTGTTTCGAATTTTAGGTTTAGAATTTGATGCTGAAAAAAATCCTGCCCAAAAGGAGAAACTGGCTTCTGTCGCAAAATGTTCTTTTTTTCTGAAGCAAAAATGGCTGTCTTTTCTTTTTCTGAAGAAGATATCTTCACAATGTTTTCCTGGTGTCTGTTTTTTTAAGTATTGATAATTAATTGTTTACCCGATGGTCTGTGGATTTTCTATAACTCTTCAGTAAAATCCAAATTCTGGATCTAAAAACACTTTTATGTCCTTTTTTTGTGAAAAAGAACTGTATTATAGCGGTAAAAATGTCTGTTTATATGATAAATTGGCAGTTCTTTAACAGTGGTTTTCCGTATTTGGCAGCCCCTTCCAAAGCCTTTTATCATTTGTAATAATAACAGCATTGATACCAAATTTTATGCACGACCTTTGTTCATAGGATTGGTCGTAAAAACCCCAAAATTTTTCGAATAATCAGAAAATGAAAACCCGACAAGAAATAGGAAAAAGAATTAAAGAGCTGAGGAAAAAAAGGAATTTTTCCCAGTCCTACGTTGCCGAAAATCTTTTTATTTCGCAATCGGCTTATTCTCTTATTGAAAATTCACAGAATGGAATTGTAGTCGATCATATCATCAAGCTTAGTAATTTGTATGAGGTGCCGACAGATTTCCTTTTGAAAGGTGAAAAAAACCTGGTAAGAATGACGCCTGAAAATGGTTTCGTGCCCTTTATTAGAGCCAGTGCTCATGCAGGCTTTGTAAAGAACTTCCGCAAAGAACATCATTACGAAGAATACGATTGGTATCGAATTCCCGGCTTCAATCCTTCAAAAGAAGAGAAGCTTTTTGAGGTTGAAGGTGATAGCATGGTCCCCACCGTCTTGCCGGGCGATGTGCTTATTTGTCAGCCGCATCAGCAGTTGGACCAGGTTTTAGATGGTACTGTGGCGATTATAGTAACGAGTAAAGAGGTACTGGTAAAACGCATTCGTCTCGATGGAAATCCTAATCTTCTTGTTCTTGAGAATGACAATCCCGAGAAAAATGTAGAGCATAAGCTTGAGAAGTCCGAAATTAACCAGGTGCTTATTGTGCGCGGAAAGATAAGCAGTGTGCTGGTGCCCTACCACGAGATCGCTTCTAAAGGAAAGATCAAGGCTATGGAAGAGGCAATAGAGCTGCTGAAGAAGGAATTATTCAATATGAGCAAGAAACTCAATGCCCTGAGCTCACCAAAAAAGGTCTAAAGCTGAATTACCGGCAAAGCAGAATTATTCTTTTTAGCTGAAAACGTTAACCTGTCCCAATTAAAACGCTTTTTTGAAGAAGGATCTCAGGAATTGAGCGTGATACAACGAACTCATTAGTTTCAGGTCTTCGCTCAGGGAAGTTTCCTCATCCAGGTAACGAAAGATTTCCTGAGGGCTATTTTTCGTATAAAGTTTCGTGAAGATCTGTTCGCCCAAATCGTTTCGCTTTGAAAGGACATCCAGAAAGATAGCATCGTATTTCCGAAATTTGTTATTTACAAGGCCCTTTCCGGGAGTGAGACCGTTTTTGAGGTTTTCCACGATCTTCTCCACCTTTTGCTCCGTATTCTTGAAGCTGTAACCGCTGGAAGGCTTTACCCAGCCGCCGCCGGTACCGATTTTGGTGATATGGCGGGAGTTTTCCAGGTGAAAAGGGAAATCGGTCATGGGAATGATGCCTTTTTCAGAGTCGAGAATGCTGTAATTCTCTATTTTTAGTATTTCTGAAAGGTATTTTTCCAGATACTCGTCATAGATCTTTTCTTCGGTTAAAAAAGGAGTGAAAAAAGTAAATTCTACAAGTGCTTCTTTTTCTGAAAATGGCAGCACGTAACTAAAACTGGTAGAATCCCTAAACTTCAGCCGGAAATCCATCATGGTAAATACGGAAGGATCAAATTGGGCATTTTTGGTATTTATTTTCCAGCCCTTGAAATGTTGAAAGATACGGCTGTGTACTTCGCTTTCCAGATAATCTGAAGGTACGCGGCTGTCAAAGAAATGCGTGGCGGTATAAATGTCTTTTTTGCCATGAGCTTTGCGCGTCACCGGATCTATTTCGGTTATTTCATCGGTAATAAAATGAAAATTTTCAGCGGATTCCAGTTCCTTCCGAGCTTCCCGACGAAAATCGGAAGATTTGATCATTTTATAACGATAAGGGGCAAGTTCCAGGTTTTTATCCACTTCCGAAGAAATAAATTTTCCGCTTTCCCATTCTTGCGACACCAGAGAATCCCAGTTTCCATTGCCTTCTTCCCAGAAACACCAGGTTTTTTCAGGGTAGTCATCGGGAGCGTGATCAATGAGGGCTATAGCTTTTCCCTGGAAAAAAAGATCCCGCTTTAGACGAAGTGCAAGTTGCAGCCCGGCAAGGCCTTCACCAACAATCACATAAAAATAGTTCGGGACCATCATAGGCTTAAAAGGAACTTCGTGAGCGGCTTATTTTTTAAAGTATTTGAAAGGAACAAACAGCATTCCGAAGCATTCCCCGTGCTCTTTTCCGAGGTGTTTATGGTGCATTTTATGAGCCCTCCTAATGCCGCGGGCGTACCAGTTATTAGCATTCCTGAAGATCTTGAACCGCTGATGTATAAAGATATCGTGAACTGTAAAATAAGTTATTCCGTAGGCGAGAATGCCCAGGCCAATGGGCAGCCCGACCCAAAGATCGTCGTAACGCCATAGGAGAAAAAAGCTGATGCTCACAATTGCGTAGAACACAAAGAAAAGATCGTTGCGTTCCCACCAGCTGCTGTGGTCTTTGCGGTGGTGGTCCTTATGAAGTCTCCACAAAAGTCCGTGCATGATATACTTGTGGGTAATCCAGGCCATCCCCTCCATCCCCATGAAGGTGGCGAGAAATATCAAGATCCAAAATAAAGTCGTCATGTGCTGTATAATTCTAAATGAGGTTCAACCGGTACGAAAGATAAGACTTAGCGAGAAGTCCCGCCTTTTGATAGTCGGAAACCCTGATCCTTCTTTTTCTGATCTCCAGCGAAGGAATTTTCTTCAATTTATGCAATAATTTTAAATAATACACATAAGCGGTATAAACGCCGAATTTTGCTTCTACAGGAAGTTGGGAGATTCCCTTGAAGCCTTCGTGAAAATCGGCTTGAATTTCATCGATAATCTGTTTTTTGCTGGATTCGTCCAGTTCAGCAAGATTGGTGTTGGGGAAGTAGCTTCGGCTAAGATGCTCATAATCCATCTTGAGGTCCCGCAGAAAGTTCACCTTTTGAAAGGCCGAGCCCAGCCGCATGGCAGACTCTTTTAATTTTTCATATTTTTCATTGTTTCCTTTTACGAAAACCTTCAGGCACATAAGCCCCACCACATCAGCGCTTCCGTAGATGTATTCCCGATATTCTTCCATCGTGAGATAGGCAGATTTGTGAAGGTCCAGACGCATGCTTTTCATAAAAGCCTCGTATAATTCGGACGGAATATCATATTTATGCACTGTTTCCTGGAAAGCGTTCAGGATCGGGTTCAGGCTGATTTTATTCGCGATGGCCGAATACATATCTTTTTCAAACATGTTGAAGAGTTTCTCCTGGTCGTAATCCTGAAAAGAATCAACGATCTCATCGGCAAAACGTACGAATCCGTAAATATTGTAAATGTCCTGCCTTATGGAGGGGGCAAGCATGCGGGTAGCAGAGGAGAACGAGGTGCTGTAAGAGTTCGTTACCGTCTTGCTGCATGCCCTGGATACAACGTCAAAAATAGATTTCATAGCATTAATTTTTTGATTTTCGGATAAGTTCTGCCGCCAGCTTTCCGGAAATAAGACTTGGGGGAACCCCTGGTCCCGGTACTGTTAACTGTCCTGTGAAATACAACTGCTTCACTTTTTTGCTTTTGAGTCCGGGTCTCAGGAAAGCGGTCTGCAACAACGTATTTGCGAGTCCGTAGGCATTTCCTTTATAGGAATTGTATTCCTTTTTGAAATCGTTCACACAGAAAGATTCTCTGAACAGGATATCTTTTTGAACGTCCTGGCCGGTTAATTTTTCAAAGCGCTGAATGATCTTGCTGAAGTATTTTTCCCGTAATTCCGGCGTATCTTCAAGATCGGGAGCCAAAGGGATAAGAAATATTCCTGCCTCTTTGCCTTCGGGCGCAGCTGAATTATCTGTAACCGAAGGAAAACTGGCGTAGAACAAGGGTTCTTCGGGCCAGCGTGGATCGTCGTAAATAGCTTCGGCGTGGATGCCGAAATCGGTATCGAAAAACAGCGTATGGTGGGCAACATTCTTCAATTTTCGGTCAAAACCAACGTAGAAGAGCAGGGAAGAGGGGGCAAAGGTCTTTCTCTTCCAGTAGCTTTCAGAATATTGTCGGTTGTTCTCTGGCAACAGGCTTTCGGTATGATGATAATCGGCGCCGCTTAGCACGAGGTCTGAAGGAATAACTTTGCCGTTAAGGCTAATCCCCTGCGCCCGGTTATTCTCTACTTGTATGCTCTTTACAGGAGCATTGGTGTGGATGTGAACTCCCAGCGAAAGAGCAAGCTCTTTAATGGCTAAGATCACCTGGTACATTCCACCTTTCGGATGCCAGGTGCCCAGCCCAAAATCGGCGTAGTTCATGAAGCTGTAAAAGGCGGGTGTGTCCCCGGGTTTTGCGCCGAGAAAAAGCACGGGGAATTCCAGGATCTGAATAAGCCTCGGATTACTAAACTCCTTCCTCACCTCTTTAGAGATGGTGCTAAAGAACTGACCAATTTTAGTTGCGGTGGTAGGCGTTACCAGCTCGAGAGGCGAAACGCCCGGGCGGTAAACCAGGTCTTTGATCGCTATATCGTAATTCTGCTGTGCCTTCCGGATGAATTTCTGCAATTTCGAGGCACTTCCTTTTTCTTCTTTTTCAAAAGCCGCGTATATTTTCTCAAGGCTGTCGCCAATAGTAATTCGGTGACCGCCTTCAAAATATACCTGGTAGGCGGGATCAAGTTTCATAAGCTCGTAGTAATCGGCGGGGGTTTTTCCGAAGTCCGCAAAGAAGCGCTCAAAGACATCGGGCATCCAATACCAGGTAGGGCCAATATCGAAAGTGAAACCGTCTCGCTTTAACTGACGGGCCCTGCCACCTACAGTGGAATTCTTCTCATAGATATGAACCTCGTTCCCGGCCTGAGCCAGATAGCAGGCGGCAGCCAGGGAAGAAAAGCCTGATCCTATTATGGAAATTCTTTTGCTCATAATGGGCTATATCAGAGTTTGAATGAAAGCAGGGATGGTTTTGTACACCGTTACATTCTGGGGAAGATTAGAGGCATCTATATTTTGGGTTCTTCTTCCGAAGAGAAGCAAAGGACGAGGCTTTTCCTGGCATAGTTCTCTCTGGAATTCGGCAATAAAGTCTTCGACTTCGATAGGGGCAATACTAAAGTAGGAAATAAACTTGACATCATCATGTATCCTTATGAGGTAATGCAGATCACTCAGGGGCAGACTCGGCCCAAGATACATGGTGTTCTTGTTATGGTAAAGAAGCTCATAGTACAGGTAAAGGATTCCTATATCGTGAATTTCATTTTGGGGAAGAAAGAGCACGTAAAGTTCTTCGCCCTCGGGTTTTTTCTCCTCTTTGGCCTGGGCCAGGTTGAGGTAAACTTTTTGTTTTATAAGGTCTACTATAAAATGCTCATGAATAGGTTTAATAGTATCTGTTTGCCAGAGTAGGCCTATTTGTTCGAGGAATGGCAGGAATACCTCCTGAAATATCTCCCGGAAAGATCGGGTAGCGCTCAGTTCTTTATAGGTCTTCTCAAAGAGATCTTCATTAAAGTCAAGCATCGCTATTTTCAGATTGTTTAGGGCCCTGTTCTGGTGGCTCGAGGAAGTAGTGATGCTCCGCACCATTTTGTTGATCTCCTCTTCATCAAGTTTGGAGATCCTCGAGATCTTGTATCCATTCTCATTCAGAAAGGAAATGTTCAGGATCTTCTGGAGGTCGGAGTTGTCGTAGGTTCTGATATTTGTGGAGGTTCGTTCGGGAGAAAGTACATTATATCGTTTTTCCCAGATGCGAATGGTGTGCGCCTTGATGCCGCTAAGATTTTCAAGGTCTTTAATGCTGAAATTTTGTTTTATGTATTCCATAGTTCTTACAACAGGTTAAACAAATCTAAATAATAAAGTTATCACAACTATTATCTAAAGTGTTAAATTGTTTAATGTTGTAGTTAAAAGATAAAACAAAATTTGAGAGCACTAACAGAAAATAGGAATTAATACCTTTGAATCTAATCAAGGTGGCAGGGCATTGATCACTTAAGGTTTTCTTAAAGTTTAGGAGGTATATTCATTCAGTAAAACAAATTACAAATGCTCAAAACCTTTCTTTTTCTCGGAATTCTGTTGTTGAATTTTTCACAACTACAAGCCCAGAATATAACAGGTAAAATAGTGGAAAAGGAATCAGGTGAGGCTTTGCTCGGGGCCAACATTAGTCTTAAGTCAATTCCAGATTCTTCCAGGGTGGCAGGCACAACGAGTAATATTGAAGGCGAATTTGAGATTGAAGCGGTAGCTGCCGGGCAATATTATCTTGAAGTAAGTTTTATAGGTTTCAATACTTATTCTTCTGCTGCATTCGCACTTAAAAAGGATAAATCAATTGGGAAAATTCCACTTAGCGCATCCTCTATCCTTATGGATGAGGTGAGCATCCAAAGTGATGTAATTAACAAAATCGATAAAAAAGTCTATCCGGTACAAGATGATATGTTATCTGAAACCGGTACTGCCACACAAATCCTTCAGAATATCCCCTCGGTGGATGTGGATATTAGCGGGGGAATTTCTCTTAGAAATGCAGGGGTTGCTATTTTTTTGAATGGCAGACCTTCCGCAATACTCCAACGTAATCCTAATGCTTTTCTGACTCAATTGCCGGCCAAAATGATTGAGAAAATTGAAGTGATCACCAATCCTTCAGCAAAATATAAACCCGACGGAGTGGGCGGAATTATCAACATCGTTCTAAAGAAAGAAAGGAAAAGCGGCCTCAATGGGCAGGTATCTGCAAATGTGGGTTTTCAGGATCGCTACAACGGCGGATTAAACCTCAATTACGGAACTGAAGACCTGAACTTTTTTGGGAATTATGGTATAAGGCATAGTAATCCCACTGCACTTTCTACAGATGAAAGAATATTTATGAATCTGGGAGAGGGAGAAAACGACAGATATTTTGAGGACGGGAGAAATACCTCAAATTCTTTATCACAAACTATCTACGCGGGAACTTCATGGGAAATAAATGATTATAATTCTATGGAAGTATCGGGAAATTATTTTGTAGCCAACTCAGATCATTCGGGGAAGTCAAATATTGCGATCTCCGATTCCCAAGGAACTATAAACTCCGATTTTCAAAGTATTTCTACCAATAACGAGTACGAAGCAGAAGGTGAGCTCCAGCTTTCAGTAGAGCATGTTTTCAAAAATAACGAAGACCATACGCTGGAATTTGAGGCAGTTTTTGCCTCTTTTGATGAAAGGGAAGACCAGCAATTTACTCAGCTCTATACTATTCCGGATAGCAGCAACATCATTAATAATAATTTGGTTCAGAAAAGCGGAAATGAGCAGGAAATAAGCATAAATTACGTGGTTCCTGTTGCTGAAGATGCCGAGATTGAAGTGGGTTATGACGGTGAGTTTTCCTATCAGGATATCCGGTATACACGAGACGAAATGAATAGCCGTTTCCTTTTTAACCGTAATCTGCATGCAATCTATGCGCAATATTCCCAACCCCTTGGCGATTTTGAATTCAAAGCCGGGTTGCGTGGGGAAGAAAGTTTCACCAAAGGAAAAGTAAAACAACCCAAAGATTCGGTAGTGAAAAATAACGATTTCAGGCTTTTTCCCACGCTACATCTTCAATATGATTTAAATGAAAGTAGTTTACTGGCCCTTAGTTACTCCAGAAGGATCAACAGGCCCGATGCGGATATGCTCAACCCCAACCCTGAATTCACCGATCCCCGGAATGCCGAAGCAGGAAATCCTCACCTCCAACCCGAGCAGGTGCATTCCATTGAACTTGGCTATCAAACAGGAAAAGACGGCTACTCTTTAACGAGCTCCCTTTATTACCGAAATCGTTATGATGCCTTTACGGGAATACAGCTTAATGTGGGCGACACTTTAATTATGGGTACTATAGAGAATATTAATACCCAACAGTCCGCAGGGCTGGAAGTCAATTTATCCAAACAATTTACTGAAAACTGGGATACCTCTATTTCCGGAGATGTTTTTTATACCCGACTTGATGCCGGCAACCTGGGATACAAAGTGCGAAACCACGGAATTTCCGGAAATCTTAAAGCCCATTCGTATTCTAAATTAGGGGATAATACTTCTCTTCAATTTGATGCTTTTTACTATTTCCCCAGGCTTTCTCCCCAGGGCAGAAGAGAAGGATTTTTTTATATAAATGCGGGAATAAAAGAAAATCTCTTAAAGGATAAGGCGAGTATCACCCTCATCGCAACAGATGTTTTTCACACGTATAAAATTCACAGAAAGACAGAAGCTATAGATTTTTATCAAAATTCTACTTACCAAAGACTTCAGCCAGTTGTTTCACTTGGCTTTTCATGGCGATTTAACCAGTTCGATTCTTCAGACGAAATAGAATATGGGGAGCAGGGGATTTAAAGGTTTTTCGCGATTTCTGGCTTCTGTTCTTGTGGTGAAATTTTCCTGAAAAAGGAGCTGAAAAGGTCGGTAAGCTTTGGTGCTTCTGTTATAGCCGAGATTGTGCTGATTGAGTCTTCTTTCTATATTATCGGTCATGCCAATATAGATCCAATCTTTGAGTTGGCTCTTAATGGCATATACAAAGTACATAAAGAAAAATTTAGGAAGTGCCCAGAGCG
>JBAWAB010000348.1:0-5425 GCA_049589035.1 Salegentibacter sp.
AGGGGTTCTATGGGCGAGGGCCCCAATGAAAAAGGACTTACCCGTAAACACATCATCGACCAGGTGGAGGCCAGTCTCAAAAGGCTTAATACCGATTATATAGATCTTTACCAGATACATTCTCACGATCCTTTAACGCCCATCAGTGAAACCCTTCGCGCCCTGGACGACCTGGTGAGAAGCGGCAAAGTGCGCTACATTGGGGCCAGTAATGTGGCAGCCTGGCAACTTATGAAGGCGCTGGATTATTCCTATTATAAAGATCTGGAGCGGTTTGTTTCCCTCCAGGCATACTACACCATTGCAGGCCGTGATCTTGAACGTGAAGTGATCCCGCTGTTGCAAGATCAGAAACTGGGGCTTTTGGTGTGGAGTCCGCTGGCGGGTGGATTGTTAAGCGGCAAATATTCCCGCAAGGAAGATGAAAAAGGTGGAGGTCGCAGGGACGAATTTGATTTCCCTCCGGTAGATAAAGATAAAGCTTTCGATATTATTGATGTCTTACGGCCTATGGCTGAGAAAAAAGGAACTTCAGTGGCTCAGCTTTCTATTGCCTGGCTACTTCACCAGTCTGCCGTGACCAGTGTGATCGTTGGAGCCAAGAACGCCGATCAGCTGAGTCAGAACCTCAGCAGTACAGAAGTAAACTTTAGCGAAGAAGAGCTCTCTAAACTAGAGGAGATCAGCAAACTTTCCCCAGAATATCCAGGCTGGATGCTGGACTTCACCAGGAGGGACCGGCAATTGCCAGAAGCAGAAGAACAAAATGATTAACATTTGTTTAGGAAAGGTTCAGCTTTATTTGCACATTAATTTTTCTAATTTGAAATTGACTGGCTGGAGCCTTTCTTGTGAAAGCCACTGTTTTCAGGAAATTTCGAAAAATAAAAATTGAAAAAAATGTCTGAGAGTACTGCAGGTAAAACCCAAACCCATATCCGAAAGCCGACTAAGATCTCCTTCTCCGGTTGGAAAACCATCCTTATGGGTGTCAAAGATCAAATAGGGGCAGACAATGTTTCGATAGTTTCGGCAGGCGTGGCTTTCTATGCCTTTCTGGCTATTTTCCCTGCGATCATGGCTCTGGTTTCCATTTACGGGTTGGCAGTAAGTCCTGAGCAGATCCAGCATCAGCTCATGCAACTTTCTCAAATGATGCCCCAGCAGGCTCATGCCCTTCTCCAGGAACAGTTAAAAAGCTTACTTTCCTCTTCTGGCGGCGCTCTCGGTTGGGGAGTTGTGGTAGGGATCCTGTTTAGTATCTGGAGTGCCAACAAGGGGACCAAGTCACTTTTTACCGGGGTAGATATTGCCTACAATACCGGTAAAACCCGCGGGTTCATAAAACAAAATGCACTTACCTTGCTATTTACTTTTGGGGCCATTATCCTCATTATTCTCAGCATGGCTTTGATCGTAGCCTTTCCGGCCTTTGTTGATAAGCTCGGGTTTCCTTCACAGATCATCACTCTTATAGGTTGGGCACGCTGGGTGGTTCTTGCCCTTATTGTGGTCTTTTTCCTTTGTCTCGTATATAAATATGCGCCGGCAAAATCTCCCTCTGGCTTCCGATGGGTACTTGTTGGTGCCGGTCTCGCCACTTTGCTGTGGTTGATCGCCTCCTGGGGCTTTTCCTATTATGTGAGCAACTTCGGAAGCTACGGAAAAGTTTACGGCTCTATCTCTGCCGTAGTAGTTCTGCTCATGTGGCTTTTTCTCACCAGTTTTATTATTCTGATAGGAGCCGAAGTCAATTCTGAAACTGAAAAATTTGTGCGTAAAAAGAAAAAGAAGACCTCCGGGGATACTGAGCGCTTTCCGGTGTAAGAGAGTTTTTTTGATTATCCATGTTTCCAAAGCAATTCCGATCCTGCATGAAAAAGCTAGTCCTTCTCAGCTTTTTTTAGTATATTCAAGGTTCTAAATTTCAATTTTACGCAAATGGCCCGACCTTCTTCAAATAACAAATTCACCCGTATCCTCATCGGGAATTTCATATTTGGAGAGAACAAGGCATTCCGCATAGATCCCAGAGGGTTGATGCGCCCTTCCCGAAATATCGGCTTCTATAAACTGGGAGGCAGGTTTATTAGTATTCGCTTTGAGCAATCCTTTTCTTCCAAGGCCGGAGAACGGCTACAAAGCTTCCGTTGCCGCTACAAGATGATGAAGCAATTTAACTGCTCATTGAACTAAGTCAGAATATACACTAAAAGCACATTCCACTTACCAAAAAAGCCTTTCCATGTGAGAAAGGCTTTTTCGGCAATTTAAATTGGCGGGGGGACAAAAAGTTAACTATTCGTTTTGCATAGCAGTACTATCCTGGTGTTCGGTAGCAATATCCATTAGCTTGATCTTCCACATATTATGTTGGGTTGTATCGCTTGAATTGCCCTCCATTTTCTCCCAAATAACGGTATAGCTCCCAGCATAGTGAATACTATCATTGTTATTCAGGTTGTGATTATAGGTTCCGGATTGGTAGGCTATATTGTCGCTGGAATTCTCGACAAGAGTTTTGGATTTCAGATCCTTCATCACGGCAGAGTTATTATCTATCCATGCGTCAATACTGTCCGAAGAAACTTCGGTTCCATCCATCAGGAGAACCGCATCATCTGCTGTGACGTCTTTAAGGCCCTGCGCATCATTGTTATTCCAGGAATCGATCCAGTCTTTCATACCTTCATCGGGATTCCACATATCAGCCTCGGCTGTGGTCATATCTGATTCCTTCTGATTATTATTACAGGCAAATATCATCAGCAGGGCGAGCAGCGAAAAAAGCTTAAGTAATTTCATAAGTTATTTTTTTTGGTTATTACTATCCAATTTACTCACAAACAAGCATTTAATCATTATATCGGCTCTCTTTTTAGACCAAAAGCTACTTTTTGAGGTCTAAAAACCTTCCTTTAGCCTTTCGAATGTCGGAGAGCCGGGGGTTTTTGGCTTCTTTTAACATTCCCCGGTATATTCACCCGCCTGGGAAGGCATTTTTCCATAGCCAGATTTCTCCCGTTAAAAAACTGTTATTTCGAAAGTCCTTAACTGCTGTTGCCCCGCATTAATGCGATATTGTATAAAAACAAAAACTTATGGATTTACAGGACAAGGTGGCGGTGGTGACCGGCGCCAGTAGCGGAATTGGCAAAGCGATCGCAAAAAAGCTTTCTGAGGAAGGTTGTCGGGTTGCATTAGCCAGCCGCAACGTAGATAAACTTATGGAAGTGCAAAAGGAACTGAAAGGCGAATCGATGGTGACCGAAATGGACGTAAGCGATACTGAAAGTGTTCGGGGGGCTTTTCAGGACATCTGCAGCCAATACGGACAAATAGATATTCTGGTGAATTCCGCCGGGGTAATGCCCCTCACCTATCTCAAGAACCGGCATCTTGATGAATGGCTTAAAACTATCGAAGTAAATGTAAAAGGCACCCTTCGCTGTATTTATGAAACCCTGCCCACAATGAAGGTTCAGAAGAACGGGCATATTATCAATATCGCTTCAGTAGACGGAAAAGAACTTTATAAGGGCGGCGCTGTTTATGGAGCCTCCAAAGCCGCCGTGATCGCACTTTCCAAAGCCATGCGTATGGAACTTTCTCCGGAATTCAACATCAGGGTCACGGCCATTGAACCCGGAACGGTAGCGACCAATCTTCGACAGGACATTAGCGACAAAGAACTGCTGAGGGACAAAGATTATGGTGATTCCAACGAGCCTCACCTTGATCCGGAGAATATCGCAGATGCTGTTTTATACGCGGTCTCACAACCCGAAAAAGTGAACGTCAATGAGCTACTGATAAAACCTACCGGCAAGCCGTAATTTTTCAGAATTTTTGAGTTCAAGACTACAAAAATGGGATAGGTAAGAAAGGAACTATTTCATTATCTTTAGGCTTCTGTTTAGCAGCTTAAACCCAACCAGATGAAATTTATCTCCTCAAGAACTTCCGCATTTCTTTTAATTTTACTTATCGCGCCCATGGCTGCCCTTCCGCAGCAAAAGCAACCGGTACAGACCAGGATCGAAAACGGCCTTATAGAAGGCTATCAAGATTCCGGAGAAAACCTTGATATCTATCTTGGGATTCCCTTTGCCCAGCCACCAGTGGAGGAGCTGCGGTGGAAGGCACCACAACCGGCCAAAGACTGGAAAGGAGTGCGCGAGACAAAGAAGTTTGGTCCTGCAGCAGTGCAGACGAATGTCTTTGGAGATATGATCTACCGGGGCGACGGGAAAAGTGAGGATTGTCTGTATTTGAACGTCTGGACGCCCTCTGGAAATAAAACTGAAAACCTGCCGGTGCTGGTCTATTTTTACGGCGGCGGCTTTGTGGCAGGCGATGGTTCTGAACCACGCTACGACGGTGCCGCTATGGCACAACGCGGAATGGTGACCGTAACGGTAAATTACCGACTCAATATTTTCGGTTTCTTCGCGCATCCCGGTCTTACGGCCGAATCGCCCAATAACGCGTCAGGAAATTACGGGTTGCTGGATCAAAATATGGCCCTGAAGTGGGTTCAGAAGAATATCGCAGCATTTGGCGGGGATCCGGGCCGCGTTACTATTGCCGGCGAATCGGCTGGTTCTATCTCGGTGAGCGAGCAAATGGCTTCTCCCCTTTCTAAAGATCTTTTCGCTGGGGCCATTGGGGAAAGTGGCGCAGCGATCAAACCTACCCTTGCACCGGTTCCACTGAAAAAAGCTGAGGAAATAGGTGTGAAATTCGCTGAAAATGCCGGCTATTCTTTAGAAGAACTTCGGAAGCTCAGCACCGATGAGCTCTTCAAACTCTATAATGACTCCGGGCTGTTCGGTTTTCCTTCGGTTATTGATGGTTATTTTCTGCCAAAACCCCTTCCGGAGATCTTCAGGGCCGGCGAACAGGCACAGGTGCCTTTGCTGGTAGGCTGGAATTCTGCTGAAGTTTCCGGAACGGGCTTCATGCAGCGAGAGCCTTATTCCAAAGAAAATTACATCGCTAAGGTAAAAGCCGCCTATCCTGAAGATTATGAAAAGGTACTGAAGCTTTATCCAGCTTCTTCCAAAGAGGAAGTTGAAGCTTCTGCCACCGCGCTGGCCTCTGATGGCTTTATTGCCTACAGCACCTGGAAATGGTTCGATCTGCAACGCAGGAACAGCGATCAGCCCGTGTACCGGTATTTATTCAGCAGGATTCAGCCGCGATTGAAAAAAGGTAACGGACAGACGCCGACAGGGGCTCCACACGCTTCCGAAATTCCGTATTTTCTGGGTAATCTTAGCCTCATAGAAAATGGTGACTGGACAAAGCAGGATTATGCCGTTTCCGAAGTCATTCAGAAATACCTCGCCAATTTCATCAATACCGGAAATCCCAATGGCGAAGGCCTGCCCAAATGGCCTGCCGCTGAAGAAGCCGATACCAA
>JBAWAB010000349.1:0-15240 GCA_049589035.1 Salegentibacter sp.
AAGGTGTAGGCTTCATAATCGTTGGTGATGATCAAACTTCCGCCTATAAGAGCGCCAAAAGCCATTCCGAGGAAAACAGGAGTAATAAAGCTCGAAATGCGGAACATCCAGTTGTAAAGTACCTGCGATTTATCTACCACCGCATCATAATGCCTGAAAATAAAGGCTACGCCGCGCATGGTAATACCCAGCAGGATAAGCGTGAATGGCACATGCAGGTAGATGATAATCACATTGAAATAGGCCGGAAAAGCCACCCACAGGATCACGATAAGAATGATGAGCCAGATGTGATTGGCTTCCCAAATGGGGCCCATTACCCGGTAGACGGTATCGCGTGTGATCTTCTTATTTTCGCGGGAGGAAAAAAGCTCGACAATGCCCGCTCCAAAATCAGCGCCGCCCAAAAGCACGTAGAGAAAGAAGGAAAAAAGGGTAAAGAAGAGAACAACGTACAGCATGATCAGGTAATTGAATGATTAAGCGTTTTGATCTGTCTTTGCATGAGCCATATTACCGTGATGCCCAGGCTGAGGTAAACCAGCACATACATGTAAAAACTAAATTTCATGCCAGGCATGGGAGTTACCGCATCGCTGGTGCGCATGACCTGGTAAATGATCCAGGGTTGGCGGCCTACTTCGGTCACTACCCAACCGGCTTCAAGAGCAATAAATCCAAGGGGCGCGAGGATCACAAACAGCCACCAGTATTTCCGGCTGTTGAACCAGCTTTTCTTTTTCAGGCTCAGCAGAAAAAGTATTCCTGCCAGCATCAGTAAAGTCCCTATCCCCACCATGGTCTGGAAGGCGTAATGCACAATGGCCACGGGAGGTAATTCGTCTTTGGGAAAATCATTGAGCCCCTTTACTTCAGCATCAAAATCTCCGAAGGCCAGGAAAGATAATGCCTTTGGAATGGCAATCTCGTAATTCACCTCCTGCTCTTCTTCGTTTACAATTCCGCCGATATAAAGCGGGGCACCTTTTTCGGTATTGTAATGCGCCTCCATAGCAGCCAGTTTCACCGGTTGGCGTTCTGCAACATCTTTAGCCGAAAGATCACCGCTAAGCGGTTGAAGAATTGCCGCAACTGCTCCAAAAAATATAGAGATCTTAAAGGCCTTTTTATGAAGTTCAGGTTTTTTTCCGCGAAGTATCTGCAGAGCATGAACCCCGGCCACTGCAAAACTTGTCGCCACAAAGGCGGCAAGCGTCATGTGCAGAGCCTGTGAAAACCAGGCCGGATTGAGCAGGGCCTTAATCGGATCAATATTGCTGAATTCTCCGTTGTTATAGCTGAAACCTGAAGGAGCATTCATCCAGGCATTTGCCGAAACCACCAAGATTCCCGAAAGCACACCTGAAATACCGATGATCACCCCGGTAAACCAGTGAAATTTTTCCGGAAGTTTTTCCCAGCCATACAGGTAGAATCCCAACGCAATAGCTTCTACAAAGAAAGCCGCGCCCTCCAGCGAGAAAGGCATGCCAATAATGGGGCCGGCATGTTTCATGAATTCGGGCCACAGCAGCCCCAGTTCAAAGGAAAGTGCCGTTCCTGAAACTGCACCGGTAACAAAGAATATTGCCACACCTTTTTGCCAGGCTTTGGTAAGTTTAAGATAAATTGGATTTCGGGTATTGAGCCACTTTTTATGGGACACGATCATAAAGAAGGGCATCACCATCCCGATACAGGCAAAGATTATGTGAAAACCAAGGGTGAAGGCCATCTGCAGTCGGGCGTAATCTACATTTTCCATTTAGCTGAATTTAGGCTTTCTGATTTGCGATGTAAGCAGGCTAAAATTAAGGAAAAATATGCCGAAAGAAGACCGAAAAGCTACCGATTTTGGACGTTTTACATGCTTATTTCTTTCCAGACAATATAGATGCCCATCACCAGCACAAACCAACCGAAAGATTTCTTGAGCTTCTTCCCGTCTACGAACTTATTGAGGTAAACTCCCAGGTAGATCCCTGCCATGGCCAGGGCCGTGAAAGTGAGCAGAAAAGGCCAGTCTATCTCCTGATGACCAATATCACCAAGAAAGCCAATAAGGGAGTTGAGCGCAATAATGAACAGGGAAGTTCCCACTGCTTTTTTCATGGGAAGTCCCGCTAAAAGGACCAAAATCGGAATGATTATAAATCCGCCGCCGGCACCTACCAAACCGGTTACCAGGCCGGTGAGAAATCCCAGCGGAATAAGCAGGGAATATTTAGGGCTTCCTTGTTCCTTTTTTTTAGTCAACAGCTTTTCCCGGTCGATAATCATGGAAAAACTGGCAGCCAGCATCAGAATTGCAAAAAAGAGCATGATCCCGATCTCTTTGGTCAGTGTAAAACTGCCTATATGCATGATCTCCTGCGGAATTGCGGGCACCAGAAACTTCCGCGTAGAAAAAACAGAAATTATTGCCGGAATAGCAAAAGCAAGGGCCGTTTTGAAACCAATGAGACCTTTTTGGAGATTTTTAGCCGCACCTACCATGGAGGATGCTCCTACCACGAAAAGAGAATAGGCTGTAGCGGTCACGGGGTTCAGAGAAAGAAGATATACCAGCACAGGTACTGTGAGAATGGAACCACCGCCACCGATAAGCCCAAGTACAAGACCGATGATCAATGCTCCTACATAACCCAGAATTTCCAGTATATCCATGCTTTTTTTTTGTGATGCAAAATTATGGCTTTGCACGGCCCATCTCAGTAACCTGTGTTACAGAGATAGAAAGGCTAAAGGTTTATCACCTTGATGCTGTTTCGCTGCAATTTGATATTCCCTTCCAGCTCCAGCTTTTTAAGCAAGCGGGAAACTACTACCCTTGAAGTATGGAGATCATAGGCGATCTCCTGGTGAGTGATCTGGAGCAGATCATCCTGGTTGATCTTCGATTTATCCTGAAGATAACGCATCAGCCTTTGATCCATATTCATGAAGGCGATCGTATCGATGGTATCCAGCATTTCGCTAAGCCTGGAATGATAACTTTCAAAAACGAAATTCCGCCAGGACTTGTATTTGGAAGTCCACTCCTCCATTTTATCGATAGGGATCATAATGAGCCGCGTTTCTCTTTCGGCCACTGCCCTAATCTCACTTTTAGTTTGACCCAGGCAGCAGGATAAGGTCATGGCGCAGGTATCCCCTCTTTCCAGAAAATACAACAGGAGTTCATCGCCGTCCTTATCTTCACGCATCACTTTAATGGCTCCGCTTAGCAACAAGGGCATACTTTTAACGTAATCCCCAATCTCAATGATCTTTTCCCCTGCTTTCAGATTCTTTATGATACCGTATTCACCAATCTCTTCTATTAATTCGTCTTCGAATATAAAATGGTAGGCTTCGCGTAATTCCTTTATCATGTAGTTTCTTTTATGAAAGGTAAAATTAGCATTAATATTTGAAATGCCTACGGATTATTCAGCAGGCTAACAATATCGAAGCTGCCAGGTTGGAACGGCTACTCTTCCCTATTCGCTATAAGCAATGGTCGTGAGCAGGGCATTTTTTGATTGGCGGGAATCCAGGCGGGTATGCTGCACCACTACCGGCACATCACTTTCTATTACCGACGAATAGGAAGTGCCTAATGGAATGCTTTCCGGTTCCTTGAGGTTATTGAATCTTTGGTGAAGGGTCCTGCGTGCGCCAAGGGTGATATTATAAGGTCCTGCAGGTTCGCGGTCAGCAAAGAAGATCGTAATGGTGATATGCGCGTCCTCATCTCCGGTATTTAAAATACAGGCAGCTTCATGGCTCGTAAATTCCGGTGCTGGTCCATTGCTGCCAGGTGGAATATAACCTTCGGCAATGACCCATTTCTTTTTTCCAAGATGTTCCATAATAATTGATTTTATTGATGTTATACTTTATTACCAGATATATACAAAGTTCGGGGAAGCAGCAGCAGCAGGATATTAAAGAAAGGCAAAAACTCCTGTTATTCCTGTGAAAGTTTACTTAATGCTCTGGATAAAGGCTATTGAATTCTTTACCTTTAAGATGGTAGTTACTCAAAAAGAGCTTCTATCAATGATTATAGCAATCATTCGGTCAATATTCCAGCACCTGGATATTTTTCTCAATAGCTTCTTTCAAGCTTGCCTGATCCGGGGATCGGGAATTGATCTGCAAAAGCTAATTCACTGAAGTTAACCAATAAATGTAAAAGAAATGAGTGATACAGTAAGCGATTATATTCTCAATCGTTTGAATGAATGGGGCGTAGAAAGGATTTACGGATTTCCCGGAGATGGGATCAATGCTCTTACCGCCGCGGTGAGAAGAGCAGAAGATGACGGTAAGGTTGAATTTATCCAGACCCGGCACGAGGAAATGGCTGCTTTTATGGCTTCGGGCCATGCGAAGTTCACCAATAAAGTGGGAGTTTGTATGGCAACATCGGGCCCTGGGGCCGTTCACCTGCTCAATGGTCTGTATGATGCAAAAATGGACCACCAGCCTGTAGTGGCTTTTGTGGGACAGCAGGCGCGTATGGCACTTGGAGGAAATTATCAGCAGGAAATAGACCTGATTTCTCTCTTCAAGGACGTGGCCGGGGAATACGTTCATATGGCCACCACGCCAGATCAGGTAAGACATCTTGTTGACCGCGCATTGCGGATAGCCATCAGTGAAAGAACCGTTACCTGTGTGATTTTGCCCAACGACCTGCAGGAATTGCCGGCGCCTTCAAAACCTCCAAGAAAGCACGGTTCGGTCCATTCAGGTATTGGGATCACAACGCCCAAAATCGTTCCGCATAAAGATGATTTGAAAAAGGCCGCCGATCTGCTAAATGAAGGAGAAAAGGTAGCCATGTTAATCGGTGCGGGAGCACGACACGCCCCGGAAGAAGTAACCGAAGTCGCAGATATACTTGGAGCGGGGGTTGCTAAAGCCCTGTTGGGTAAAGATGCTCTTCCCGACGATCTTCCTTTTGTTACGGGCTCCATCGGCTTGTTAGGTACTAATCCCAGCTACGCAATGATGGATGATTGTGACACCCTGCTAATGATTGGAACCGATTTCCCTTATTCGGAATTTCTTCCGAAGGAAGGCCAGGCAAAAGGAATACAGATAGATATTGAAGGACGACAACTAGGAGTACGCTATCCCAACGATGTTAATCTTGTAGGAGACAGTAAGGAAACCTTGCAGGCTCTCATTCCTCTTCTTAAAAGAAAAGAAGACCGCTCCTGGAGACAGAAGATCGAAAAGAATGTAAGCGAATGGTGGAAGACCCTGGAAGAGCGCGCCATGAAAAGTGCCGATCCTATCAACCCGCAACGGGTTTACTGGGAACTCAATAAAAAATTACCCGATAACTGCATCATTTCATCAGATTCCGGTTCTTCAGCTAACTGGTATGCCCGCGACATCAAGATGAGAAAAGGAATGCGCGGATCTCTCTCCGGAAAACTTGCTACCATGTGCCCGGGAGTTCCTTATACCATTGCGGCCAAATTCGCCCATCCCGAAAAAACCACTATTGCCCTTGTAGGTGACGGTGCCATGCAGATGCTGGGTAACAATGGCCTGATCACCATCGCGAAATACTGGAGACGATGGAAAACACCAAATATGGTGATCGTCATTCTGAACAACCGCGACCTCAACCAGGTTACCTGGGAACAACGGGTACTCACCGGAAATCCCAAATATGAAGGTTCTCAGGACGTGCCGGACTTCCCATACGCTGAATATGCCAACATGCTCGGCTTAAAAGGTATCAAAGTCGAAAAACCTGAAGACATAGAGCATACGCTTGATGAGGCTTTCCGTGCAGACCGACCTGTCGTGTATGAAGCCTATACCGATCCGGAAGTTCCGCCATTACCACCTCATATTAAGGTTGGCCAGGCAAAAGCCTTTGTTTCAGCTTTACTGAAAGGCGATCCAGACTCGATCGATATGATCAAGCAGTCCTGGAAAGACATGATCGCAGAATATCAGCACTAGAGCTGTGAGCAGCGAAACCCTAAATAAGGATGTGCTAATAAGTGCAGGAAGTGTCTCTGCCTATAAAATTCCCACTGAAGAACCCGAATCTGATGGGACTCTTCAGTGGGATCACACTACTCTTGTACTGGTTCGGCTGAAATCTGATGAGAAAGAAGGCATTGGCTACACTTATGCCGACGCCGCTACCGCCCGGCTGATACAACAAACGCTGCTGCCCCTGATCAAGGATGAAAGTGCCATGAACATTGACCGTTTGTGGTATAAAATGCGGCATAAGCTGCGAAATCTCGGGAATGCGGGAATCAGCGCCATGGCGGTCTCGGCAGTTGATAATGCACTGTGGGATCTTAAGGCAAAGTTGCTGGACCTTCCGCTTTGTACCCTTCTGGGACAGGTAAAAGAAGAAATGCCCGTATATGCCAGCGGAGGCTTTACCAGCTATGATCCGGGAGAAATCGCTGAAAAGTTTCAGGAGTGGAAAGAGGAAGGACATAACACGTTCAAAATGAAGATCGGCCGCAACTGGGGAGAAGACCTGGAAAGGATGAGTTCTGCCCGTTTCGCTATCGGTCGTTCTCAACTTTTTGTTGATGCCAATGGCGCCTATTATCCAAAGGACGCACTGGCAATGGCCCAGGAGATGACCGCCTTTGATGTTCGCTGGTTTGAAGAGCCGGTAACTTCAGATGATCTGGAAGGCATGAAATTCGTCAGAGAGCGACTGCCTGTCAATAACCGGTTATCTTCAGGAGAATACGGCTATACGCTCAGCTATTTTAAACGAATGCTCTCCGCAGAAGCCATAGATGTATTGCAGGCCGATGCCACGCGCTGTGAAGGAATCACTGGCTTTCTAAAGGCTCACACCCTTTGCGAATCTTTTCACCGGCCGTTTTCGTCCCATTGCGCTCCTGCCTTGCACCTTCACCCGGCGCTTAGCCTTAAAAACATTATTCACATGGAATACTTCCGCGATCATGTGCTCATTGAAAGGGAGCTTTTCGACGGAACCCCGATCGCAAAAGATGGAAAACTTAAACCCGATTTAAGCCGGCCCGGGCACGGACTGGAATTTAAAACTAAAGATGCCGCCAAGTATCAAATCAATTTTTAATAATCTAAAGTAACAATGTCAAGCAATCACGAATATCAGGAACTTGAAGATAAACTTAAAGAAGCCATCGAGGGAGAAGTCTCTTTTGATAACGATTATAAAGCGCTCTATGCCACAGATTCCTCGAATTACAGGCAGATCCCCATTGGCGTGGTATTTCCGAAAAGCAAGGAAGATATCCTTGCCACGGTGCGGTTGGCGAACCAGTTCGACGTGCCGCTTCTTACCCGTGGCGGCGGTACCAGCCTGGCCGGTCAATGCTGCAATTCAGCTATTATCATGGACTTCAGTAAGCACTACAACAAGATCCTGGAAATTGATACAAAAAACAAGACTGCAAGAATCCAGACAGGGCTCGTTCTGGATGATCTAAACCGCGAACTCGAAAAGCACGACCTCATTTTTGGCCCGGATCCCGCCACTCATAACCACTGTACATTAGGAGGAATGATGGGAAATAATTCCTGCGGAATCCATTCGGTGATGGCCCAGGTGGAAGACGGCGGCATAAGGACCAGCGATTTTGTGGAATCTCTGGAGGTACTCACCTACCAGGGCGAACAATTTGAAGTGGGGAAAACTTCAGATGAAGAACTGGAAAAAATTATAACCAAAGCTGACGGAAAGGCTGAAATCTACGGAAGATTAAGACAGCTTCGCGACAAATATATTGAAGACATTAAAACCGGAATTCCGCAAATTCCCCGCCGGGTTTCAGGATACAACCTCGATGAATTGCTTCCCGAAAACAACTTCAACGTGGCCCGCTCGCTGGTAGGAACCGAATCTACCTGTGCCGTTTTCCTTGAGGCAACAGTGCGGCTGATCGATCTTCCGAAGAAAAGAGCACTGGTATTGCTGGGTTATCCTTCGGTTTATGAAGCCGGTGATCACGTTACCGATATTATGAAATACAAGCCCATCGGCCTGGAAGGAATGGACAAAAAGCTCATTACTTATATGCATAAAAGAGGGCTGCATGAACAGACCCTGAAGTTTCTTCCTGATGGTGACGGATGGCTGCTGGTGGAATTTGGAGGAGATAGCGAAGAGGACGCCAAAAAGAATGCAGAAAAAATGATGACTGCCCTGAAGAAGAAATCCGATGCTCCCAATATGAAACTCTTTGATAATCCCGAAGAAGAGGAAAAAGTATGGCAGATCAGGGAATCGGGTCTTGGGGCTACGGCTTTCGTACAAGGTTTGCCAGACATGTGGCCGGGGTGGGAAGATTCGGCCGTTCCTCCGGCAAAAGTTGGGGAGTACCTGCGCGACCTGAGAGAACTTTTCCAGAAGTATGACTATCATCCTTCCGTTTACGGTCATTTCGGCCAAGGTTGTATTCACTGCCGCATCGGGTTTGACTTAAAAACGGATGCCGGTATCAAGAAATATAAAGAATTCACCAATGAAGCCGCCGATCTTGTGGTAAGTTATGGCGGTTCCCTTTCCGGAGAACATGGCGACGGACAATCGCGAGGACCGCTTCTGCACAAGATGTATGGAGAAAACCTGATGGAGGCATTCCATAAATTCAAGGATATCTGGGATCCTGACGGGAAAATGAATCCGGGTAAAGTTATCGATTCTTATGCCCGGGATGAAAATCTGCGCCTGGGCAGGGGCTTTCATCCGGGAGAAAAAGAAACCTACTTCAAGTACCCTGAAGATAAAGGCAGTTTTCACCGCGCTACCATGCGCTGCGTGGGCGTGGGGGAATGCCGTAAGACAGAGTCGGGATATATGTGCCCCAGCTACATGGTTACCAGAGACGAGAAACACGTGACCCGCGGCCGGACCCACCTGCTTTTCGAAATGATGCGTGGCAAAGAGATCAAGGATGATTGGGAGAGCAAGGAGGTGAAGGAATCTCTGGATCTCTGCCTCGCCTGTAAAGGCTGTCTCGGCGAATGCCCCGTTAATGTGGACATGGCCACCTATAAAGCTGAATTTTTTGCCCATTATTACGAAAACCATACCAGGCCGAGATCGGCTTACGCTTTTGGACTGATTGATCAATGGGCAGAAATGGCCTCCAAGATGACCGGCCCCGTGAACTTTATGAGTGGGAACGAAGCCTTTAGCAGCATCATGAAAGGAATGGGCGGCATTGCTCCTGAAAGGGAGATTCCCAAATTCGCCGATGAGCCTTTTACTCATAAGCACAAAGACATGCAGATAGATAAGCCTGAAGAAAATATGGTGATGCTGTGGCCCGATACCTTCAATAACTTCTTTTTTCCGGAGGTGCTCGAAGCCGCCACCAAAACTTTGGAAGCAGCCGGTTTCAAGGTGGTGATTCCGAAGAAAAAATTCTGCTGCGGAAGGCCGCTTTATGACTTCGGAATGCTGGACAGGGCAAAAAATTACCTCAATGGCATTCTCGAGGATCTTTCCGAAGAAATCCAGGCAGGAATGTCTTTCGTTGGCCTGGAAGCGAGCTGTATTGCGGTCTTCAGGAACGAGATGGGAAACCTCTTCCCTAACGATAACAATGCTATAAGATTAAAAGAGAATTTTAAGACACTTCCTGAATTCATCCTGGAGAACGAAGACAGGTTCCAATTCAAGAAATTAAATCAGACCGCTTTATTGCAGCGCCACTGCCACCACCAGAACGTCATGGGCTATGAAGCCGATATGGAGGTATTCAAGAAAATCGGGGTAGATGTACATGCTCCCGATTCGGGATGCTGCGGAATGGCAGGTAGCTTCGGATTTGAGGAAGGTGAAAAATATGAGATCTCTATGAAAGTCGGAGAACGCCGGATCCTTCCTGCCGTTAGGGAAATGGATGAAGACCTGCTAATGACCGATGGTTTTAGCTGTAGGGAACAAATAAAACACGGTGCCGGAAAAATGCCGGAACATCCGGCTGAAATAATCGCCCGGGCCGTAGTTAAAAACAAAGTTGAATCACAAAAACAAGAACAATGATACCCAAAGTAGTAGTAATTACAGGAGCTTCGGCAGGCGTAGGACGCGCAGTTGCCAAGGAATTCGCTAAAGAAGGAGCAAATATTCTTCTCATCGCCCGCGGACGTGACGGCCTGGAAGGTGCTAAAAATGAAGTGGAATTGCTCGGCGGAAAAGCCTGGATCTATGAAGCTGATGTTGCCGACGCCCAGAAAATGAAGGATGCCGCCACCTTTGCTGAAGAAAATATTGGCCCCATTGATGTTTGGGTAAATAACGCCATGGTAAGTGTATTTAGCCGGGTGATCAATATGGAACCCGAGGAATATCAACGGGTCACCAATGTCACCTATCTTGGCCAGGTATACGGGACCCTGGCGGCTCTTGAAAAGATGAGGAAACGCAACTGCGGGAAAATCATTCTGGTGGGCTCTGCCCTCTCCTATCGTGGAATTCCGCTGCAATCTGCCTATTGTGCTTCCAAACATGCGATCATGGGCTTCTTTGAATCGCTTCGTTCAGAATTAATGCACGACAACATCAACGTGGGACTTTCCATTGTGCATTTACCCGCTATGAACACTACCCAGTTTGGCTGGGTCAAATCTCGTTTTGACCGGAAACCGAAACCTATGGGCAAGATCTTTCAACCCGAGGTTGCAGCACGGGAGATCGTAGAGGTGGCACATACCGGTGGCAGGCAGAAGCTGGTAGGTTTTTCCACAGTACAAACTGTTCTCGGAAATAAGATAGCCCCTGAATTTCTGGATCACTACATGGCCAAAACAGGCATAGAAGGGCAACTGACCAATGAACCCGAAGATCCCGACCGCAAGGATAATTTATGGGAGCCCGTTCCCGGTGATCATGGTACACATGGAGAATTTGATGCCCAGGCGAGTGATTTCAGCATTTATGATAAGATCAGGGACAACAGCAAAAGTCTTGCTCTTATCGCAGGAACCCTCGTGGGGGTAAGCCTCTTCAAGGCGTTCTTCGGCGACTAAAGATATCACCGTTAGCTTCTACTAACCGGAAAATCCGGTTGGTTTAAATAAATCTTTAAGCCACTCAATGGAAGATAAGGACCTATATGCTAAAGTTCGCGAAATCCTCAAAGAAAACAGAGTCACGGGCTACAGCAAAAGTCAGGACACACATTTCACCTATATTAAACCGTCTAAGAATTTTTACCGGTTCCAGTTTTTCTGGGATACCTGCTTTCATATCTTCATCCTTTGCTCTCTGGGAGAAACAGATATTGCCAAAAAATGTCTGCGCAGTCAGTTCGCTATGCAGGATGATGACGGCTTTGTGGGGCATGTACATTACTGGAATAATGTGTTGCCCTCCAGGATAACCGATATTTTCCAGACGCGACCCAGCCTGGGCATCAACCTGGTCCGGTCCCATATGAGTGCCCTTATTCAGCCTCCCCTCGTTGCACAGGCCCTTCAGCGCATATACAAGAAGACGGGAGACAAAGAGTACCTCAAGGAAATGCTCCCCAAGGTTAAGAAGTATTTCGACTGGATCGCCAGGAACCGCGATTATGATGGCGACGGACTTATTACCATTATCTCTCCCTTCGAATCGGGAATGGACTGGAAGCCTACCTATGATCCCGTGGTTGGTTTTCCGCGGAAAAAGGCGGATTGGCGATTATTCTGGAAAGTTATTGAGGTAGATTTCATGAATTTCATTCGCGATTACGACAATGAAAAAATGCGGAAACATGACAAATTTCGCGTGAAGGATGCCGGGTTCAACACTTTCTATATCAAAAACCTGAAAGTTGTAGCTGACCTTTGTGATGAAGCAGGAGATGAAGACGCCGGGCGTTACCGCGAACTTATGAAGAAGGTGAGAAAAAGCCTGGTAGATGTGATGTTTGATGAAGAAGACGAGGCTTTCTATGATGTACAGGGCAAGGAAAACAAAAAGATCAGGATCCTTACGCCCACTATTTTTTTCCCGGTGGTTCTCGATAACCTGCCCGATGAGATTCAGAAAAAAGTAATGGACCGCCACTTCTTTAATAAAGATGAATTTCACACGAAATTCCCGATCCCTTCCCTCGCTATCAATGATCCCGCCTTTAATCCCGACCATTCCATGTACATCTGGCGGGGGCCTACCTGGATTGTCAACAACTGGTTCATGTACCAGTTCTTCCTTGAAAAGGGATATAATGATGAAGCCAGACACCTGATAGCGGGGATAAAAAATCTCATCGACGAAAGCGGTTTCAGGGAATATTTTAATCCCTTCAACGGCGAAGGCCACGGAGCCAAAAATTTCACCTGGGCTGGCCTTGTTGTGGACATGATGGAAATGGAAAAAGGAAATGTATAGATATGCTCCTGCTTTCTGAGAATTACAGTTTTCTTAGGTGACATATTTATCCCACCATCCATAGTTTTCTTTCTTGGGTCCCCTCGGAAATGAAAGGGCAATTATCGCCAGCCCGGCTATTAAGCCGATAAGATTGATTGCGAGCCCACTGTTGTCTAAAAACCACGGAATTGCTGCCACGGCCAGTCCTAGTAATATATTGAGATGACGAGCCCGTCGCACGATTTCCCCCATAGAAATCACCGAAACCACTATGGTAAGAGCCCCGGTGAGGTGAAATATGTGAGCGGTCATGGTCTTAATATCCAATCCAAAAGCTACAGGCATAAACATCAGGGCGAGTCCAATAATAGTGGACAAGGCTAAGGTCCAGGGCACGCTCATCCCCCAAACCGAAGCGATGAAGACTTTTCCCGGCTTTTGCGGAAGATCCATTAATTCAGGAGAGCGCTCATCCTTTTTTTGCTCGAAAGCTTTTCCGCCTTTCCAAAAAACTTCCCACATATTGTCGCCGCGCCTTTTAGCCTGCACCATATGCTGCCCCATGGCGATCACCTCGTCAAATTCAAGAGGGATCATAGGCAACATGATGCCGGCTGCCAAAAGGCAGAAAGTGCACCAATGCCCTACCACAATTGGTTGTGACATCACGAGGAAAATATGGACCAGCCCTAAGGGAATCACGAGAATCCCGAAAATGGTGACCATCCATGGCATAGTTCGCCAGCGGGAGGGACCTCCCATCCATCCCATCAGGAATTCAAGGGTGTAGGCAAAAGCACCAAAAGCGCCATCGGAAACCGGAAGAGAGTGCGACATTTTGGAATTGAGGACCTGAATAGTACTGTCGCCAAAGAAAGGATCCCAGGCAAAATCGGAATAGCCCAGCTGAAAAGCTCCCAAGTACCGGGAAACAAGCCAGCCCGCGAACCCAAGCACGATCATAATCCAACGCTGCGGCCAGCTCGAGGGATTGTAAGACCAGCCCGGCGGCACTTCAGATCCCATTTTCATATAAGTGATCATATTGGGCATTCCCGGAATTAAAATAGTAAGAGCTATAATCAGGATGCCTACCAGAGTATCATTCGTATAGATAAAAGCATTCGGCGCCCAGAATATGATTGGCGCCAGGTTGAGCCAAATTCCTATAAAGCAGGCGATCCACATACTGACCGGGCGGTTGGGCGTGAGCGAACGCCAGCCAAAGAAAATCAGAAGAATTCCACTAATGATATCACTCCACTGCATAAAGCTCACCCGCATCGCATCGCTCAGCCAAATGGAGCGCCCTCCTGAAGGTGCCACGATATCTTTTCCGTAGTCGAAAGTCAAGGGAGATAAAATCAGCCATATCCCCAGCATAACGATCATCCAATAAACCCAAAGCGTCTTTTTGTGATGCTTCCGCAGCATTTTCATTCGATCCATCTCCTGATGATCATTCTGATCAGAATCCATTTGTGGTCGGGTCACTCCCCTGGAGGTCACACCTCCATTTTTCTTGTTTTTCATCTTCGGAAAGTTTGGTTGGTTGTTTTCACATGATTAAGCAGGTCATTTCAGCATCGGAAGCCTTTCTTCCAAAACCGCGTTCAATTTTGGTGATTTTCACGCATATGTTCCGGATGCTCCTGCCATAGCGAAGACCAGCCTCCGCCGAATTTCTGCTCGATCTTTCCCTTTACCGAGGCGAAGATGATGACTAACACGGCCACTCCCATGTCACTGATGTAGCCGGCGGTTTGATCATAGCCTAAGATCCAGGGAGCCAGGAGCAGCCAGGCGGCTAAAATGTAATTCCACTTTCGAACCGGTCTTGTGACCTCCCAAAAAGCAATGACCGAAAAAGTTACGATCACCGGTCCAACAATATGACCATTATTGGCCGCTGCCTGGCCATAGCCAAAGATTGAAGGGGCTACCATCAACCATAAACCCAATACAATACTCAATATTCTTGCCCACATAACTATTGTACTTTTGCTACTTCTGATTTTACTCCCCAGAAAACTTTCCAAGAGGAAGCATCTGATCTTTTTACGCGCTGCATGTATTGTAAACTCGCCAGCATTTCATCCATCGCCGGTCCTATCATGATTATGGAAATTGCAGCGGAACACAGGCATAAGGTACACCAGGCCGAAAACAGTACCGGCTGAAAAACCACCAGCATAATACTGATAAAGCCCAGCGGCCCTACCGCCATTCCGAAGAGTATGACGATCCAGGGCATGGTCCTCCAGCGATCGGTTCCGCCGATAGAACCGGTAGTGGCATCAACGAGATATCCGAAAGCTCCCAAGAGCGCATCGGGGACCGGAAGGACCTTGGATACTTTGGAGTGCAGGATCTCTACGCTGCCGTGACCAAAGAAAGGATCCCATACAGTATTTACTAGATCCAACTGGTAGGAAGCCAGGTAACCGGCTATTCCTACCCCGATAATAGCTAAGATAACAATAGGAATTCGCTCTCCCCACGAGGCGGGATTATAGCTCCATCCCGGGGGAATGTGGTTTTCATTTTTGCTCATAAGAAGTATTTAGGTTTAGATTTCAAATTTTCAGAATTATTAAAAATTTCCTGGTCTTATATCCTCTTGTACAAGGCATAACACCTGCTTTTAAGTTAAATCAATTCATCAAAAAGAAAAAAAAGCTGCGGGCATTTAACTTGGCTTTGGGATAATGTGTAAAAGGATTTCAAAATTTGTAAAAGCAAGCCAATGGGTGTTTTCGAAAGAAAAGCAAAAATGAATATTTTAATCTTCCGAAGTTTTTTCAAAATAAGATGAACGTAGAATTTACATTTATTATATTTGAAGTCTAACTGAAAAAAGAAAATTTTGAGCACAGCAGCAGAACCTGATTTTATCA
>JBAWAB010000350.1:0-3028 GCA_049589035.1 Salegentibacter sp.
TATGAACTCTTTACCACAGTAGTCGCAGGTGGATTGTACTCGAATGTTAGTGCTCATCTTCTTGTATTTAGGTTTCAGGAAATAAAGATAATTAGAAATTAGGGTAAATAAGGGTAATTAAGAGGAAATAAGGGTAATTAAAGGGAAATAAGGGACATAATCTCGCCAAAAATTGCACTTATTTAGCCACCAGAAAACAGGAACATTAAAACTTATATTACTGATTTTTAAGGTTTTATAATTATATTTTGAAGTATATAGAGTATTTGAGAATATTCCTAAAACGAATTATTTTGGCGAGATTATCTAATTCGGGACCACGAGGTGTAAATTTTTACACCTCAAAAGTCTATTTTTTCGATGAGGTGTAAACGAGGTGTAAATAGTTGTGAAAATCCGGCAAAAAAGAGAAAAATAGAAATATGGGTAAGGGTCAGTAATAACGGGATATTACTAGGTTATATAGGCAATTGAAAGCAATTGATATCAAAAAATATTTCCTGTTTATTTCCCAATACAAAAATTCGCAAAGATGTTCCCCAGCAGATCATCATTGGTGATCTCGCCGGTGATCTCTCCGAAGTAGTGCAGGGCCTGGCGAATATCGATGGCCAGAAGATCTCCCGATAAGCCCATGTTCAATCCTTCCTCGACCTTGTTGATCTCTTCAAGGGCTTTTAAAAGCGCGTTATAATGCCTGCTGTTGGTTACGATGGTGTTGTTGTTTCGCAATTCGCCGGTGTTGACAAAATTCAGGAGTTTATCTTTGAGTTCCTCAACTCCTCTTCCTGTCTTAGCAGAAAGTAACTGAAGACTGGTATGTGAGATATGTCCAAGATGGTAGTTCAGATCTTCGATTTCCTCTTCAGAAAGCTGATCTGTCTTATTCGCGACGATGATCAGCGGTTTCTGCGGGAATTGGTTTTTTATTTTTTCGATCTCCCGTAGAATTTCCGATAATTCTCCTCCCTTAGGGGTAGATGTCCGCAGTACAGAGGGGGCATCCAATAAGAACACCACGACCTGCGCCTGGCTTATCTTCTCAAAGGTTCTTTTGATCCCGATGCTTTCTACCACATCTTTGGTCTCCCGGATGCCCGCGGTATCTATAAAGCGAAAGCCCACACCGCCTATGGCCATTTCATCTTCTATGGTGTCGCGGGTGGTGCCGGCAATCTCTGAGACTATGGCTCTCTCTTCATTGAGAAGAGCATTTAAAAGCGTAGATTTCCCCACATTGGGTTCGCCCACGATCGCTACGGGAATTCCGTTCTTAAGGACATTTCCGGTCGCAAAGGAATCGACTAACCGCTTCAGTACTTTCTGAATACGGAAGATGAGGCCTTTGAATTCATCGCGATTGGCGAATTCTACGTCCTCTTCAGAAAAGTCGAGTTCCAATTCTATAAGAGAAGCGAAATTCAGCAATTCCTGCCTCAGCTTCTGGATCTCGTTAGAGAAGCCGCCGCGCATCTGCTGCATGGCCATTTGGTGGGAGGCCTGGTTTTCCGAAGAAATAAGATCGGCTACAGCTTCGGCCTGGCTCAAATCCATTTTTCCGTTGAGAAAAGCACGTAAGGTAAATTCTCCGGCTTCGGCCGAACGACAGCCTTTACGAATGAGCACCTGGATAATTTCCTGCTGAATATAGGGGCTTCCGTGGCAGGAGATCTCGATAGTTTCTTCGCCGGTATAAGATTTTGGAGCTCTGAAAATTGATACCAGTACTTCATCAAGAGTTCGCTCCCCGTCCATAATATTCCCCAGGTGGAGGGTGTGAGTGGGTTGGTCGCTGAGACTTTTTTTACTCTTCGCCCGGAAAATGGGGGAGACAATAGAAATGGCCTCAGGTCCCGAAACCCTGATGATGGCTATGGCACCGGCACCCGAAGGCGTGGCCAGTGCAACTATGGTATCGTTCAGCTTCATGCGGCAAAGGTAAGTTTACAAATAACAATAAACAATTCCTAAGCTGCTGAGGGATGTTTTATATGAGAAACCAGGAACCATAATCGGTAACCCATAACTCGTAATTTTTCTGTAACAAATTCCATTTCTATTCGTCTTATTAGTACTATGCAAAACCAACTACTCCCTGGTTAAAGCTTCGGAGTAGGGAAGCTGGTTTGATAAATCCTAATACTAATTACTGAATACCAGAAAAATGAGAGAAGATAATCAACTGCTTGTATTAACCCATTTAAGCCAATTGCTGGAACTGGTCACCGGAGTCGGGGGCTTTATTGTGCCGCTTGTAGTATGGCTTACGCAAAAAGATCGCGTGGCGGGAATGGATGCGCACGGCAAAATGATCCTGAACTTTCAGATCAGCATTTTTATTTACAGCCTGGTCTCGGTGCCGCTGATGCTGCTGTTTGGCCTGGGCCTTTTTGTGCTGATAGCCGTGGGAGTCATTTCTGTAGTATTTCCCATCATAAACGCCATCAAGGTGAGCAATGGTCAAATGCCTAATTATCCGCTGACACTGGAGATCATTAAATAATTCTTCCCCGGCCTTCGGCCACCCCTCCGAGGGAGGGGGAAGGGATAGAAAATAACAAACCTCTGAAAATTGATTTCCCAGAGGTTTTTTCTGACCGCCACCGGAGGTGGCAGTCTAATATCCAAAATCTAACAGCGCAGCGATCTAAAACTAGCTGTTCAGCATTACCGGCATTACCAGCATGGTGATCTTTTCTCCCGGATCAAGTCCGTCGATAGGAGTAAGGATTCCGGCGCGGTTTGGCAGGCTCATCTCGAGCTGAACTTCATCTGAAGTCAGGTTGTTCAGCATTTCGGTAAGGAACCTCGAGTTGAAACCAATCTGCATATCGTCCCCCTGATAGGAACAGGTTAAACGTTCTTCTGCCTTGTTGCTGTAATCAACATCTTCAGCTGAAATATTCAGTTCGGCCCCGGCAATTTTTAGTCTTACCTGGTGCGTGGTCTTATTCGAGAAGATCGATACCCGACGAACGGAACTCAAAAACTGATTTCTTTCAATGCTCAGTTTGTTCGGATTTTCCTT
>JBAWAB010000351.1:0-2266 GCA_049589035.1 Salegentibacter sp.
ATTGATCCATCCCTGGTAATATTGCACGTCTACCTTCTGGATTTTTCCGAGGTCGCCGCGCGAGATCATCTCTTTCATTTGCCGCACCATGGGATAGCCGGTGTAGGTGTAGGTCACGGCAAAAATGCTGTGTGTTTTTTGCTGAATTTCGGCCAGAGTTTTGGCTTCGTCGTAAGTGGTGGTCATCGGTTTTTCGCAGATCACGTTGAAGCCGTTCTCCATCAGTTTCTTTGTCATCGGGAAATGCAGAAAATTGGGAGTAAGAACCGATATCACTTGCATTCGTTCTTCTTCAGCTAAGGCTGATTCCGCAGAGATCAAATGATCGAGATCATTATAGATGCGCTCTGTACCAATTCCTATCTTTTTGGCGAAATTGAGACTCTCTTCATGGTCTACATTAAAGACGCCGCCAACCAGCTCATAGCTGTCGTACATGCCAGCAGCCACCCTGTGAAGGATTCCGATGAGAGAATCGCCGCCGCCACCGAGAATTCCGTACTTTATTTTCTTACTCATAAATCAGTGTTTTGAGATTGGTCAAATTTCAATGTCCTTCTTTTCGATCTTTTCATTTCTGAAAAAGATAGCAAAGAGCAGCATGATCACCAAAGCAAAGATGGCAGGGAAAGTCCAGATTGCTCTCCATTCATGTACATTTTCGCCAATGACATTTGCATCGGTGATGATTCCCGCCACGTAAAATCCTACCAGCATTCCCACGCCGTAGGTCGCCAGGGTGATAAGGCCCTGGGCGGCGCTTTTAAACCGTTCTCCTGCTTTTGAATCGGTGTAAATTTGTCCTGAAACAAAGAAGAAATCGTAGCAAACCCCATGCAGGGCGATCCCGATGAGGAGCATAAAGCTAAGCTCGCCCGCATTTCCGTAGGCAAAGAGCAAATACCGCACTCCCCAGGCGATCATGCCCATGAGCAGGGTGAATTTTATTCCGAATCTCTTCAGAAAAACCGGGATGAGTAGCATGAATAATACTTCGGAACCCTGTCCGATAGCCGCTTTTGCGGTCGAATTCTCCACGCCGATCTCGGTGAGGAACGGACTCAGATTTTGGTAGTAAAATGCCAGTGGAATACTTATTAAAACTGAAGAAAGAAAGAAGATCAGGAAGTTTTTGCCTTTCAGCAGGCCAAGCGCGTCAAGGCCGAGCTTTTCTGAAAGAGAGACTTCTTCTCCCGTTTTAGCCTTTGGTGGGGTAGAAGGGAGGAAGAAACTGAAAATTCCGAGTAGAGCAGAAGCTGCTGCCGTCATCAGGAACGTATTCTTCAGCATTCCTTCGCGGATGGCTTCCTGCGAATCCCAGCTAAAAATAAGGCTGATGGCGAGGCCGGAAACTATCCAGCCAATGGTTCCGAAGACGCGGATAAACGAAAACTCTTTGGCCGGATCTTTCATCTGTGCGAAAGAGACAGAATTCACCAAGGCAAGCGTGGGCATATACGCGATCATATAGCCAAGGACATACGGATAAAAAGTCGCAAAATCATTAGCAAAGGCCATCTGGTACATCAAAAAGGCGCCGATGAGGTGAAGGATCGCCAGGATCTTTTCCGCATTAAAATACCGGTCGGCAATAAGACCGATAATAAAAGGAGCGATAATGGCTCCCCAGCTTTGGGTGGAAAAGGCCGAGGCTATTTGTGTAGAGCTGGCATCGAGATTTTGAGCCAAGAAGGTGCCGAGGGTAACAAACCAGCCGCCCCAGATGAAAAATTCTAAAAACATCATGGCAGACAGCTGAAAACGAACAAGGTTTCTCATTATAGGAATTTCTGGTTGGTTAGTTGGTAATAGAAATTTTATTGCGCTGTAACTTGCTTTGCTTTTTCGATAAGCAGTTCTTTAGTAGCCATAATTCCTTCTTTTGGCGGCATTTCTTCGCCTTCATATTCTACACCTATATAGCTGTCATAACCTGCATCTTTGACTATCTGGAGCATTTTCCCAAAGTCGATGGTAGTTTCCTCTCCCTGGTCATTAAAATTGTATGATTTTGCGCTTACTCCCTTAGCATACGGCATCATTTGCTTTACTCCTTTATACCGCGGATATTCTTCGATACACTTAGCATCCCAGCGGGCGCCACCTTCGCGCTTAAGACAGAAATTCCCGAAGTCTGGTAGTGTTCCCACATTAGGCCGGTTGACTGCTTCCATTACTTGTGCCAGGAGTTCTGCATTAGAAGAGAGGTAGCCGTGATTTTCAACCAGCACATTTACGCCTTTGGGTGACGCATAATCGCAAAGTT
>JBAWAB010000352.1:0-6640 GCA_049589035.1 Salegentibacter sp.
CACAGCTAACGGTGATGGTTTCGCCATCTGAAATATTTTCTGTCGCAAAGTTGGTTCCTACCACGGCAGGAACTCCAAGCTCGCGAGCTACGATGGCCGCATGGCTGGTGCGCCCTCCGCGGTTGGTAACAACGCCACCCGATTTTTTCAGCAAAGGATCCCAGTCGGGACTTGTGGTATCGGTTACGAGAATTTCTCCTTTTTTTAGCTTATCGCCCTCCCTTGGGCTATCCAGCAAACGGGCGGTTCCCACGGCGAGTTGGTCTCCAATAGCGTTTCCTGTGGCCAACACCTGTCCTTTTTCAGTAATCTTATACTCCAGGTGAAATTTTCTTTTGTGAGTGTGATGTACAGTTTCGGGCCGTGCCTGAATAATAAACAGTTCATTGGAGAGCCCGTCTTTGGCCCATTCAATATCCATGGCTTTATCATAATGTTGCTCTATCTTAACGGCCCAGCCTGCCAGTTGAAGGACCTCCTTATCGGTAAGCACATAGCTGTCCTGTTTAGCAATTTCAGTATCGATATTTACGGTGGAAGAATGGCCGTTGGAGGCGGCATAGACCATCATTTTCTCCTTGTGCCCAAGTTTTTTCTGCACGATGGCATTTTTTCCTTTCTGAAGGCTTGGTTTAAAGACATAGAATTCATCAGGATTGATAGAACCCTGCACGATATTTTCCCCGAGGCCCCATACGCCGGAAAGGTGAACAATATCTGCAAAACCTGATTCAGGCTCAATGGTAAATCCAATTCCCGAGCTGCCTTTATCCGAACGCACCATCTTTTGCACCCCCACCGATAAAGCCACCTCCTCGTGTTTAAAACCCTGATCTTCCCGATATTTTATAGCCCGATCGGTGTACAGAGAAGCAAAACAATCTTTCATTGCCTTCAGGACGTCTTCATCTCCTTTCACATTTAAAAAGCTCTCGTGCTGCCCGGCAAAGCTCGCGCTCGGCAGATCTTCGGCCGTGGCACTGCTGCGCACTGCTACTTCAGGAGAGCCTGTTTTGCTAAGTTCTGCATAGGCTTTAAGAATAGCTTCGGAAAATTCCGAAGAAAACTCCCCACCTTCAATGGCCTTTCGTGCTTGAGATCCAAGATCACTGAGGTTTTCGAAATTGTCGCGGTCCAGTTGAGACATCAGGTCTTTCAGCTTTGTGTCCAGCTGATTTTCCTTCAGGAATGTCCTGAAAGCATTGCTGGTAGTGGCAAAGCCGTTTGGAACCTGCACCCCTTCAGAAGCCAGTTCGTTGAACATCTCTCCCAGGGAAGCATTTTTTCCTCCCACCAACGGGACATCTTCAATAGTGATTTCGCTGAATTTTTTGACAAACACCTCCATGATTATTCAATTTTAAGGTCAATAAACTACCAGCTGGTAACCCATATTCAGAAGAAAAATTCCGAGGAGCAAAAGCAGGGCATAAAGCACCTGTACCAGTTTGATATCGATAATTTCAAGTTTCCTGGTCGTGCGTTCAGGAAAGATGAAGAGAGCCAGCCCCAGGAACAGGGCGAGCCAGCCAAGGGCAGTGATCAGAAACCGCCAGTCGGCCTCCCATACATTGTGAAAAAGAATGTTTAGAAGGCCAATGATAATGGCTAGAAAAGCTATGAGAATAAGGAATTTCTGGTCTTTCAGATCTTCGAAGATCTGCCTGATACGTACCGGGTTAAGGCTCAAAATGAAGAAAAAAATGAGGAGATACCACCCCCAGAACTTCGCTAAAAAAAGAGAGACTTCCATACCAGTTCCTTTTTTGACACTCTATCAAATATAGCCCTCCCGAAGCTCTTTAAATATGATAAATATCATTCCCACAGGGCTGGTTTTCAAGTAATCTTAAACGAAAGAAACAGCCCCGTGCAATTCCAGTTGCTCCTTCGGCCGGTATTTTTTCTGCCTGATTTTTGTCATTTTAGATCTGCCTTTTCTAAGCTAATTTTAAGGATAATATTTTGATCATGGGAGAGTTACCATTTTCTTCAGAGCAGTTTCTGGAGGTTTTCGGAAAATATAATCTGGACGTGTGGCCCATGCAGATCCTGCTTTATTTCCTCGGAATTGCGGCTTTCATTTTAACCGTCTTCCAACTGAAAAATTCCGCCAGCTATATCAACGGAATCCTCGCTTTCATGTGGCTGTGGATGGGCGTCGCCTACCATTGGTGGCATTTTGCTCCTGTGAATCCGGCCGCTTACCTGTTCGGGATCTTATTTGTATTACAGGGACTTATATTTCTCTGGTTCAGTATCTTTAGGAGCGACAGGCTTGTCTACAAATTTAACCTGAGCCTCAGCGGAATTGCAGGAATTCTATTTCTATTATACGCGTTCCTCATCTATCCCAGGCTTTCCGCACATTTCGGCCATTCCTATCCGCAAAGTCCTACTTTTGGGCTGCCATGTCCTACCGTGATCTTCACCTTCGGAATACTTCTTTTTGCAGGAAAAGCTTTCCCAAAATTTGTGGCTTTCATTCCTTTTCTCTGGTCACTTATTGGTTTTTCGGCAGCCATCAGCCTCGGAATCAAAGAAGATATCGGGCTTATAGTAGCGGGCATTTCCGGGCTCATCCTGCTTTTCTTCAAATTCAGGCAAAAACCAAGGAATCTTGCGCAAATCTGATCAAAAAGCCGGATATTGTTCTCTTTGCTTGATCTCCTCAAAAGCATCCTGCGGGTTATATTCAAGGTCGGTGATCTCAAGGTTCAGCCAGTTAAAATCTCCCGAAGGCAGTTTCCAGGTCACCTTGCAGCGGTAAGGAATGCGCCGGCCGGAGAAATGTTTGAAATCGAGTATTTCTATCTGCCATTTTTCTTCTTTGGCATCTTTTCCCGCACCATAAAATCGTAAAGCCTCAAAAGATTTCAGTTCGCCGCTTTCATGAAAGTTGAAGACTCCGGAAACTTCGCGGCCATTATGCCGCAGGTGAGCACGTGCAGAGGCAGAGCCTATTGCTTCCCAGCTAAGGTATGGGTTCAAAGCGGCTGAAGGGAACCAGCTCATCTCAGCCAGAAACCTCAGCATGGCGCCGCTGTTTATCTTTTCGCTTTTTTTCTCTTTCACGAGGTTGATCAGCGTCAATAGATTGATGTACATCTCGCCTTCGGCATTTTCCAGCCTGTCTTTACCCAAAAGGTAAATCAAAGGCATGATGCTCACCTCGGCAAGCCAAAGAAAAGCCGGCTCCTTCACATCAAAATACTGAACAGCGCTAAAAGGCATCCAGTTTCCCGAAGGTTTTGTCCTCATCATTCCACGTTGTCGCAGGGCTAAGGCATTCACTTCCTTTTTACCGGTAACTTCACTAAACTTCAGCCATTTCTGAACTATTTCTGGCAGGGTCTGCAGTTTTTCTTCGGAAATTACTTCTTCTGAAGCCTGCTCGATTTTAGAAAGCAGGGCAGCTGCTTCCCGACGGGCTTTTCGCCGAAAGCTGAATTTGCGGTAGGCCGGAATGCTCACCACCAGCACCAGCACATTGAAAAAAGTTCCGAATTTCGAATCCTCCCAGTGAAGGATGATCAGAAGTTGAGAAAGAAGAGCACCCAAAATGGCCAACCCCGGCCACCAGTCCTTTTTCAGAAAATAGAAGATCCCGGCAAGAACCAACAGCAGCGCCGAAATTGGCCATAAAAGGCCAATGGCAAGGAGGAGAGTATCTGCTAAAGGTATATCGGCTCCCATATTTTGTGATTAGGAGATGTGTTCTTTTTCCGCTTAGCTGTTAAAAGAAGAAACCCTTTCTCTATCAGCCTAATAAATAACAATTTAACAAAATTTTATTATTCCACCTCATGAACGATCAAAATCGGCACTTTTGTGGTGTAAATAATCCGAGAAACCTCGGAACCAAACATCAGTCTTTCAAGGAATTCCTCCCGTTTTACGGGCAACAGCAGCAGGTCAACATTCATTACCTGCACCGAAGAATTCACAGCTTCAGTAAAAGGAACGCCTGAAATAGGATGAATATCAACCTTGCAATCTCTAAAAGCCGTGCGGATTTCGTTCTCTTCCCCGGTTTCGGATTCCATTTTTTCTTCGGAAAGCATCCTTATGACTTCCACTGAAGGATGGCGGCTTCCGCCAAGATCGAGCAGAGCATCAGCAGCAGTGCTTTGAAATATTTTTTCAGCAGAAAGGGCCAAAAGCACCTTTTCCAGCTTCAAAAAAGAAGAATTAAGCGGAATCACCAACAACGGACAGTTTACTTTTCTGATCACCCTGATGCTGTGGCTTCCGAAGATAATCTCTTTGGGTCCAGTGGCGCCATCGGTTCCCATCACGATCAGGTCGATCTCATTGAGCTCCACCGCCTGGTTGATGGCATCGGTGAAGACATCATAACCGGTCACGGGTTTTAGCACATAAGCCTGATCGCCAATACCCTTCTTCAGTTCATCAATCAGCTCGTCCAGCTTCTGCCGGTTATCTTTGAGGACGCTGTCATACACCGATTCTTCGGCAGAAGCTGCCATCAGGTCTTCCGTGGCGTAGTCCCAGGCCTTGTGGATGCTGAGCAGGTAAAAATTACAGGCCTGCCCCCTGAAGAGATCAAAGGCATACTTGATCGCGTTCAGGGAACAATCGGTAAAATCGGTAGGCAGCAGAATATTTTTCATAACCATGGATTCTGACCTTTAAAATTAGCCGAAAAAAGCCAGCAGTTAAATGATTCTTATCATGTGTTGTGCTTCATTATTTAATGATCGTAATCAATTAAAAGTCATATATTTAGTAAAATAATCTCTAATGATTAATTTCTTCAGAAAGTTCCGAAAAAAGCTACTGATTGGGAACAATTTCAGTAAATACCTGATTTATGCTATTGGAGAAATTATATTGCTGGTTATTGGGATTTTAATTGCCTTGCAAATAAACAACTATAACGAAAGACGAAAGGATAGGAACAAAGAACAAATTGTACTTAGAAACTTAAACGAGGATTTTTTGGCTAATCAAAAAATCATCGATAGAACCTTAGCTCTACACCAATATCACTTGCATGAACTTCATCTTTACTTAAAGCATCTTGGCCCTAATGTGCCCGCTTTAACAGATTCGATCTATAAATTTGATGTCTCCGATTATGGAACATTAAATTTAATCGACGGTACATTGCAAGCGGTTATCAATTCCGATATACTTGGGATAATTCAGAATGAACTTCTAAAAAAGAAACTTTCCACTTATCCAAGTTCATTTGCCTATTACAAAGAATTTGAAGATGTAAATAGAGATATTGTGATAAATAAGCACCGTGCTTTAGGAGAGCAATACACATCTATTCTAAGGCTTGATACATCCTTGTTAAAAATAGCTGAGCCACATAAATCAGATTTTCTTGGTTGGGCCAGAGATCCACAACATCAAAACAATACAGTAAATAGAATTAACATTATAAGAAATAAGTTGATTCCGGCACTGATTGAAGTGCAGGCAAAAAATTATGAAATACTAAAACTTTTAGAAGAAGAGATCAAGGATAAATAACGAAAGCACAACGGAAAATGTACAAGAAAGAACTTGGCTAAGCTGACAAGTCTGCATCCGTTGAAGCAGAAAAACACACCTCAGCCAACGAAGAGCGACAACAGGTAGGGAGCCAGCAGGGCAGTAATGATACCGTTAAGGCACATGGCGAGACCGCTGTAAACTCCCGGCAGCTTTCCCTCTTCAAAGGCACGGGCAGTGCCAATGCCGTGTGCCGCTGTGCCGAGAGCGCTTCCTATGGCTATTTTGCTTTTTATTCCCAACAACTTTAGAATGAAAGGCCCAAAAGCGTTGCCGAAGATACCCGCGGCAATTACAATGCCTGCAGTGATCTCGGGGATCCCGCCGGCTATTTTCGTGATTTCGATAGCGATTGGAGTTGTCACCGATTTGGCGGCCAAAGACCTGATCAAAAAATCAGGCGCCTTCAGGAAAAAAAGTAACAGGACCACACTCAGCAAACCACTGAGGCCACCTGCGAATACTGCCAGCAGGAAAACCTTCAGATTTTGTTTCACTTCTTCATACTTCTCGTAGAAGAAAACACCCAAAGCCACTACCGAGGGGCCGAGAAAAAAGCTGATATACCTTCCGCCGCGATTATAATCCTCAAAACTGATGTGGAAGAGCAGCAGGAAAATGATAATAAAACCGATCGCCAGCAACACCGGATTCAGCAGCACGAAATTCCATTTCTTTTTGATCTTCAGGCCTGCAAAAAAAGCCAGTAAGGTGATAAAAACACCGAAAATTGGCAGTTGAAAGAATTCTCTCATCATTTCCCAAATTTTTCGACAATAATGGCCGTTACATAAAGCGTGATAATACTGCTAATTACTACCGCGATAAGGATTGGCAGCCACCAGCCGGCAATTATCTCATAATAAGACATTAATCCCACTCCAAAGGGAATAAAAAACAGCACAAGGTATTTTATAAGCTTGTCAGAAGCCGGTTTTACGTCTTTCAGGTCGATCCCTTTTAAGCGAAGTGCGACAAAAATGAGAAACATCCCAATGATATTTCCTGCCACAGGAATATCAAACACATACCTGATGAGTTCCCCCAGCAGCAGAAATCCGAATATATAGAGTAAAGCTTTCAGCATAGAAGTCTATTCGTACATTTCATCCAG
>JBAWAB010000353.1:0-3893 GCA_049589035.1 Salegentibacter sp.
AAACTCTTCTTCTCATCCTTTTTATAAGCCTGGGTTTCTACAGCCAGGCACAGGAAAAAACCATTACTACCTCCGATGGCGTGGAGCTCTATGTCAAAGTTGCAGGAAAAGGCACACCTTGCCTTTATATTCATGGTGGACCGAATTCCGGCAGTTACTGGTTCGAGAAATTTTTTGGGGATTTTATGGAACAGCACTTCACCATGATCTATCTTGATCAACGCGGGGTAGGCCGTTCCACCAGCCCCGAAGACGGGAATTATTCCCTGGACCGCATGGCGAAAGATTACGAGGAGGTGAGAAAAACTTTAGGTTTTGAAAAATGGCTCACCATCGGGCATTCTTTTGCAGGCCTGCTGCAGATGGGTTATGTAGAACGATACCCTCAATCGCACCTGGGAATGATGATGATTGATTGTACCCTGAATATAAAACAGAGCTTTTGTGACAGCTGGTCTCCAAGAGCTTCAGAATTTTTAGGTGAAGATTATCCGGGCTGCGATAAAGATTCCCTTTCTGTTATGGAACGTATGGGCTATCTCGGCGATAAACTTCGGGAGAAAGGACTTTTCTGGAAAATGGGCTTCAGCAATGAATCGAATGAGGAAGCACTGGATGCCACCTATGAGAAATTCGACAATTTTAACTATGACTTCGGAAATGCTGCTTTTTCGATTGAAGATTACTGGAAAAACTTCAAACCAGACACCAAAAACATTCAGGTACCGGTTCTTTATTATATTGGCACGGAAGACTATATGGTTGGACCAGAACATTACAAAGGGATCAATTTTCCGCATATGATGCTGGTAAGAGAGCAAGGTGGGCACATACCCATGATCGAACACAAACCAGAGCTGGAAAAGGCCATTCTGAGGTACAAGAAAAAATTCCGCTTGTAGCGACTACATAGCAACAATTCCACTAAGCCGGAGCAGAAAAATGCTTCGGCTTTTTGTTTTTCAGCAATCAGTTTTAATTGTGTATATTTGCAGCCTTCTTTATGCGCAAAACACGGCAGGTTGCAAGCCGGTTTAGAGAAAAGACAAAAAGCTGATTCAGAAAATGCAACGTCTTTCCAGCCTCACATATAATTATCTTAATGACATTTAAAGAATTAAACTTAATTGAACCTATATTAAAATCACTTAAAGAACAAGAATACCACTCTCCCACTCCCATCCAGCAACAAGCAATTCCGCTGGCATTAAAAGGAAAAGATTTACTTGGCGTAGCCCAAACCGGAACAGGAAAAACAGCTGCCTTCGGAATTCCTACTCTACAGCTCCTGTCTCAACAGAAGAATTCTCAAAGAGGAATCAAATCACTTATTCTTACCCCAACCCGGGAACTGGCAATACAGATTGAAGAGAGTCTTAACGCCTACGGAAAATATACCCGAATAAACCAGGCCGTAATCTTTGGCGGAGTTTCCCAGGTGAACCAGGTAAAACAACTAAAAAAGGGAGTAGATATTCTGGTAGCCACGCCGGGAAGACTGCTGGATTTGATGAGCCAGGGATACATTAATCTGAAAAGCCTGGAGATTTTTATTCTCGATGAAGCCGACCGCATGCTTGACATGGGCTTCCTGAATGACGTGAAAAAGGTGATTGCAAGCCTTCCGCAGAAAAGGCAAACCCTTTTCTTTTCGGCTACTATGCCGCCCGAAATTCAGAAACTGGCAAAGATGCTGTTGAAGGATCCTGCCAAAGTAGAAATCACGCCGGAATCTACAACCGTTGAAAAGATCGAACAGAGCGTATATTTCACCAATAAACCAGACAAGAAAAAGTTATTACTACACTTGCTGGAAGAGCAAAATATCCCCACCGCTTTGGTGTTTTCACGCACCAAACACGGGGCTGATAAGATTGTAAAGTTTTTGAACCGCTCTAAGATAAAATCTGGAGCTATTCACGGTAATAAAAGTCAGAATGCGCGCCAGAATGCGCTGAAGGATTTCAAAAAGGGTAATTTGAAAGTACTAGTGGCTACCGATATTGCGGCGAGGGGAATCGATATTGACGAACTTTCTCATGTCTTCAATTACGACCTGCCAAACGTTCCGGAAACTTATGTACACCGCATTGGAAGAACCGGGCGCGCAGGGAATGAAGGAGTGGCCATCGCTTTTTGTGATGCCGAAGAAAGAAGCGATCTAAAAAGTATCGAAAAACTAACCTCCCAAAGAATTCCCGTAATTGACGGACATCCTTTTCCAATAGACCCGAATGCAGTGGCAGCAAAAGCCGCCCCGGCCCGAAGAAAAACAAGGAGAAGATTTTAAAATTTCGGAGCATTGAAAAAATTTTATTATTCGCAGCTAGCTCCGGCGGGATAATTGCAGTATATTTATAGGACAAGATTAGAAAAACTAAATAGAATAAATGGGTAGATCACAAGAAACCTCTAACAAAAAAGAAAAAGAAAAGAAAAAACTGAAGAAAAAGCAGCAGAAAGAACTGCGTCGCAAAGAGCGTAAAGCCAATTCAGAAAAAGGACGCACTCTGGAAGATTCTCTGGTGTATGTGGATGAATTTGGGCAATTGACCGATACTCCACCAGATCCCGACAAAAAAGTTGAGATCAAAACCGAAGATATTCAACTGGGTGCCACCAAAAGAGAAGAACCGGAACCAATGGATCCTATCAGGAAAGGAACGGTTACTTTCTTTAATCATTCCAAGGGTTATGGCTTCATCAAAGATCATGAAACCCAGGAAAGTGTGTTTGTACACATCAATGGTGTGGAAGAGGAAATCAATGAGAATGACAAAGTAACCTTCGAGACTGAAATGGGGCAAAAAGGCCTGATTGCAGTGAAGGTGAGACATACAGAAAAGTCTTAAGAAGAAAAGATCTTCTGAAAGAAAGAATTTAAAACCTTCGGTAGTACCGGAGGTTTTTTTATGGGCCTAATTGGCCTTTTTTAGTTCTCTTTCTTCGACTTCTTTTTGTTTCGTATATATTCTATAAGAATAGGAAGCAGGGAGATTGCGATGATGATAAGAATCACAATTTCGAAATTGTTCTTTACGAATGGGAGATTTCCGAAGAAATAGCCCACCATCACAAGCAAAAGAACCCATCCCGCTCCACCTAAGAGATTAAAACGAATGAATTTACCGTAGTGCATATCGCCAATACCGGCTACAAAGGGAGCAAAGGTCCTTACAATGGGAACAAAACGAGCGATAATAATGGTTTTGGAGCCATGTTTATCATAGAAATCCCTGGTTTTATCAATGTGTTTTTCGCTTACCAATTGCTTCCCACCAATATGCCATCCCAGTACTTTAAGCCCAACTTTTTTTCCGAGGAAGTAATTGAGGCTGTCACCTCCAACTGCAGCAACAGTCATGATCAAAAGGATAAGCCATAGATTGAGCTCGGCGGTTTTTCCCGCGTCGTTTTGAACACCGGCACAAAAGGTGCCCGCTGCGAAAAGGAGTGAATCTCCCGGCAGAAAAGGCATAACCACAAATCCGGTTTCAATAAAAATGAAAGAAAAAAGGATCGCATAGATCCATGCGCCGTAATTCAGGATCATAGAGAACAGGTGACTGTCCAGGTGCAATAAGAAATCAATTATACTATTCAAAATATCAGAGTTTCAGGGCTTACTGTTAAAGATAAGACACCAAACATATTATTTAAAAATTTCCCGACCTAAAGATTTGTTAATCCCGGCAACCCGGCACCGGCACATTTACAGAAAATTTTCTTCAAGAGAGAGCATAAAAAAACCTCCTTAGTTGCCTAAGGAGGTTTCAGTTATGATATTATGATTGGGATTATTTCTTCCCTTCCATTTTATCTTTTAGAGCCTGAAGATCAGCATTAACATCACCAATTGTGGTTTTGTCATTGTTTTGCGCGGCAGCTTTCTT
>JBAWAB010000354.1:0-3274 GCA_049589035.1 Salegentibacter sp.
GAAATGAAGAATTTTCACGGCTGGACCCCGAGCGCTATGTGGGAGGATGCAAAATTGGATTTTGAACACAAAGACAATTTTGAGAAGATCGCTATGGTGGGTTCCGAAAAATGGGAAGACTGGCTTAGCCAACTCATGAAACCCTTCACCAAAGCCGAGATAAAATTCTTTAAACTGGAAGAAAAAGAACTGGCAAAGGCCTGGATAAAGAGCTGAAAATAGACAAGAAAAGACACTCCCGAAATAGCTAATATTGTACTTCGGGCGCTACTCTTTAGATGTTATTGATATACCTCGGTTTTGCGAAGCAGAGGATATCAGAAGTTATTATGTTATTCATTAAATGATTGAATATCAATAAAACAAAAGACCTCACAGTTTTCAAAAATCTGTGAGGTCTTGTTTTAGTTAGGAAATAAGTTCCAGGAAGGTTTTTAAGTACTCGTCACCTTAACCTATTCCACGATGAATTTCCCGTGCATTTGTACGTAGTGTCCCGGGAAGCTGCAGATGAAATCGTAGGTTCCTTTTTCCGGAGCCTCAAATTCGATGGTAGTAGATTCACCGCCACCAAGTAATTCTGTATGAGTGATCACTTTGTCGGAATCCTGCGGAATATAATCGTTATCCTTTGCACTTACCGCAGTTTGCGCAAATTTTGCGACATCGGTTCCGGGTTTCAGCAGCACAAAATTATGGCCCATCACGTTCTTGTCCATCTGGCCCACGTGCTTAAGTGTGAGTTTCACTGTTTGACCGGCCTTCACTTTGATCTCGTCAAGGTTGTACTGCATCTGGTCATTTCCGGTTAAAAGCACCTCTACCACCTTGTCGTCGGCCATATCGGTCTTATCGGCTACGCTTTTATTGCTTTCATCGGAAGTACTACTATTGGTATTGGTCGAACTTTCGTTGTTCCCAACAGTGATCTGTTCTTGGTCTTTTTCTTCTTCTTTTTTCTTGTTATCGCCACAACTAAAAAGCATGATGGCCGCTACAAAAAGGATAAGCTTATTAAGGTTTTTCATATCTGGTAATTTTGGTTAAAATTAGTTTTTGCCCTTCCCTGCTTAAGGAAAGCCTAACAAATATAAGGGAAAAATCGCATAAGATGAATCTGTACGCCAAGGTTTTGAGCCTTCCGCCACCCACCGGAATTAACAGAATGTTCGTATCTTCAAACCTGAAACAAATCAAAACATCAAATGAAACTAAAAACTATCAGAAATCTTGGCGTGCTGGCGCTGGTCACGGTGACGGCCTGGTCCGGAAACGCTCAAAATCCGAAACAAAAAGATACTATGAACAATGTTCTATTAGCCGAATGGCAAGGCCCCTTCAGCGGAGTTCCGGCCTTTGACGAAATGCAGGTTGACCTTGTAAAGCCGGCCATAGAAAAAGGAATGCAAATGCACCTGTCCGAGATCGACAAGATCGCTTCCAATCCCGAGCCGGCCACCTTTGAGAATACCATTATTCCTTTTGAAAAAGCTGGAGATGCACTGGATCGCGCTTTCACTTACTACGGAATTTACAGCAGCAATATGTCCAGTCCCGAATTCCGTGAAGTTCAAAAGGAATTATCACCCGAAATCGCAGAATATCAGGCTAAAATTACCCAAAACGAAGCCCTCTTCCAACGCATTAAAACGGTGTATGACAATGCGCAGAAGAATCCGCTGGAACCTGAGCAGCAAAGGGTGATCAAACTTATTTATGAAGATTTTGCCATGCAGGGCGCCAATCTCAGCAAGGAAGACAAACAGCGCTATGCGGAGATCGATCAGGAACTATCAAAATTGTATACTCAGTTCTCCAATAACGTATTGGCCGATGAAGAGAACTACGCGGTTTACCTGAAAAAAGATCAGTTAAGCGGACTGCCGGAATCCTATGTGAAATCAGCCGCCACTGCTGCTGCACAACGAGGGCACGAAGGCGAATATGCGGTAACCAATACCCGCTCTTCCATGGATCCGTTCCTGACCTATAGTAACAACCGGGAGCTCCGGGAAAAAGTGTGGAGAAATTATTATTCCAGGGGAAACAACGGAGATGAACACGACAACAATAAAGTGATCGAAAACATACTGAAGCTGCGTGACGAGCGTGTAGAGCTTCTGGGCTATGACAATTTTGCACAGTGGCGTCTTCAAAACCGCATGGCCAAAACTCCTGAAAAAGCCATGGAGCTCATGGAAGACGTATGGCCGGCTGCCCTCGCTAGAGTTGATCAGGAAATAGCCGATATGCAGGATGTGGCTGAAAAAGAGGGAAAAGACATCACAATCAAACCCTGGGATTACCGCTATTACATGGAAAAAGTGCGCCAGGAAAAATACGACCTGAACAGCGAAGAGGTAAAACAGTACCTGGAATTGGGCAATCTCACCCAGGCTTTATTCTTTACTGCCGGTGAACTCTTCAACTTTGATTTCACTCCAGTTGAAAATGGCAGCGTACCGGTGTATCATCCCGATGTAAAGGTTTGGAAAGTTACCGACAAGACTTCGGGCGCCCTCGTAGGTCTTTGGTATCTTGACCCTTACGCTCGCCAGGGAAAACGTTCTGGAGCCTGGGCAACGACCTATCGTAGTTCGGCCGAACTTACCGGCGACAAGCCTGTTTTGGCTTCAAATAACGCCAATTTCATCAAACCTGCGCCGGGAGAGCCGGTATTGGTTTCCTGGGACGATGCTGAAACCTTCTTCCACGAATTCGGCCACGCGCTGCATTTTCTTTCTGCCGATGTCAAATACCCGACCCTGCAAAGCGGCGTGCGCGATTATACTGAATTTCAGTCGCAATTGCTCGAAAGATGGTTAAGTACCGACAAGGTGATCAATAAATACCTGCGTCATTACAAAACCGGTGAAGTGATTCCGCAGGAACTGGTGAAAAAGATCAAAAAAACCTCCACTTTCAATCAGGGATTTGCGACCACAGAATTCCTGGCTTCAGCTTTAATGGACATGAAATATCACACAACAGATCCTGAAAATATCGATGTTCAGCAATTCGAAAAAGAACAACTGGAAGAATTGAACATGCCTGAAGAGATCCCGATGCGTCACCGTTCTACCCAGTTTGGACATATCTTTTCCGGGGAAGGCTATGCCGCCGGTTATTACGGTTATCTCTGGGCAGATGTCCTAACTTCTGATGCTGCGGAAGCTTTTGCTGAAGCACCCGGAGGTTTTTATGATAAAGAACTGGCACATAAACTTGTGAAGTATCTGTTTGCGCCAAGAAATGCGATGGATCCCGCAGAAGC
>JBAWAB010000355.1:0-17091 GCA_049589035.1 Salegentibacter sp.
GAACCCGGTCTCCCGCTCAAAGAAAACCTCTTCAGAAATGAAGAGGTTTTTTTATGACTGAATTTTTAGGAAATCTTGAGAAAAAACCCTGTTTGTTCCCCTCCTTTCAGGAGGAGTGTCCGAAGGACGGGGAGGTATAATTTTTAGAACAGCAGCTGTTCCTGTAGATTATATTACAAAAAAAAGAAAAGCCGGAATCAAACGATTCCGGCTTAATATTCAATTGAAAGAAATTTCCCTATCCGTTCATCGAGATCAGGAATTCCTCATTATTGCGAGTTTGTTTGATCCTGTCGTTGATGAATTCCATGGCTTCAATAGGATTCATATCAGCAAGATATTTTCGAAGAACCCACATACGCTGAATAGTATTTTCATCAAGCAGTAAGTCGTCGCGACGGGTGCTGGAAGAAATAAGATCGATCGCAGGGAATACCCTTCGGTTGGAAATTCTTCGGTCTAACTGAAGTTCCATATTACCTGTTCCTTTGAATTCTTCAAAGATCACCTCATCCATTTTGGATCCTGTTTCGGTAAGTGCTGTAGCGATGATCGAAAGCGATCCGCCGTTTTCGATATTTCGGGCAGCACCAAAGAAACGTTTTGGTTTGTGCAGTGCGTTGGCGTCAACACCACCACTCAAAACCTTACCGCTGGCAGGTTGTACAGTGTTATAGGCCCTTGCAAGACGGGTGATGGAATCGAGCAAGATCACTACATCATGTCCACATTCTACAAGTCTTTTTGCTTTTTCGAGAACGATATTGGCCACTCTTACGTGTTCGTGCGCTTCCTTGTCGAAAGTAGAAGCAACTACTTCGCCGCGTACGTTGCGCTGCATATCGGTAACCTCTTCAGGCCGTTCATCGATCAATAATACGATCTGGTATACTTCAGGATGGTTTGCTGCAATCGCATTGGCAATATCCTTCAGCAACATTGTTTTCCCGGTCTTTGGCTGGGAAACGATCATACCACGTTGTCCTTTTCCGATAGGAGAGAAGATGTCCATAATACGTGTAGAGATACTGCTTTGTTTATCAGCAATATTGAACTTCTCTTTCGGAAACAGGGGAGTAAGGTGCTCAAAAGAAACACGGTCACGCACAACCTGTGGATCCAGACCATTGATCTTGTTGATCTTGATCAAAGGGAAATACTTTTCACCTTCTTTTGGTGGCCGAATCTGTCCAAGCACGGTATCTCCGGTCTTTAAGCCGAATAACCTGATTTGAGACTGAGAAACGTAAATATCGTCGGGAGAAGTGAGGTAGTTGTAATCTGAAGATCTTAGGAAACCGTAGTTGTCCTGCATAATATCCAGCACTCCTTCACTTTCAATAATGGCATCAAATTCGTAATCGGGTTCGCGATAGCGGTTGCGACTGTCCCTGTTGCCGTTATTCTTGTTGTTATTGTCCCTGTTGTTGTTATTGTCTTTTTTGTTGGAGCGGGAGTCCTTCTTGTTATCCCGTCCGCTCTGGCTGTGCCTGGAGGTACTCTTGTCGTCTCTGGAAGTACTTTTGTCATCTCTGGAAGTACTTTTGTTCTCTTTAGAAGAAGTGTTCTTTTGTTCCGGCTTCTCGTTCTCTTTGGTCTTGTGGGAAGGTTGGGAGGAAGTTTCGGCTTTTGCTTCTTTTTGAGAGTCTTTAGAAGATTCTGGCTTGGACTCTGATTTTTTTGACCTTGGTGGTCTTTTGTCGCTACCTATTTTGCTGCCTTTGCTCTTTTGTGCCGGCTTTTCAGGCTTCTTTTCCTCAGTTTCATCGGTCAAAACCTCTTGCACCTTCTTAGGGTTGGCGGCCTGGTAATCCAAAATCTGGTAAACCAGATCAAGCTTCTTAAGGCTTCTGAATTTAGGAACATTTAGAGATTTCGCAATTTCCTGTAATTCAGGCAGCTTTTTAGCTTTTAATTCTGAAATTTCAAACATGAATAACTATGAATAAAAAATTTTGTGTTTGGGTTTTTAAACTTCTCGTGGAAGAATCGAAAAATTTGGAGTCTTAAGTAACCTGTTTTGAACTGGTTACGAAATGTTCTTGCAATTATACGACTTTATTTTAAAATTTTGACCGGTTTTCTGAAAAGAATCTTTTATTTTTGTCGCCGAATTTCAGCTATTTCTATGCTACAACGAATACAAACCGTTTACTTATTACTGGCAGTAATCATTAGTGCAGGCTTGATTTTTGTTTTCCCCTTATGGGAAAATGCACAGGGTGCTGAAGTGTATGCAGAAGATAATTTAATGATCTTTTTGATGTTCATCGGGTCGGCTATTTTATCCCTGATGAGTATCTTTATGTTCAAGAACAGAAAGCTTCAGTTTGTGCTGGGGCGTCTCAATATAATATTGAACTTTTTTTTACTAGGAGTGTTTGTTTATTGGTCGCTAAAACTACCCGGAGAGATGGATATCTCAGAGAAGGGTATTGGGATGATTCTTCCGATTGTTTCTATCGTTTTTCTAGTGCTGGCCAACAAGGCCATCAAAAAGGACGAAGATCTCGTAAAATCAGTTGACCGATTGCGATAAGCCTATCATCTTAGTAGTATTAGTGCGTGAAAAACCCGAAGTGAAAGCTTCGGGTTTTTTTGGTTTTCTGCGGAAGGGATCTTAGCCCAATTCGATCACCTCCAGGTCGTATATCTTTTCACCGTCTATCTTGAAGCGAAGCATGGTTCTTTTCTTATGAAAACCTTGTTTGCCTGCGGCCCCGGGATTCATATGCAGCAGGTCCAGCTGTGAATCGTTCATCACCTTCAGAATATGAGAGTGCCCTGAAATGAACAATTTCGGCGGATTTTTCCGGATCTCTTCCCTTATCGCCGGCGAATATTTCTTTGGATAACCTCCAATGTGGGTGATCCATACATCTACTTTTTCGCACATAAAACGCTGGTGAAGCGGAAATTCTTTCCTGATTTCGGTTCCGTCGATATTTCCGTAGACAGCCTTTAAGGGTTTCAGTTCTTTTAAATCATCAGATACCGCCGTCGTGCCTATGTCCCCGGCATGCCATATTTCATCGGCCTCGCCGGCATAATGCAGGATGCGTTCATCTATATATCCATGAGTGTCGCTAAGCAGGAGTATTTTTTTCAAAAGCTATCGGATTTCATTATTGAATGATCGACAAAGCAAAGCCGCCAAAGCTGTTCCCTTGCGATAATTGCCTTATCTTTGCAGTTCGCAAATATAAAAAGAATCGCATAGATTGAGGTATTTCGCTGAACTCGCTTACTTCGGAAAAGCTTACCACGGATGGCAAAATCAGCCTGCTGCAATAACGGTGCAGCAATGTGTGGAGAAGTCATTGTTTACGCTCTTTCAGGAGAAAATCGAAATCACCGCGGCTGGAAGGACCGATGCGGGAGTTCATGCAAGGCAGATGTTCGCTCATTTTGATACTGAACAGGAATTCGATGCAGGAAGCCTGGTTTATAAATTGAATTCCATTCTTCCGAAGGATATAGCGGTAGAACGAGTTTTCCCGGTAAAACAAGATGCCCACGCCCGCTTTGATGCTTTGAGCCGAAGTTATGAGTATCACATTATTCAGAAGAAAGATCCTTTTCTCTATGAGAATGCTTTTTATGTGAAGAAAGTGCTTGATGTGGCTGCTATGAATGAGGCTGCGGGAGCGCTGAAAAATTATAGAAATTTTAAATGTTTTTCCAAATCCCGGACCGATGTAAAAACCTATAATTGTACAGTTACAGAGGCTCTTTGGAAAAAGGAGGATGACCGGTTAATTTTCTATATCACTGCCGACAGGTTTCTGCGGAATATGGTAAGAGCTGTTGTAGGCACCCTGCTGGAAATAGGGGAAAAGAAACAGCCGGTAGAATATATACGGGAGGTGATAGAAAGTGAGAATCGAAGCAAGGCGGGGTCTTCGGTACCAGCACACGGACTTTATCTCACTAACATACAATATCCAAACTTACAAGAGTAGATGGCATCAAATACAGGAAACGCATTCGATTTTAAGCTGTTCAAGCGCCTGCTTAAATATACTAATCCTTACAAGGGAACTTTTTACTTTGTAGGGGTAGCGGCTGTTTTGCTGTCCTTCTTTTCTGTTTTGCGACCTTACCTGCTTCAAATCACTATTGACAAGGCGATCGTGCCGGCAGATAGTAGCGAATTGGTCTTCTATATTTCCCTTATGGGAGGTGTTTTACTTCTGGAGGTGGTCTTTCAATTTTGCTTTATCTATTTTGCCAATTGGCTAGGTCAGGAAGTAGTGCGAGACCTGCGGGTGAATCTCTTTCGGCATATGCTTCAGTTTAAAATGAAGTATTACGACAAATCGGCTGTAGGACGGCTGGTGACGCGGGCGGTGAGCGATATTGAGACCATATCCAGTATCTTCAGTCAGGGCCTCTTCATGATCATCAGCGATCTTCTCAAGATGCTGGTGGTATTAGGTTTTATGTTTTATCAAAGCTGGAGACTTACTTTGCTGGTTTTAACAGTGCTTCCTTTCATCATATATGCCACCCGGGTTTTTCAGAAAAAAATGAAGGTCGCGTTTGAAGATGTCCGGAACCAGGTAGCTAACCTCAATACCTTTGTACAAGAGCGGATCACGGGGATGAAGATCGTGCAACTCTTTACCCGGGAAAAGGCCGAATATGAAAAGTTTAAGGAAATAAACGACAAGCACCGAAAGGCCTGGGTGAGAACCGTGTGGTATAACTCCATTTTCTTTCCTATTTCTGAAATGTCTACCTCGATCACCATTGGTTTGATCGTTTGGTTTGGAGGATTGCGTGCAGTTGAAGGTAGCACAGCCATCACCCTGGGTACGATCATTATGTTTATCGAGCTTTCTCAAATGCTTTTCAGGCCGCTGCGCCAGATAGCCGATAAGTTCAATACCCTGCAGATGGGAATGGTGGCGGCAAATCGTGTTTTTGGAATTCTCGATACCCGCTCTTCCATCTCTGATGATGGCACTATAGAAGTTGATCATATTAAGGGGGATATCGAGTTCAAAGAGGTCAGGTTTAGTTATGTAGACGATGAAGAGGTCTTACGGGGACTCTCGTTTAAGGCCAATGCGGGAGAGACCGTGGCGATCGTGGGAGCTACGGGAGCAGGAAAATCAACGGTGATCAATTTGTTGAACAGGTTCTACGAGATCAACAGTGGAGAGATTTGTGTCGACGGTATCGATATTCGTGATTTTAAACTGCAGTCACTACGAGGGCAGATCGCCGTGGTGTTGCAGAACGTCTTTCTCTTTGCTGATACTATCATGAATAATATCACTCTTGAGAATCCCGGAATTACCGAGGAAGATGTTATCAATGCAGCCAAGCAGATCGGAATTCACGATTTTATAAATACGCTTCCGAATGGCTATTATTACAATGTAAAAGAAAGAGGGGCAATGCTCTCTTCTGGTCAGCGCCAACTCATATCATTTCTTCGGGCTTATGTAAGTAATCCGAGTATTCTTGTGCTGGATGAAGCTACTTCTTCGGTAGATTCCTATAGCGAACAGCTTATCCAGGACGCAACCGATAAGATTACCCAGGGTCGAACTTCAATCGTCATTGCACACCGTTTGGCTACTATTAAAAAGGCAGATAAGATCATCGTGATGGACGCTGGAAAGATCGTTGAGATCGGTACACACCAGGAATTGCTGAAAAAGGAGAAGGGTTACTACAAAAACCTGTATGAAGTACAGTTTATGGCGGAGGAATCCCTATAGTCAAATCCTCAAGACCAAAAAGGCATTAAACCTGTAAGTATGCCTGAAGATTTCCAATAATAGCTTTGTTTTTTAATCTGAAAAGTGACGACCGTCATAATTCCACCTATTCCTTGTTTCTAACTTTGGAGAGCCACGGAGCTAATAACTGTTAGGGGGCTTTTAGCAGGAGGCTTTCAGTCTTACTCAATTAATTAAGTCAACTAAATAAATCAGTTATGGTTAAAATCTACTCTACAGTTTTATTTCTGTTTTTCTCGACACTTGCTTTTTCCCAGGCGGGTCACATTATGCAGGGCGTAGGCGCTGTAAATATGTCTATGGGAGGCGCTGCCACGGGTCAGCCCCTGGACATTTCCGGGGCTTTACAATGGAACCCGGCAGCTATTTCAAGCTTTGATGAAAAAATAATTAAGTTCGATATTGGGATCTTCTTCTCTTCGCCTGAACTTCGCTCCACGGTGCCTGAGTTCGATGAATCTGGACAACCTACCGGGAATTTCTATAGTGGTACTACAAAAGATGACAGAGGAGTCTCTCCTATGCCGGCTTTGGCCATGGTATGGGGAAAGGAGAACAGTAAACACACTTTTGGAGCTTCCATCTTTGGGATAAGCGGTTTTGGTGTAACCTTCCCCGAAAATATGAGCAATCCTATCAACATGCCACAAAGTGCAGGTGGTTTTGGACGGATAGAATCGGATTACTCTTTACTCCAGGCCGGGTTCACTTATGCCTATAATTTTTCTGATAATTTCTCTGTGGGGATAAGCCCAACAATTAATTATGCATCCCTGAAGTTACTTCCAAACCCGACTGCTAATCCAACGGCGGCGGGATATCCCGGCACCGATAGAGCTTCGGCTATAGGCTTTGGTGGTCAGGTTGGGCTCTTTTATAATTCCGACTCAGGGTTTAAAGCAGGTCTTTCCTACAAGACAGTCCAACATTTCAGTGATTTTGAATTCGATAACACCTACTTAGATAACGCTACTTCAACTAATAAATTCAAAATGGATTATCCGGCTATTTTCTCTGCTGGTTTAGGGTATTCTGTTGGTGATCTTGATCTGGCTCTGGATTACAGGATGGTGGACTATGAGAATACTGATGGCTTCTCTGAAACCGGATGGACTCAAGCCGGGTCGGTAAGAGGCTTTGGTTGGGAGAATATGGATGTGATTTCCGCAGGTATTCAATATAAAGGAATTGGCAGATTGCCTCTACGGGTTGGCTATACCTATAGCTCAGTACCGATTAAAAATGAAGTGGCATTTTTTAATATTCCGGCAACAGCCATCATTGAAAATGCTTTTCAGGTTGGATTTACTTTCGAAGCAACTTCCAGTTTGAATTTTGATGTGGTTTACCATCACGGCTCCAGTAATAAAGAAACAGCCGGGCCTTTATTAAATCCTATGTTTGCACAAAATTATCCTCCTCACGGGGCCATCCCGGGTAGTGAAGTCTCTTATGAAATGACTACAGATTTGGTGATGTTGGGAGTGAGCTATACCTTCAAAAAGAAGGAATCTAATGAAATAGATTAAATCTTAGGTCGATCCAATAAAATCTTTAGTGGTTGTAATGAATTGCCGGGGAAGCTTAAGCCAAATCCTGTTTAAGCTTTTCCAGCAGTTCTTCATTGCTCTCAAACATCACGAATTGCCCGTCCTTTATATAGGAGATCTGGCCCGTTTCTTCGCTCACCACAATGGCCAATGCATCAGTTTTTTCAGTAATACCAACAGCGGCGCGGTGGCGCAGCCCGAAGCGCAGCGGAATGGAACGATCGTTCGAAACAGGTAAAATCACCCTGGTAGCTGAAATTTTGTTTTCCTCGATGATCATGGCCCCGTCGTGAAGCGGGCTGTTTTTATAGAAGATCGACTCTATGATAGGTTGATTTAGCTCAATATTCATAGAATCGCCAGAATTCTTAACAAAATCGAGATTGGTGCTTTTTTGTATCACCATAAGGGCTCCGGTAAAACTTCTTCCCATCGATTCGCAGGCTCTTACAATAGCGTTCACATTGGTGCTCACCTCCATGTCATCTTTCATAAAACGGATCTGCCTGAAAATTCTGCCGTTATAGGCGAAATTTGTCGACCCGATCATGAGCAGAAATTTCCTGATTTCCTGCTGAAAAACCACGATTAGCGCGAACATTCCCACGCCTATGAATTGCCCCAGCACGCTGCTAAGCAGTTCCATTTGCAGCAGCTGGGTGAGCTTCCAGACCAGGTAGATGATCACGATTCCAACGAAGATGTTTACGGCAACCGTTCCCTTAACCAGTTTGTAAACATAGTACAGCAAAGCTGCTATGAAAACGATGTCGAGAATGTCGAGAATGCGAAGGTGAATAATGTCCAAGCTCCTGGGGTTTTGTGTAAAAATAGAAAATATCGGCTTATTTTTTTATACGGCCAACTAATTTCACGCATTCCACTGCCTCTTTCACGTCGTGAACCCGTAAAATAGTGGCTCCCCTGGTAAGTGCCACAGTGTTTAAAACAGTGGTGCCGTTCAGAGCATCTGCGGGTTCGCCGCCAAGGCTTTTATAGATTAGCGATTTTCGGGAAATGCCTATCAATAGCGGTAATTCCAGGATCTTGAAAAGCTCCAGTTTCCTGAGGAGCTCAAAATTCTGTTCAATGTTCTTGGAGAAGCCAAAGCCTGGATCCACGATAAGATCGTTGATGCCAAGCCTGCGTGCAGCGTTTATTTTTTCTGAAAAATAATACAGGATCTCCTGGGTCATATCGCCCTCATATTGGTTAAGGGTCTTCATGGTTTTTGGGGTGCCGCGCATGTGCATCATGATATAGGGAACCTGATGCTTTGCAACCACTTCCATCATTGTTGAATCCTGGTTTCCTGCCGCGATATCATTAACCATAGCTGCCCCGGCTTCAAGAGCCTTTTCGGCTATTTTACTTCTAAAGGTGTCGATAGAGATCAGGATTTCGGGGAAGTGTTTTACCAGGAGGTCAATGGCCGGGATCACTCTTTTCAGCTCTTCTTCTTCGGAAACCTCCTCGGCATCTGGCCGGCTGCTGTAGCCACCAATATCGATAAAATCGGCGCCGTCCTTCAGCATTTTTTCAGCCTGCATCAGGATCATTTCTTCACCCTTCATTCGGCTTCCTTCGTAAAAGCTATCGGGGGTAATATTCAGGATCCCCATCACCCGGGGTGTAGAGAGGTCAACGAGGTGTCCTTTGCAGTTTATGGTCATTCCGGAATGTTTTATGTTTTTCTCCGCAGGGAAAATAACTTTGACTAATTAGAATATTTGCCCGAAATTTACGCAAATTACTACTTTTTCTATGCAGGAAACCTCAAGCCAATACGATGCGGTCATTGAAAAATGCCGTGGCCTGTTTGTCAACAAGATGAAAGATTACGGAAGCGCCTGGCGCATTTTGCGACTTCCTTCCCTTACCGATCAGATTTTCATTAAAGCTCAGCGAATCCGGAAACTACAGGAAAATGCCGTTAGAAAGATTGATGAAGATGAGAAATCAGAATTCATCGGGATCATCAATTATTCGGTAATGGCCTTGATTCAACTGGAAAAAGGAGTAGCAGATCAGCCCGATATGGCGCTTAAGGAGGCTGAGGTGCTTTACGACGAAAAAATTTCTGGGACCAAACAGTTGATGCAGGATAAGAATCATGATTATGGCGAGGCCTGGAGGGAAATGCGTATTAGTTCCCTTACCGATCTTATTATGCAGAAGTTGTTGAGGGTGAAACAGATCGAAGATAACAAAGGAAAGACCCTGGTGAGCGAAGGCATTGCCGCCAATTACCAGGATATGATAAATTACGCGGTTTTTGCGATGATCCTGCTCAGGGAACATTCCGAAGCCTAAAATCATTTTCAGATGAAAGCATTAGTAGGAGCAGCCAGGATCTTTGTCGGGATCTTGTTCATTTTTTCGGGATTCATAAAAATGAATGATCCCATTGGTTTTTCTATTAAGCTGAAGGAGTATTTTAGTCCGGGCGTGTTGAACCTCGAATTCCTGGTGCCCTATGCGCTGGTGATCGCTATCCTGTTGGTGGTTTTTGAACTGGTATTGGGCATTATGTTGCTCATAGGTTATATTCCGAAGTTCACTACCTGGAGCCTGCTTTTAATGATCGTTTTCTTTACGTTTCTCACCTTTTACTCGGCTTACTTTCATAAAGTTACCGATTGTGGGTGTTTTGGTGATGCAATTCCGCTCACGCCCTGGCAGTCTTTCTCCAAAGATGTGGTTTTGCTGGTGCTCATTGTGTTCTTATTCTTCAATCGAAAATATATTACTCCGGTCTTTGTTCCGGCCTCTCACCGCTGGATCATTTTCCTGTCTTTTATGCTCTGTTTCCTTTTCTCCTATTATGTGCTCATGCATTTGCCGCTCTTCGATTTCCGGCCTTATAAAGTGGGAAATAATATACCTGAAAAGATGAAACTTCCGGAAGATGTTCGCAATGCCCAAGTTCGCTATGAATGGAAATTCCGCGTAGACGGTAAGGAGAAAACTATTACTAATAATGGTACTTATCCTCAGGTGGACGGGGAATTTATAGGAGTGGAAACCTTCGGGCCCGATGAAGATCTCATTGCTCCAATTCACGATTTCTCCATCGAAAAAGACGGAAAAGACATAACTTCTGAAGTGCTGGGTGCCGATCATGTGCTGCTCGTGGTGTCTTACGATCTGCGGAAAGCTGAGCGCGACGGGCTGGCGAGCGTGAAAAACCTTACCGACCGGGCCCTTAAGAAAGGCTATAAGGTGATAGGACTAACAGCTTCGGGGCAGGAAAAACAACAGCAGGTGATCGATAAATATCATCTCAACTTCGAATTTTACCAGACCGATGAAACTGCTTTAAAAACAATTGTTCGTGCGAATCCTGCTTTTCTTACGCTTCAGAAGGGAACAATTACGCAAAAAGAGCATTGGTTTGATGCCGATGATATAGAATTGTAAATCATTCCGAAGAAACTTTAAAAAAATGGTAAAAAGCAGCCCTTCATGCCTGCGGGAGGGCTGCATGTATATTCTTATCAATATATTTGTAGAATTCCGGGGAAAAGCTATTTTCTGCGGAAGAAAATAAAGTGCAATTCCCTACACGGGACAATCAGAAAATTATGAGAAAAAATATCGTAGCCGGAAACTGGAAAATGAACAATGACCTTTCGGAAACCCAGGAACTGCTTTCAGAACTTAAACTTCAGCTTGTCAAAGAGCCGGAAGCGACGGTAATGGTGGCACCATCATTCACCAATTTATATACTGCTTTCGAAACGCTGAAGGATACGCCTGTTGAGGTGGCGGCCCAGAATATGCACCAGAGTAAGAGCGGGGCTTTTACGGGAGAAGTTTCGGCGCCCATGTTGAAAAGCATCGGGATAAACACCGTGATTCTTGGCCATAGTGAGCGCCGTGCGTATTTCAACGAAACCAATGATCTATTGGCAGAAAAAGTCAATGCTGCCCTTGAAAACGAGATGAAAGTGATTTTTTGCTTTGGAGAAGAGCTGGAAGAGCGTAAAAGCGGCAAGCATTTCAAGGTCGTGGAAAAACAACTGAAGGAAGGCCTGTATCATATCTCTGATAAAGCCTGGGAAAATATTATCCTCGCTTATGAACCGGTTTGGGCGATAGGGACAGGAGAAACTGCTTCTCCAGAACAGGCCCAGGAAATGCACGCCTTTATAAGAAAAAGTATTGCTGATGAGTTTGGTGATGAGATTGCCGAAAATGTTTCTATTCTTTACGGCGGAAGCGTAAAACCTGGCAATGCTCAAGAGATCTTTGCTAAAAAAGATGTAGACGGCGGACTTATTGGCGGGGCGAGCCTGAATGCCGTTGATTTTCTGAAGATCGTAAACTCTTTTTAAATGGCGACCAATTATCTCGAATTTCGATTTCTCATTGAACCGCTTCAGCCGGCCTCGGAAATTCTTATTGCAGAGCTGGGCTACCTTGGATTCGAAAGTTTTGTCGAAAATGAAGATGGGGTGACGGCTTATATTCCGAAGGAGGAATATGAGGAAGATCTCTTGGCCGGAGTGCATATCCTGCAGTCAGATGAATTCGAGATCACCTATTCCTGCGACGAGATCGAGCAGGTGAACTGGAATGAGGAATGGGAGAAGAATTTCAGCCCTATCCTGGTAGATGATACCTGCAGCGTGCGGGCACCTTTTCACCCACAACCCGACGTGGAATTTGATATTGTTATTGAGCCGAAGATGTCTTTTGGGACCGGCCATCATGCCACTACGCATATGATGATCCAGCATATCCTGAAAAACGAGTGGGAAGGGAAGTCGGTGCTCGATATGGGCTGCGGAACAGGGGTCCTTGCGATCCTTACAGCCCTGAAAGGGGCTAAGACCGTTGATGCTATTGATATTGACAACTGGTGCTACCAGAACACCCTTGAGAACGTTGAAAGGAATGGTGTCGATTTCATCGAGGTAGATGAAGGAGGAGCCGAACTGCTGGAAGGGCGGAAATTTGATGTGATCCTGGCCAATATCAACCGCAATATTCTATTAAGGGACCTACCGGTCTATGTTGAAAGCCTAAATGAAGGGGGCGATATTTATCTTAGTGGGTTCTATTCTGAAGATATTCCGCTTATTCAAAAAAAATGTGAAGAGCTGAAACTGCGCTATGTGGAACACTTTGAAAGGAATAACTGGGTGGCTGTAAAGTTTTCTTTTTGAGATATTTAGAAAGAATTTGTAATTTTAACCTTTATCCTTTTATATAAATATGATGATGAGTACGCAAGAAGAAGTATTAGAAAAGGTTGTAACCGACTCGAAGAAAAAGAAAGAGAACGAGATAGTTTTATATAATGACGATCATAACACTTTTGATCACGTAATAGAAACGCTGATCTATGTTTGTGAGCATACTCCGGAGCAGGCAGAGCAGTGTTCTTTATTGGTGCATTACAAAGGAAAATGTACGGTGAAAACTGGTCCATATCCCGAACTGAAACCTCGTTGCTCAAAACTTCTGGAGGCCGGCCTGAGTGCCGAAATTGTTTAGAGAAAAAATTATGAAATTGTTTTTCAGTTTTTAAAATAAACAATATATTTGCAGCCGCTTACCGCTAAGGGAAGCGAGCTCAATAAAGGCCTCGTGGCGCAACTGAATAGCGCATCTGATTACGGCTCAGAAGGTTACAGGTTTGAATCCTGTCGAGGTCACTTTTAAAAAATTACACCAAACCGCGAAGAACCAATGTTTTTCGCGGTTTTTTCATTTTTCACCTCTGTTAACTGCAAATCCCGGAAATGAAAGCTGGAAAAGAAGAGTGAATCCTCTAACTTTGAAAGTAGAAAATTCCTGGTACGATGAGATGCACTTCCTTAACTCTACTGTTTTTCCTGTTGAACCTTTTTACAGCCTGTTCGCAGCAGATTCCATTTGAACAGCGTGCAGCGAACCTGGGGCTGGAATTTGTCAAGGACGTGCCGTTATCGGGAGGAACTGTCCGATTTGATTACCAAAGTATCAATGACAGCCTTCAAAGGCTCTACATCGCACATATGGGAGCCGATCAACTTTCGGTGTACGACATCCGTTCAGGGAAAATAATAAAGGATATTAAAGGAATACCGAATATTCATGGCGTAATTGCTGTTCCCGAACTTCAGCGGATCTATGCTTCTGCTACAGGAAAAGATGAAATTGTGGTAATCGATGAAAAAACACTGCAGATCATTGCCAGGGTACCCGTAGGAGACTACCCAGATGGCTTGGCTTATGCGCCGGTTCAGAAAAGAGTATTTGTTTCAGATGAGCATGGCAAAACCGTTTCGGTTATTGATGCCGTGAAGAACACACTCCTGAAAAAGATAGGGATTGGGGGAGAGATCGGCAACACGCATTATGATTCTGTTTCGGGAATGATATATTCGGCTGATCAATCGAACAACCAACTTGTTGGCATTGATCCCGAAAAAATGGAAGTTACTCAACGATATAATCTGCCCGGCTGTAAAGGCGTTCACGGATTTTATATTGATGAACAGAACCATGTTGCTTTGATCACCGGCGAAGACAATGCAGCTTTTGTTGCGTTGGATTTATCCTCCGGAAAAATAGTCGCGAGGGATAAAGTAGGACTCGGTCCCGATGTGCTGGCATTTGATGATCAAAAGCATCTGCTTTTTGTTTCATCTGAAAGTGGAACTGTTTCCGTGTTTAAGGTGGAACGAAACCGTATCAGGAAACCCGGAGAAACCTTTTTCTATTCCGGGGCGCATACGGTAAGCATTGATCAAAAGACACACCTGATATTTTTTCCTCTGCCAGATGTGAACGGGAAGCCGATTTTGCGGGTCATGCGGATCTTATGATCATAGCCGTTCTTTTACTGCGGAAATCTTCCGGATCTTTTGTGCAAAAAAAATCCGAAGTCTAAGAGGACTTCGGATTATGTATTCAACTTAAAGAAAAGCGGTTTTTACGCGATCATAATCGACTTCACATTTACGAATTCGTGTACCCCGAAGGTTCCATGTTCTCTGCCAAAACCGGAATCTTTTACACCTCCAAAAGGCATATTAGGATTGGCCAGTGCAAAGGAGTTAATGGAGATCATACCCGTGTCAAAATGATATTTCGCCAACTCTCTGGCTTTTTTTTCATCTTTAGAGAATATTCCTCCACCAAGACCAAACCTGCTGTCGTTGGCGATGCGCATGGCATCCTTATCATCTTCTGCTCTTATCAGCGAAGCGACCGGGCCAAATAGTTCATCATCATATGCCGGCATTCCTGGCTCCAGATCGGCCAGTACAGTTGCGGGATAATAGAATCCGTCACCTTCAGGCTTTTTACCTCCACATAAGATATTAGCACCTTTTTTCACACTTTGCTCAACCTGCTCATGAATTTGATCTCTCAAGTCTTCGCGAGCCATTGGTCCTATATCACTTTCTTCACTCGTAGGGTCGCCGGCTTTGATGTTGGACATTTGCTCTACAAAGGCCTCTTTGAATTTGTCATAAACCTTATCTACCACAATAAATCTTTTCGCCGCGACACAGGTTTCTCCATTATTATAAAGGCGGCCTGTTACACAGGTTTTTACGGCAAGTTCAAGATCTGCATCTTCAAGCACTAAGTAGGCGTCATTACTTCCCAGTTCCAGTACTGTTTTCTTAAGATTCTCACCCGCTTTTTTTCCAATTATTTTACCTGCTCCGGGACTTCCTGTCAAGGTTACTCCTCTCACGAGGTCATCTTCTATTACCGCATCACTTTGCTCATGGGATATAAGCAGAACCTTGAAAAGGTTTTCCGGCAGTCCGGCTTCGTGGTATATCTTTTCCAGTAATAATGCGCACCCGGTAACATTTTCTGCGTGCTTTAATAATACCCCGTTACCGGCCATGAGGTTGGCTATGGAATAACGGATAACCTGATAGGTAGGGAAATTCCAGGGCTGTATTCCGTAGATTACGCCCAGAGGGGAGTAGGAGATATATCCTTTCCCACCTCCCGGAAGCTCACGTTCTTCATCTTTAAGACTGTCAGGACCAGTCTTGGCCGTATAATCACAGATCCCGGAACATAATTCAACCTCCTGTTCTCCCTGCGGAAGGAGTTTACCCATCTCTGTGGTCATGAGTTTTGCGAGCTCACCTTTATATTCATCAAGTTTTTTACCAATATTTTGAATGACTTTCGCTCTTTCTTCGGCAGACTTTAATTTCCACTTCAGGAAAGCCTCGTGACAATCTTTTATAGCCTGGCCTACTTCTTTGTCAGACATTTGATCATAATTTTTGATCGTTTTTCCGGTAGCGGGATTAATGGTTTTCAGCATTTTTTCTTCAGACATAACTTTTCTTTTTTAGCAATTTACATTGATTTTAAAGGTACTCATAATAGCCCTAAACATCCGATAAGACCCTGTTAACAAAGAAGCTCTTCAGCGCCTACTTCATTAAAGTTTACCTAAAATTTGTAGTGAAAGTTTAAAATCTGTTCTGGATCCTCAGATTAAGCAGGATTAATATCTGAGTAACTAGGAGGACTATCCCTCAAATAGAAGGAAATACCAGAGGGAAACTCTGGTGAAAGATCCAGCTTTTGGGGTAGTATTTACTGTGGAGTTGTCCCGCTCCAGGCATTTTCGTCAGGTACAAAATCGAGACAAATTGAATTCATACAATAGCGTTTGTAAGTAGGAGCGGGGCCGTCATTAAAAATATGTCCCAGATGCGAATGACATCGGGCACACTGCACTTCGATTCGCTCCATGCCCAGAGAATTATCCTCCAGGTAATCAACACTGTTTTTTCTTACGGGTTCAAAGAAACTTGGCCAGCCACAGGTACTGGCAAATTTAGCAGTAGACCGGAAAAGTTTATTTCCGCAGACTGCACAATAATAAGTGCCTTTAGTGTCACTGTTCCAGTATTGGCCTGTAAAGGCACGTTCAGTTCCTTTCTCCCTGGCAACCGCATAAAGATCGGGTGGTAGAATTTTTTTCCACTCCGCATCGCTTACATGCAGCTCTGTCGTATCAGTCCGGGAATAATAAGGATTATTTTTTTGTGCGTTGGAAGGGCTATTCTGCGCTTTGCCCTTGCAGGAAAACAAGCTCAGGGCGAAAATCGATAAAATATAAAGCGGTTTCATATGCTGAAAGATAGGGTTTATTAGCTAATATATCGACTTTCATGCCACTGTAACGTGAGCGACTATTTCTGCAGCTGCCCCAGATCATAAAAATAGAAATTCCGCTCGTTGTTCATGGCCACGAAAAGACCGTTTGGGAATTTCTTATTGAGGTAGCCCACATAGGCATCGCAGCCGTCAGTTTCAAGAGTTCCAAGGTCTTTGCTGTGCAGGAAATGGTTGTTATCTCTGGAGTAAAAGTTGAAAGTTCCCCGTTGTTGATCAGAAATAATGATTTGCCCTTGCTTGCCTGGAGACTGCACAATTGCTATTCCTTCCATGTCCTGCTTAAAGTCTTCGGAACCGAAACAATCTAGCTCTCCTTGTGAAGAACCCGGTTCGGCTTCATATTTTCGGATGCAGGAGCCTTCATCAGAATAATAGATGAAACCTTCTTGATCGTCTACTGCAATGGCTTCTATTTCCTTAACACCGCTGAAATTGCCGAATTTTCTGACCAATTTTAGCTGAAAACTTCCCTGGTCAGGTACCAGTTCATATTCGTGCAGGTATCCTTCGGCCGGCCCCGATTTCCTGCTGACGATCGCATAGGTCTTCCCGCTTTCCGGGGATTTGTAAAGAGCAATTCCCATTGGTTGCCTTTTTGTTCCTTCCGAAGCAGAGAAAACCGGTAGTCC
>JBAWAB010000356.1:0-3632 GCA_049589035.1 Salegentibacter sp.
AAGCAGGGGCAAACCCGATTACGCAGCTGGCTTTTACCCTGGCGAATGGTTTCACTTACGTGGAATATTACCTGAGTCGCGGGATGGATATCAATAAATTCGGACCTAACCTGTCGTTCTTCTTTTCGAATGGAATTGATCCCGAATATGCTGTTATTGGTCGTGTAGCCAGAAAAATTTGGTCTAAGGCATTGAAGCATAAATACGGAGCGAATCCGAGGGCACAAATGCTGAAATATCACATTCAGACCTCAGGACGTTCTTTGCATGCGCAGGAGATCGATTTTAACGATATCAGGACAACGCTTCAGGCGTTATACGCCATCTATGATAACTGTAATTCGCTGCACACTAATGCTTATGACGAAGCCATTACCACGCCAACAGAGGCGTCCGTGAGACGCGCTATGGCAATTCAGCTGATCATTAATAAGGAACTCGGATTGGCCAAAAATGAAAACCCAATACAAGGCTCCTTCATTATTGAAGAACTGACCGATCTTGTGGAAGAGGCCGTGCTTACCGAGTTTGACCGTATCACCGAGAGGGGAGGAGTTCTTGGAGCCATGGAAACCATGTATCAACGCGGGAAGATCCAGGAAGAAAGCCTGTACTACGAAACCTTAAAGCACAGCGGGGAATATCCTATTATCGGTGTGAACACTTTCCTGAGTTCAACAGGATCTCCAACCGTTACACCGGGAGAGGTGATTCGTGCTACCGAAGATGAAAAGCAAAACCAGATCAAGACGCTGGAAACTCTTCACAAAGCCAAAGAAGACAAAGCTGATGCTGTTCTCGAAAAGATCAAAGATGCTGCAGTGGCAAATGAGAACCTCTTTGAGGTGCTCATGGAAGCCACTAAAGTATGTTCGCTTGGTGAGATCACTACCGCAATGTTTGAAGTGGGAGGCCAGTATAGAAGGAATATGTAGGCAGATCTTAAGTGTTTAAAGTTCAAAGTTTAAAAAAGCGGGAATTTCAAAGCTGAAATCCCCGCTTTTTTAATCTCTTTGAGTTTTTCGAAGCTCTGCTTCAATCATCTTCATCATCCTCATCAAATCCATCAAACGGATTGTCGAAAGGGAGATCATCATCCGGATCTTTATCGTCGTAATTTACTCCCGGCGGATTGAAAAGGCCCCAGCGGTCAATAATATAATTCCACTGGTCAAAAGTTTTTACCCATTTTGCAAAGAGGATGCGAAATTCCTCAATTTCCTCCCTTAGTACCTCCAGATATTCCGTTTCTTTGAAGCCTTCAGCACGAAAAGTATTGCATTGCACGTAGATCTCACGCGCCGATTTTCTGATGATCGCGGCATTTTCCATTTTCAGATCGTATAATTCCCCGGCTTCTGCTCCGGCGATCTTGGCAGGAATGAGTGAAGCATCGGCCAGCATATATTCCGCTGTCTGCTTTAAAAATTCTTTCTCCTCGGGAATGAGCTCTACAATCTGGCTAACCATCTTGTAGATATGCATCGCTTTCTTATAGATGGGCAGTTTTTGAGTGTTCTCTAACATTTCAGAAAATCAGGGTTTTACCTAGCTAATTTAACTACTAAAATTGTTTCGGGAAAATTAAAATTCCCGTAGTTTTGCCCCTTCTAAAATGCATCCACTAATTAGGAATTGCTTAAAGATCAAATTCAATGGAAAATCTCTGGCTCTTTGCCATAGCGGTATTTACCGGGTTTTTTGCGATTAATAATCCCTTCGGAAATATCCCCATTTTCATTAGTCTTACCCGGCAGGCCGACAGGCCGCGGAAGAAGATGATCTCGAAAAAGGCCACTTTTACCGCCTTTGTGATCGTGACCGGATTTATCATTTTGGGGAAATATGTATTCGATCTCTTCGGAATAACAATTCCGGCCTTTAAGATCACCGGGGGAGTTTTGATCTTCTTTGTTGGTTTTGAAATGATCAGGGCGCAGGAATCCAGTATTGACAACCAAACGGAGATTAACTTTAACGAAGGTATCTCAATCTCACCTTTAGCGATCCCAATCCTCGCCGGTCCCGGTACTATAGTCACTGCGATGAACTTTACTACTACTGCCAGTTATGTAGATCTGGTGATCATTATTGCTATGCTGGCTTTAATAATGTTTATGAATCATTTGGCCTTCATTTCCAGTGATTACCTGGTACGGCTGATTGGAAAGAACAAGATTGTGGTCATTGAAAAGATCATGGGACTTATCATCGCCATCATCGGTACCAATATGTTAATAGAGGGAATTAAACTGGCTTTTCTTCTGCAGTAACTAATCTGAATTCTGAATATTCTGAAGCCACTGATTCATCAGTTGCTCAAAATAGGTAATTTCATTCCGCAGTAAATTGAGGAATTCCACTTCCTTAACTCCTGAAAATTCGAGACTTTTACATTGATTCCTGAGGCTGTGGGCAATGCGCCTGATCCTTTTGATCTTCTTCATTCTCTTTTCTGAACTGCCGGTGCTAATAGCTGAAGCGATATCGGGAGCCAGCTGAAGGGATTCAGTCACCAGATAGCCCGCATACCGGTGCGAAGGAGTACTCGAAATATCCATTTCGATCATATTACGGCCATCACTAAAATGAGCAGCAAGGGCACGGGAGATCTTGAAGATTTCGAGAGCCTTGCGGTAAGCCGGCATTTGATAGGCATTATTCGGAAAAAGATTTTCCATCAACTTCAGATTTTTTATAAAGTTACCGAGAAACAAAGGGAGTAGGATTTTGATAAGAATGTGATTTTTTATTTTTACCTTCGATTTTAAATATTTCACCTCTATTTTCTTTAAGATGATAATCGACGAATTGAACTGGTCTATCCTGGAAAGACTTCAGAATAATGCCCGCCTGTCTTTCGCGGAGATTGGCCGTGAAATTGGCCTGAGCTCTCCCGCGGTTGCCGAAAGAGTTAAAAAAATGGAAGACGCCGGCATCATCAAAGGCTATACGACCCAAGTTTCCTATCAGAAAACCGGACACCAGTTGAAGGCTATCATAACCCTTCGGGCCTTTATGGGTAGGCTGAAGCCCTTCCTGGAAAAGGTGCGGGAATTCAGAGAGGTTATCAATTGTTATCGCATTACCGGGAATGAAAATATTATTATGGAAGTAGTGCTTTTTGATCAGGCACACCTCGAAGTTTTTATCGATAAGCTTATCACTTACGGGGAAACCAAAACCCATATAATTCTTTCGAATGTGATAGAACATGCACCTGTAAAGAAAAGAACCCACTCTACCTGAACAATACCAGCTCCTTTCCCAACCTCTTTTATTTCTGTTAAATCGGACTCTTTTTCTATGGAATCTTAACACAAGGATAAGTAGATCTCATCATTTCGTTAATTCAGGCTCAATTGTAATTTCCTTAGGAAAAAAGCGACTACTCTGTACTTAACTTTGGCCAAAAGAAAAAATTGAATTATGAAAAAGTATAGTGTATTGTTCCTGATCTTGACCTTGTTGACGGGGCTGGCAGGGTTCGCCGGACTAAACTTTACCGGTATAGAAGTAGTGAGAGTATTGTTCCTGATTTTTGCCGATTTATTAGTGATCTCTCTGTTGGCAAAACTGTTTTTCCCTGAACCAAAAATGGAAACACAAAGCTGAGAATAAGGAAAATTCCT
>JBAWAB010000357.1:0-13830 GCA_049589035.1 Salegentibacter sp.
TTCAGCATTTTTCTCGTCAGTATAATAGGAGAAGACTTTTTTTACTGCCTCTAGATCGCTGTTTTTTCTATGGATGGCCCGCACCTTCTCTCCCGATTTCGCAAGATCGAAGAGTAAATGTGAACCAACAAAACCTGTTCCGCCGGTGACTAAAATCATAGGGGTAAATATAGCGAAAGCACTTAGGAAAAATAAGAGTTTATGGTATCTTTACGGCTGTTTTTATTACAAAGCTCGAAATAATGAACAAAAATTTTGTGGAAGAACTTACCTGGCGTGGAATGTTACATGATGTAATGCCGGGAACCGAAGAACATCTGAATGAAAGTATGCGCGCGGCATATATAGGCTTTGATCCTACCGCCGACTCGCTTCATATAGGAAACCTGGTGCCTATCATGCTCCTGGCTCACTATCAGCGCTGCGGGCACAAACCTGTAGCTTTGGTTGGAGGTGCAACCGGAATGATCGGTGATCCTTCAGGGAAATCAAACGAACGGAATTTGCTTGATGAGGAAACGCTTAGACATAACCAGGAGTGTGTGAGAGAGCAGCTTTCTCAGTTTCTCGATTTTACATCGGGCAACGAAAACCAGGCGGTGATGGTCAACAACTACGACTGGATGAAGAATTTCGGTTTTCTTGAATTCATCAGGGATGTCGGCAAACACATCACTGTCAATTACATGATGTCAAAAGATTCTGTGAAAAACCGGCTTACCGGCGAGGGAGCCGAAGGTATGTCTTTTACTGAATTTACTTACCAGATGGTGCAGGGCTATGATTTTTTGTATTTGTACCGCAACCTTGATTGCAGCCTTCAGATGGGCGGCAGCGATCAATGGGGAAATATTACTACCGGAACCGAGCTCATTAGAAGGATCGCCGGTGGAAAAGGTTTTGCGCTTACCTGCCCTTTGATCACCAAAAGCGACGGAAGCAAATTCGGAAAGAGCGAGGGTGGTAATATCTGGCTGGATTCCAAAAGAACTTCCCCCTATAAATTCTATCAATACTGGCTGAATACAAGCGATGAGGATGCTGAAAAATATATCAAGATCTTCACCTTCCTTGACAGGGAAACTATTGAAGATCTGATTGCTGAACATCAAAAGGCACCGCATCAGCGGTTGCTTCAGAAGAAACTGGCACAGGAGGTAACCACTACCGTGCACAGCGAAGAGGAATATGAAAATGCTGTAAAAGCCTCTGAAGTTCTCTTCGGGAAAAGTACCGCAGATGATCTTAAAAGTCTGAATGAAAAGACTTTCCTGGATGTTTTTGAAGGAGTTCCGCAGGCTGAAGTGCCAAGGGAAGATATCGAAAATGGTCTTGATATGATCGCCGCACTTTCTGCCAAAACAGGTTTTCTGAAGTCAAACGGTGAGGCTAGAAGAGCTCTGAAAGAAAATTCGGTTTCAGTAAATAAAGAAAAAGTGAAGGAAGATTACACGCTGCAGCTGTCAGATCTTATCAATGATAAATACGTGATCCTTAATAAAGGCAAGAAAAACACCTATATCATCAGAGCGGTTTAGGAATTTAATGCTGGCTTCATAATTCCTTTACGAGAAGGTAAAATGCTGAAGGAAAGAAGGAGTTATATTTGAGAAACATTCAAAATAAATGGAAGAGGGGGCAATTCTGAAATGATAGTCATACCCCCTTTTCGCGTGTTAATTAGGGAAAGGTCTTCGAAGGGAGGCCTTTTTTACTGCTACATCTCTTCCTTGATCTTCTTTTTTATCAACCACCAGTTTACGGGATAGGCGGTAAAGAAGCCGCAGATCATGGCGATTTGCATCATAAACCAGAAAAGAGGTTTGGTAGCTTCCAGTTTATGGTCAAAAATAACAAAGGTGGCCAGGGCCATCCAGCCGTACATCCCGATTTGCCAGGAAGTAAGGGAAAGCGTATCGGCTTTGACAGCGGCCTTAAGTCCTTCTTTAGGAGAAAGACCTTTCATAGGTTTAATAGAATAATACTGGAAAACAATTCCGAAGGCAAAGGCCAGCACATAATCTACGGCCCAGGCCCCGAAGATCTCTTTTCCGAAGAGCATCACAGGGAAAAAAATGAGTGCTGTTTCGGCCACCAGGTCACCAAGCGAACAGCCACTGCCACAATGCAAAGCACCTACTGCCACACTTTGCCAGAAGGGCTTGGTCTTATTGGGCGGTTTCTCATCCTTTTCTTTGGCCGCCATCACCGCCTTTTGAGTGGACTTCCTCCCAATGGTGAAATAGATCCATAGCGCGACGGGCCCCGCATAAAGAGCAGTTATGGGATAAACAAAATTCATGACCATCATGTGTTGCGGATGGCCATTCAGGATATCAATAATTATAATAAGTGAGCATATTCCCGCCAGAATTAGCGAGCCGATTACAATAGTATCTGGTATTGCCATAAAGAAATCTTTTACTTAAAGATATAAATTCGACCCCTTCTGCAGGAGGGTTTAACTTTTTTTGGCATGTTGAAGGGAACGCAGGGCGGGGCTGTCTCAAGTTTTGAGGCCATCGACTGACTTATAGGAGCTGTCGAAACGAAAAATTTAGCTGATGTTGGTGCAATGTAAACCTGCCGGAGGTAAAAAATACAAATCTCCCTGGAACACTAGAGAACCAGGGAGATTGCAACTAACTAACCAATCTAATATGAAAAAATTTCACTTAGCCGCAAGATCAATAGAAACTATTCTTACTACATCTTGCATATATTCAGTCGATAAAACTTTCATTCATTACAATTTTAACCGAACATTAACAGCGAATAAAAAGACCTAATTTTAGGGTGGGCTGCAATGCCTTTTGGGCAGGCCGTTTCAGAGAATTAGCAGATTGCATCCCCTGATGTCACTATTGTCAAACCTGCCGAGAATTTCAGTTTCTTTTTGGTTTAATTGTTTTCCCAGGTCTTGCGTTGCAATAAAAGAACAGGAGTTGAGGTTGGCCAGGTCGATCACATTGATACCTCCGGTTTTCCCCTGCGGAAGAAGGTTGAGGGCATCCTCGGGATCGCGGATTAGGAGTTTCATCCATGGCGGGCATTCAAAGCTGCCGTTTCCGTGGGAATAAGCCTGTGAGAGCAGCTCTGTCATTCCATATTCACTGTGGATCTGATCGACTCCGAAACCTTTCTTCAGGACTGAATGAAGTTCATGCCTGATCATTTCTTTTCGGCGGCCCTTCATACCGCCGGTTTCCATCACGATCGTATTTTTAAGCTGAAATTGGTGTTTTTCGACAAGGTCCAGTAAGGCGAAGGAAACCCCGATGAGTAGAATCTTTTTTCCTGCTTTATCGAGGGCAGTCAGTTTTTGCTGCAATTCTTCAAGATTGTGCAGATAGAAGCCGCTTTCAGGCTGCTCGCTCTTTTTGATAAGAGCTTCTGCCATGTAGATAAGGGAAGATCCCTGCCGCTCAAGATAGGATGGAAGAAGCGCGAGGATGACCAGATCCTCGGTTTGTCCGTAGAAATTCTCAAAAGCTTTTTGAAAGCTTCTCTCATAAAGGCTAAGATCGGTCACGAGATGCCGACTGGTCGTGCTGCCGGTCGTGCCACTACTGGTAAAGGTGATCTGCACCGGTTCTTCAGAAGAAAGGATGCTGTGAGTTTTGAAGAATTCAATGGGAAGGAAGGGGATTTTCGTGAGCTCCTCTACATTCCCGGGATTTCGGCCAAGAAGGTCACAGAATTTCCGATAAATATGGTTATTTTTATACTGGAACCTGAAAACCTGCAATGTTACTTCCAGGAATTGTTCTGTGCCTGTTATTTCAAATATTTTTTCTGAAAGCATAGCGATGCAGCCGAATTTTGCGTCGAAGGTAAGAATAAAAAAAGCTTCTGTAAACAGAAGCCTTATAAGTTGTCTTTATTGAGGATCTTTATCGAACCACCAGCTTTCGGGTGGCCTTTTCGTCTCCTTCTTTTATTTTTAGAATATAAATGCCTGCAGTGAGAGAGGAGATATCGAGTTCTCTTCCTCTAAGCCGGGTTTTAAAAACCGGTTTTCCGAGGACGTTGTAGATCTCGATCTCTTTCTCCAGATTTTTTTTGGTGCTGATATAAACCTTACCTCCGGTGACCGGGTTTGGATAGATAGATAAACCTTCTATGGGAAGCTCAGTCTGATTTCCGGAACGGGGAGCTTCCTGAGCCACTGATGGTGCAGAAAACGCCAGGAAACAGACCAATAAGAAACTATAAAAGTAGTAATGTTTCATCCTTATATATAGAGGTTTATACAAACTTACAAATTAAAATTCAAAAACCGGACCACGATTTTTTGATTATTGTGTAAGGTTCTGTTAAAAAAGGAAAAGGCTGCCTGCTGGCAACCTTTTCCTGGCTTATTCAAATTAAATCATTAAAATTTATAGCTGTATCCTATAGAGAATGCTGTTCCGGGATCTTTTTTGGAGAAGATCTGATCTTCTGCGCCAAAGGACTGGAATTTGCTTTCTACCGTATCTCCTAAAAGATTGGTGGCTTTTAGAGACAAGGTTGAATTCTTATCTTCCCCAAAGGATTTACTCAAATTGAAATTCAGACTGTTAAAAGGCATCGTGTAAACATCAGGAACGGTACCAAGACCTACCAGTTGAAGGGTTTTTCCCTGGGTGTTAAAGAATACTCCTGCCTGCCATCCGGTTTCCCTGTCATTGTAGTCAAGGCCGGCGTTGATAAGATATGGAGACTGCCCCTGCAAATCACGGGTGCCGTCGAAAGACTCCCCGGGGCGCAGGTTTCGTTTTCTCGATTCGTATTCCCCGTTAGGACTGCGGTCCATCTGCACCTGGGAATCGATCACAGAAACATTCACATTAACAGCCAGTTTTTTCAGGCTTTCACTAAGGAATCCGAAATTCTTTCTTAACTCAACTTCAGCTCCAATAACAGTGGCGTCATTCACATTTCTTGGCTGAAAGTTGTCAGCTGTAAAGTCACTGTAGGTAGAAAGTTCGATAGGATCGGTGAATTTCTTATAGAAACCACTCACAGCAAACAGCTGAGCATCGTCTCCAAACAATTCGTAGCGAAGGTCAAAATTATTGACGTAAGTAGGCTGAATATCAAGATTTCCGATGAAGGTCCTGTTTATCAGCGGATCATAGATCTGCGCGATAGAGGCTTCTTTAAAGGAAGGGCGTGCGGTTGTTCTTGAATACGAAAGACGCAGGTTCGCGTCGTCGTTCAGGCTATATATAAAGTTAGCTGAAGGAAAGAAATCAGTCTTATTCAGGATGTGTTCATTGTCAAGAACAAGATCACCAAGGTTATTCTGCCCTGTGTAATACAGATCAAATTTCTCCATTCTTAGTCCGACGATAGTTTTAAGATTTTCAGTAAGCTGAAATTGTTCCGAAGCATAAGCCGCAGCGTTCGTAGTATGGGCATCATACGTATTCGCGGGTTCGTAGAATCCGTTTACATAGGTTCCGTTTTCCCTTGCAGCCGTCCATACGTTCTTATCGGCCAGGATCTCATTAGCATCTCCTCCAAAGCGGGTGCTAATAGCTCCCTGGACAAATATCTGATATTGGTCAATACTGAAGTCTCTTTGTTTGTAGGTATAGCCTCCGCCAAATTTCAGCTGGGCATCACGGCCCAACAACTGATGCTCCCTGGTGAGGTCAAGCTTGCCGTCCAGATCCTTTTCGTTAAGATCTCTCCAGATCCTTGTCGGACTTTGAGAGGAACTCGGGCGGATGCTATACGTATCACTTTCAGGATTGTATTCAAAAGCAGTTATTCGCACATCTTTATCCTGAACCTTCGCAAGGGTTGGAGCTATTTTCCACTCGGCAGTCCAGCTTGCATCTTCATTGGTGTGTTTTCCGGAGAGAAGAAGGTTGGTAATAGAGCGCTGCGTGTATTGCAGGTTGTTTTTTATAAGATCTACTGCATTGGATACATAGATACTTTCATTAAAATTACCTGCGGTCGACTCGCCATTTTGAATGTGCAGCACATTCAGCTGGTATTTTGATCTTTCAGTTTTGTATGCTAATCCGGCCAAACCACTAAGCAGTACTTCCTTAATTCCAACCTGTCCTGACTGCACACGGTTTGGGCGCAGTTCAAACTCTTCAGTACTTCTTGGCTTCAGATAGGAATTGGTTTGAAAATTATCATAATACTCGCTCATGTTCTTGTAGGAAAGCGAGGCTACATATCCCAGTTTGTCTGATTCTCCTACCTTATATTGATTTCCGGCGGTAAACCCGAAATTGTAATCCATGAAATTGGTCGATTTTGTGCCGGCCATAGTTTCATCGAATTTTTGGGTAAGCCTTGTTAAGGCCGGGTCATTTTCGAAGGGCCTTGGAAAAGCCTGATTCCTGTTCACAGGATTGTCTCTTTTTCCGTCATCAAATCCGAGGAAATCGGTGTCGCTGCCTTCATACTGAAGAAAATCAGAATTAAGGTGCATATCAGGGTTGTACTTTAATCCTGCAGAAAAGCTGTATTCAGCTTTAGAAGGGAAATCTTTAGTGATAATATTCACCATTCCGCCGGTGAAATCGGCAGGAAGGTCGGCAGTTGAAGATTTTACTACCAGGATATTGTCAAGAATATTAGTAGGGAAAATATCCATTTGCAGCGTATTTCTGTCGGGGTCCAATCCCGGAACATCAACACCATTTAATATTGTTTTGGTGTAGCGGTCTCCAAGGCCTCGCACATAGACGTATTTTCCCCCCTGAACAGAAACGCCGGGAACGGTTTTTACGGCTGCGGAAACATCGCTGGCACCTATTTTTGAAAAACTTTGGGCAGAGAGTCCATCGGTCATGTTTACCGATTTCTTTTGAAGATTAAGAACAGAAGCTTCCGTGTCTCTTGCGGTGGTCGTGGTAATAATTACCTCGTCAAGAGCGCCGGCCGATGATTTCATCTGCACATCAACAGGAGTCACTTCATCTGCTTTCACCTGTACATCGGTAACTTCGATGGTTTCATATCCAACAAAAGAGAAAACGAGGGTGTAAGTTCCCGTTTCCAGTTCAAGGGAGTAATCTCCTTCAAAGTCGGAAGTGGTTCCGGTGTGGGTACCTTTTACCGCAATGTTGGCAAATGGCAGAACGTCGTTTACCTCCAGATCATAGATGGTTCCTGAAACCTTTCCTTTCTGGGCATTGGCCATACTGCAGAAGAGACCAAAGAATAAAATGAATAGGAATTTACTTTTCATAAATGTGGGATTGTAATCTTTTAGAAAATTGCCCGCCCCGTTTTTCAGGGCGAGCAATAATACCAAGGTGTGCTTAGTGTTTTTAATTTTTAAAAGTTAAATGCACCGTGAGCTTTTGCATAGGTCCAGTCGAATTCCGAAAGGTCTGCACCAACAGTGGCAGAGGCAACATCTGGAATGATGGTTACAAAGTTTGAAGCATCGTCGGTAAGGCTGGTTGAACCTGTAGTGTCGTTCCACATGGCGCTAAGGTTGTCAACTCCGGCAGGAAGAACAACTTCCCAGTTTGAGAAAGTAAGGATTCCATCGGTGTAGTTCTTAGCGGTAACAGCGTCGTCAAATTCAACATCTTGTGTGGCATTATAGCCTACCACAAGAATGTTCTTCAGAGTACCTCTTGCGCCATCTCTAAGATCTGCGATCTCTCCGGCTTCAGCTGAAGCATCTCCGATGAAGGTAATTCCGTCTTCTGTAAATGAACCGTTCATGGTTCCTTCAGGACCGTCAATCTCGGTAGAGTGGTCTGAAGCATCTCCTTCAACGACTACTGAATTTGAGATAGTTCCGGCGTAAGCCTGGTCGATGTCAAGTCCGTCATCTCCTTCTTTAAAGGCAATAAGGCTACTTGGGTTTACGGTTCCGCCGAAGAATTCAAAGCCATCATCGACGTTTCCTACAACTTCTACGTGATCGATAGTGGTGCCGCTACCAACACCGCCAAGAGATAATCCGTTGATCTCGTTGCCTTCACCAATCAAAGCACCGCCGTGACGGATGGATACATACTGAAAGATACCTGAATTGTCTTCAGCATCAGTTCCGCCATATCGGCCAAACTCGTCATCGGCAGGAATACCTTCAACCTGACCTTCTTCGGAATCACCTTCTACTGAAACAGGAGCTTTTCCAAGGATCAGCACCCCACCCCAAAGGCCACGGTCGTTTTCATCAAGGTTGGTCCCTGCATGTTCGCCAAGTGCGATATTATCATTAATCGAAGTGAATATAATAGGATTTTCGGCAGTTCCCTGAGCATCGATCTTTGCACCGCGTGCAATGATAAGTGCAGAAGCAAGGGAGCCTGTACCTTCAGTACCTTCTATAATTGTTCCCGGTTCGATAGTAAGCGTGATGCCATTATCGATAACCACTTTTCCGGTCAAGGTCCAGATTTTGTCGTTGGTTAAGGTCATATCTTCAGTGATCAATCCGGAAAGATTCACGCCTCCGTTCTCTCCGCCGCCTCCGCCGCCATTAGTCTGGCAGGGAAGACAAGAACCTCCACAGTCAACACCGGTCTCATCGCCGTTCTGGATCCCATCAGAACAAGTTGGCTCCATAGGAGCGTTATCAGAGCTACACCCCGTAATGGCCAGGGTGAAAAGAGCAAAAGCTGAAATAAATAGTCTTTTCATAATCTGTTAATTTTCGTTGTCTTGTTGTTTAAAAAGTTCTCTGCAAATAAACAGGCTTGCCTTGAGTCGCGTCTTAAGCCAAGTTTAACCTTCCGTTAATTGGCTTTTTTGAATGTTATGATATGGTTTAGAGGAAGCTCCTTTCGGTGGAAAAAGCTGAAAATATGCTTCGGAATCTTTTTGGTTTTTACCTCATTTATGCGGGGTTGCAGGGGATTTTTGCCAATTTTATTCGTTAAGGGAGTGTTAAGCTGAAATTATACCGGTAGGTGTGAAGTTCAGATAAATCTTTACTTTTACACTATATTTATGAAAATTAGCTAATCAAAAAATGAAGAAAAAAGACATCACTATTCTGCTGGTAGACGACGAACCGGATATCCTGGAGATCGTTGGGTATAATCTTTCTTCGGAAGGATATAAGGTCGTCACTGCAGAGAATGGCGCCGATGCCGTAAAGCTGGCGAAAAAGAAAAAGCCACAGCTTATCATCCTTGATGTGATGATGCCTGAAATGGACGGAATCGAGGCTTGTGAGCAAATAAGAAAATTGCCCGAAATGAAGGAAACTATCATTGCTTTCCTTACAGCAAGAGGGGAAGACTATTCGCAAATGGCCGGTTTTGATGCCGGTGCCGATGATTACATTACCAAGCCTATCAAGCCGAAGGTGCTGGTGAGCAAAGTGAAGGCTCTGCTTCGCCGGTTCAAGGAGGAAGAGGTGTCCAGCAACGTGGTGAAGGTGGGGCATCTGGTGATCAACCGCGATGAATACAAGGTAATAAAAGACGGAGAAGAAATGGTGCTTCCCAGGAAGGAATTCGAATTGCTTTCGCTGCTGGCTTCAAAGCCTGGTAAAGTGTTTAAAAGAGAAGATATTCTTGATCGGGTGTGGGGCAATGAAGTCGTAGTTGGAGGGCGTACCATCGATGTTCACATCCGGAAACTGAGAGAAAAAATAGGCGACGACAGTTTTAAGACGGTAAAAGGAGTCGGCTATAAGTTTGTGGTTTAATGGCAAAAAGTTTTAAGCGTTCATATAAATTCGCGATCAAAACTTCGCTTTATATTTCCCTGTTTACGACAGCAGTGATCGCAGTATATTCATTTTTTACGACTGGAATTGCGTTTATTCCATTGCTCGTCTTTGCCCTGGTTTGTTATCTTTTTTCTTTTTTCATCACCCAATATCGGGTAGAGAATTTTATATATAAGCGCATTAAGAAGATTTATGATAATGTAAGCCTGCTCGATTCAACAACCCTTAATCCCAGCCAGGTGACTACCGATATGGCGACGCTCACCAAAGAGGTGGAGAAATTCGCTGAGAATAAGAAGCTCGAGATCGAAACTCTGAAGGTGCGCGAAGCTTACCGAAAAGAATTCATGGGAAATGTTTCTCACGAACTGAAGACTCCGCTCTTCACGGTACAGGGTTACATTCTTACGTTGCTCGATGGGGCTATGAAAGATAAATCGGTTAGGAAAAAGTATCTCACCCGTGCCAGCAAAGGGGTGGAAAGGCTGATCTACATTGTGAAAGATCTCGACATGATCACCAAGCTGGAGACCGGCGATCTTCACCTGCACGAAGAAGATTTCAATATTGTAGAATTGATTCAGAATTCCTTTGATCTGCTTGAGATGAAAGCCGCCAAGAAGAATATCACCCTCACCTTTGATATGGGATATGAAGAACCAATTTGGGTCCGGGCCGATAAGGAAAGGATTCAGCAGGTGATCACCAATCTTGTTGTGAATTCCATCAAATATGGGAAGAAAGAAGGAACAACCGAGATCAGCATCGAAAACCTGATCAAGAATAAGGTTATTGTGCGCGTTACCGATAACGGAGAAGGTATTTCCAAAGAGAACATCCCTCGCCTGTTTGAAAGGTTCTATCGGGTAGACAAGAGTGGCTCACGTAAGGAAGGCGGCTCGGGGCTGGGACTTTCCATTGTCAAGCATATCATTGAAGCCCATGGCGAGAAAATCTATGTAGAGAGCGTTTTTGGGGTGGGTAGTGAGTTTTCATTCACTCTTGAAAAAAGCAAAGAGCTCCCGGAAAGAAGGCTCGAATCCGAAGCTCCTTAAGCCGGTATAATTAGCAGTCTCTTTAAGTTTCTCTATGGAGAAATCCTTTTGGGCACAGTAAGGGGTTATTCCTAATTTCATGAGGCGCTCCGCGAGATATTCCTGTTCAAACTGCCCGGGAGTGGGAATGAAAAAGGCCTTTTTTTCCAGTTTAGCCAAGTCCATCAAAGTAGTGTATCCCGAACGACTAATGATCATTCGGCTGCTGTTCAGTGCCTCTTCCAATTCAGCGCCATACATGTAATTCCTTATGTTGAAATTGGCTCGTGGGGAAACCATTTCGTCCTCTTTCATCACGCCTCTTACGAAAAGTACATTTTTCTCGGTTTTCTGAAGTTCCTTTAACAGGATGTCCTCAAGCAGGCTGCGCTGAGGTTCCGGACCCGAAAGAAGCACGAGGTAATCCTGTCGTAGAGGAAGGTCTTTTTTCTCAAATCTGCTAATGGGACCGATATATTTGATATTCTCAGGTTCCTTTTTCATGTGACCCAGCAGGCCACTAAGGTTTTTGGAACCCGGCATATCAGGAACCCAACATTGGTCAAATTTCCTGATGTATTTTTGATGTAGCTTACTGCTGAGGTAGGTGGTATTACCGCTCAAAACATTCAGCTGGTGAGTTATAAATACGCTTTTAAGATGCGCATGACGCACTCCAAACCGACTGTCGGAAATGATGCCGTTGATATTGCATTTTTCCACGATGCGACTGGTCATCTTTTTTTCAGCTTTAATGGCCTGAAGAATAGCCGGGGTTTCCAGGAAAAGCTTCCATTTCAGAAGACTTCCCTTGGTCGAATATTCAATATTGTATGAAGGAAGACGAAAACTCTCCAGGTGTGGGAATTCCTTTTCAAGCAGTAGAAGGGCTTCCCCGTCTGAAGCAAGAAACGGCTCAAATCCCTGCTTTTCGAGTTCACTAATAATTGGGATACAACGCGCAGCATGACCCAGGCCCCAGTTGAGTGCTGCCACTAAAATCCGTTTTTTAGGCATCTTTGAAAATTAACATTGTAAAACTAAACATTGGGATTAGAATTTAATTGTCCTGCCGGTGCTTTTTTACTGGTTTTTTCCGCCGGCGACTTTAGGGGGAATGCACCAGTAGTTCCAGGGGTCTTTTTTTCATAATTTGTTTCTTCAACGAGGTGATAAATATTAGAATCATGAGAATTAATAAAAAAGAGGTGCCTGTTGTGCTCGAGTCGCCCAACGCAACAATGAGGACCAAGGAAGGATTGGGAGGTATGAGCATTTGTGTTAATTCGCTGGCAAAAGGTACCGATGTGGGACCTCTGCTCGAGGGACTTAAAAATGACAGTTGCCATTGTCCTCACTGGGGCTATATCTTTAAAGGCTCCATGAGGGTGAAGTATGACGATGGCAAAGAAGAAGTGCTCAAGGAGGGGGACGTCTACTATTTGCCTGAAGGTCACACCGGCGTGGTAGAGGAAGATCTGGAAATGCTGGAGATCAATCCCACTAAGCAGTGGCGCGAAGTACTGGATCATATTACCAGGAAAATGGAAGCAATGCAATAAGCTAATTTCTTCTGAAGTCAATTTTGCCGGGGTTTTGGCGGCTTCGGCTGAGTTACATTTTTGCTACTGAAACTAAAAGTTCGGTGGGGCTGCCGGAAAATGCTTAATTTTGGCCAAAATTTAAGCTCAGTGGGAAGTAAGAACAAACTCAAGCGTTTTAAAGATAACGAGAAATTTTCCAATGTCATTCAGCCTTCAAGAGAGGAACTCACGGCAGGTGATTTTGAACTAAAAGGAAAGTGGAGCCGCGAATTCTTCGGAAATGATCAGCCGCTCATCCTGGAGCTCGGCTGCGGAAAAGGAGAATACACCGTGAGCCTGGCCGAAGCCAATCCCGACAAGAATTTTATCGGAATAGACATTAAAGGAGCGCGATTTTGGCGTGGTGCCAAGACCGCGCTGGATGAAGAGCTCTCGAATGTCGCTTTTATACGCACTCAAATAGAACTGGTAGACCTTATATTTGCCGAAAATGAGGTGGAAGAGATCTGGATTACCTTTCCCGATCCACAAATCAAGTATAAGCGCACCAAACACCGCCTTACCAATACCCGTTTTCTTCAGAAGTATAAACACATCCTGAAGCCTGAAGGGCTCGTTAACCTCAAGACCGATAGTGAATTCATGCACGGCTATACGCTGGGGCTTCTTCACGGGGAAGGCCATGAGGTGGTCTACGCGCATCACGATATCTATAAGAACGAATATTCGCCAAAGGAGGTTACCGGAATTCAGACTTTCTATGAAAAACAGTATCTTGAACAGGGAAAACCGATTACCTATGTTCAATTTCGGATAAAATAAGCCCTTGGAAGAAACCAAACTTTTCCTTATTACCTATTTTGCCGCCTTGATTGGAGTGATCCCTCCCGGGCTGGTTAACATGACAGTAGCGAAAACCTGCGTTGAACGAGGTAAAAGAAGCGGGATGTTTGTAGTCCTGGGCGCATCTTTTGTGGTCATGTTGCAGGCGCTGGTCGCGGTGCTGTTAGCAAAATACATTTTTAGGCATCCCTTTGTACAAAGTATTCTCCTGAAGGCCGCACTGGTGATCTTTGTCCTACTCGGAATTTATTTCCTGATGATGGCGCGGAAGAAAGGTAAGATCAAAGCCCCTCCGAAAAAGGCAAAAACCCGCAGCTTCTTCACAGGGATGCTGGTGGCCGTGTTGAATATTTTTCCAATTCCCTATTTTGTGGCCATTGCGGGTGCGATGAATGTGGGGGTGGGTGTTAATTATGACTGGCCCAGAGTCATCTTTTTTGCACTGGCCGCTTCTTTGGGCACTTTTACTACCCTTTACTTTTATGTACTCTCCTTCATACGGATCGAGAGTAAAGTGGAAACTTTCGCCAGATATTCCAATTATTTCATGGCTGGTCTCATGTTAATCTTAATCATTATTGCTCTTATCAGGATCTACAACTTATGACTTCAGAAAAGGGAAAAAGTTTTTTTGAAAGGGTATATGAAGTGGTGCGCCAGGTTCCGCACGGGAGGGTTACCAGCTATGGTGCCATCGCCAGGGCCATTGGTTCGCCGCAGAGCGCAAGAATGGTGGGCTGGGCCATGAATG
>JBAWAB010000358.1:0-3733 GCA_049589035.1 Salegentibacter sp.
TTCTCCTTATCGAGATTGCCTTTGATAACCTTATCGTACTCTATCTTATACATATCCTTGAATCTCTGATGCCATTCCGCATGCTTGTTAGGCTGAAGAAATTCCAGCAACAGCTTCAGCGTTTGTCTCACATCACCCAGGACGGGACAATCAGCTTTCACATTCTTGTCCACTTCAGAAGGATCTATCTCAAAATGAATAACTTTAGCCTGCTTCGCATAGGTATTGAGATTACCGGTCACACGGTCATCAAAACGCATTCCTATGGCGATCAAAACATCGCATTCATTGGTAAGCATGTTAGGCGCGTAATTGCCATGCATTCCCACCATCCCCACATTTAAAGGATGATCTGTAGGCAAAGCTGATAGCCCCAGGATAGTCCAGGCCGCCGGAATTCCCGCTTTTTCAACCACCTCTTTCAACAGTTCTTCGGCACCCCCAAGGATTACACCCTGCCCAAAAACTATCATTGGCTTCTTTGCAGCATTTATAATTTCGGCAGCCCTTTCCACCTGTAATAAATTCACTTCAGGCACAGGTTTATAACTGCGGATGCCCGAACATTTCTTATAACTGAAATCCAGCGAATCAAATTGGGCATCTTTGGTAATATCAATTAGCACAGGTCCCGGTCTTCCAGACCTGGCGATATAAAAAGCTTTGGCTAAAACCTCCGGAATTTCCGAGGCTTTGGTCACCTGGTAGTTCCATTTTGTAATTGGGGTAGAAATACCTACAATATCGGTTTCCTGAAAAGCGTCGCTTCCCAGCAAATGTGAGCCTACCTGTCCAGTAATACACACCAGCGGCGTAGAATCGATTTGCGCATCGGCTATCCCCGTCACCAGATTGGTCGCCCCCGGCCCGGAGGTAGCTACCGCCACTCCAACTTTTCCCGATACTCTCGCGTAGCCCTGGGCAGCATGCGTAGCGCCCTGCTCATGCCGGGTGAGGACATGGTGAATCTCCTTGCGATATTTGTACAACTCATCATAGACGGGCATAATCGCCCCGCCAGGATAACCATATATGGTATCCACTCCTTCCTCCAGCAAACACTTGATCACTGCTTCGGCACCAGAAATTTTGGTACTTTCCGTAGTGCTCACTTTTTCAAAACTTGCAGTTTTTACTTCCATAATTCACCATTATTAAAATTCATCGGTCACACAGCCTAATGAAGCCGATGATACCGTTCTTGCATATTTATAAAGCACGCCTTTTCTGAATTTCAGATCGGGAGCACTCCAGTTCTTCTTACGTTCCGTGATCTCTTCTTCTGAAAGTGCCACCTCTATGGTGTTATCCTCAGCATTAATGGTAATCTCATCACCATCTTTCAGGAATGCCAGAAGTCCACCTTCCTGGGCTTCAGGGGTAATGTGCCCCACCACAAAGCCGTGGGTTCCTCCTGAAAATCTCCCGTCGGTGATCAGGGCCACTTCTTTTCCAAGTCCGGCTCCCATGATCGCTGAAGTCGGTTTTAGCATTTCAGGCATGCCGGGACCGCCTTTCGGACCTTCGTAACGAATGACCACCACATCTCCTTTCTTCACTTTTCCTTCTGAAATCCCATCATTAGCTTCGTATTCGCCATTGAACACTCTTGCTTTTCCGGTGAAGCTCAGACCTTCTTTGCCGGTAATCTTCGCTACGGAACCCTCTTCTGCCAGGTTCCCGTAAAGCACTCTGATGTGGCCAGTCTTCTTGATCGGGTTGTCCAGATCGCGAATTACGTCCTGACCTTCCTCAAGATCCGGCACATTTTCTAGATTTTCAGCCAGGGTCTTTCCGGTAACGGTAAGGCAATCGCCGTGAAGCATGTCGTGCTTCAGCATATATTTCAACACCGCCGGAATTCCTCCAATTCGGTGTATATCTTCCATCGCGTACTTTCCACTTGGCTTAAGATCGGCCAGGAACGGCGTACCATCACAGATCCTTTCAAAATCATCCAGACTGAAATTCACTTCCGCAGCCCTCGCAATAGCGAGGAAGTGTAGTACCGCATTGGTAGAACCACCCAGAACCGTAAGTAGCCTAATGGCATTTTCAATAGCCTTTTCATCTACGATATCGCGTGGCTTAATATCTTTTTCGATAAGCAAGCGCATCGCTTTCCCTGCTTCAAAGCTTTCAGCCTTTTTCTCTCCTCCCACAGCAGGGTTGGACGAATTATACGGAAGCGACATTCCTAAAGCTTCAATGGCCGAAGCCATGGTATTGGCCGTGTACATTCCGCCACAAGCGCCTGCACCGGGACAGGCTTTCTCGATCACGTTCTCATATTCTTCCTCGTCAATATCGCCGGCGGTCTTTGCACCCCAGGCTTCAAAAGCCGAAACCACATCGAGTTTCTTTCCTTTATAACATCCTGAAGCGATCGTGCCCCCGTACACGAGAACGGCCGGCCTGTTGATCCTCAACATCGCCATAAGGGCGCCAGGCATGTTCTTATCACAGCCCACCACCGTTACCAGACCATCATAAGACATGGCGTTGACGACGGTTTCCATAGAGTCGGCGATAAGATCTCGGGATGGCAGGGAATACCTCATTCCCGGCGTTCCCATGGAAATACCATCACTTACTCCAATCGTGTTAAAAATTAGGCCTACCAGTTCATTGCTGTTTGTTCCTTCCTTTACCAGTTTTGCCAGATCGTTAAGGTGCATATTACAGGGATTTCCTTCATAACCTGTGCTGGCTATACCCACAAAGGGCTTCTTGAAATCTTCCTTGGTTAAGCCTATGGCATGTAACATGGCCTGGGAGCCTGGCTGCGAATCACTTTGCGTGAGAATGCTACTATACTTGTTATTCATTTCTTATCTCAATCCTTTTTTTAATAATCTAAAATTACCGCCTTAAGAAGAGCTGGTTTCGGGTAGCAGAGAGCATTAATTACTTTCAGAAAAGCCTAAAAAGACGTAAAACACTAATTTACAGCATTTTAACTATAAAATTGTTACGATAGCTGAAGGTTTCAGCCAAAAAAGAGAATGAGCTAAAATATCTGTAAAAGAAGGGCACCTAAAAAAGGGGAATTTCAGAATAGGATAATTCCGAGGCGGTTGAATTAAAGTTTTGATGATTTAAACCGATAAAACTGCTAATCTGTAAAAAATTTAAAGTACATGGAAAGGTGGGAAAAAGCTGTTCCCTTCCCGCTATTTCACAAGAAATCGGATGATGTTAAGACAATTAAAGCAAAAACCGATCATCCGATTTTTTAGAAAACCGGTAATTAAAAATTCATCTGGAAGTGAATTGCTTCGGAAGAGATTCCGCGGCAATACTTATTTTTTCTTTTTAAGGGAATAGAGATCTTTACGACGGTCTTTCATATTGCGCACGCTTCCGAAGTTGTGCAGCTCCTTCAGCAGGTCTAGATCTACATCAACGAGCAGAGTACTTTCGGTATTTGGTGTCGCTTCGGCCTTGATCCCGTTCACGGGAAAAGCAAAATCTGAAGGCGTAAGCACAGCACTCTGTGCATACTGAATATCCATATTGTTCACTTTTGGAAGATTTCCAACCGAACCGGCAATAGCCACATAACACTCGTTTTCCACGGCTCTCGACTGGGCGCAGATCTTCACGCGGGAATAGCCATTTTGAGTATCGGTCATGAAAGGCACAAAAAGAATGTTCATGCCTTCTTCGGCAAGAATGCGGGAAACCTCAGGAAATTCTATGTCGTAGCAAATCAAAACACCAATCTTACCAC
>JBAWAB010000359.1:0-3313 GCA_049589035.1 Salegentibacter sp.
GGAATTTTCGCCGAAACCAAATATTTTGCCGGCGCCGGCAGTATTTTTAACCTTGGCATACGAGTGGACGAGGTGATCTCGGATATTAATGATCCTGATGAAGAATTTCTGGCACTTTATCCTAATCTCGGCCATCGCACAGAAACAAATTTCAGCGGAACTATTTCTTATAAGAAGATACTTTCGCCCAATTACAGCCTGGAATTCTCTTTTGGCCGTGGGGTGAGATCGGCTGCGATGGAAGAGCGGTTTATCACCTTCGCCAGCGCTGGGAACGATTCCTATGAATATGTCGGGAACCCCAATCTTAAAGCTGAAGCGAACAATCAGCTGGAGATAAGCTTCAAGGGAAGAACCGATCTTTCAGGAGCTTTTCAGAGTCTGGATTTTGGAGCCAATGTTTATTATTCCCGCTATGAGAATTATATCGCGGGCATTATTGAACAAGATCTTCACCGAAGGTTTATGCCCACGCAGGAACCCGTGCATCCGAAGGTTTACCGAAACCTGGATAAGGCATTCAAGACAGGATTTGAAGTGAATGCTGCACTCGATTTCGCATCTTATTTTAGTTTCTCCTCCAGCTTCAGCTATGTTTATACCGAAAATGTGGATCTCGGCGAATCTTTGCCGTTAACGCCTCCCTTCGTTACCAGGTTGAAATTAGGCTATGAGAAGGAGAATTTCTGGGCTTCGGTAGATTATAATATCACCTCAAAACAGACCAATATCGCCCCTTCTTTTGGGGAGACTGAAACTCCCGGTTATGAGCTTTTAGATCTTAAGACAGGGATAACTCTTTTTGATAAGCTGAAAATTGGAGTAGGAGTGCTGAATCTCTTCGATACCTATTACTACAATCACCTGAACTATTCTTTCCGTAATCAGGCAGAGTACGGCAATACACCTATTACCGAACCGGGAAGGAATTTTACTGCTTTTATCAATTACAGTTTCTAAAGAACTGTTTAGTTTATATTTTGAAATATCCGGGTAGGAACATCAGTTTGCTGCCCGGATTTTTTTTCCGCAGAAAAAATATAGATCTGTCTTCCGCGGTGTTTAAAAAATGCGAAATGTCAGATTAATCCGGTAAAATATGTATTTTCGAAGCAGTATCCCGATAAAATTCACCTCTAACACCTCCAAAATGAATAAACTAGAAGCTTTTTGCTGGCTCTTGTGGCCTTTTTTGCCTGTTCACCAAGAATGACCTTTATGCACAGGCTCAATTCAAGGTTTTGCTGATTACCGAAACAGCCGGCTGGCAGCATGAATCTATTGCCAACGGAATTGAGGCCGTTCGGAATCTCTCTGCCCGGCACAACTTTGATGTCGATCTTCAACAGTCTGCCACTGCCATTGAAAAAAGTATTCAGCAATATGATGCGCTAATATTTTTAAGCACTACCGGCGATGTTTTTGACCAGCAGGAGCAAAAAGCCATTGAACATTTTATTGAAGCAGGCAAAGGTTTCGTCGGTATCCACGCCGCCGCCGATACCGAGTATGATTGGCCGTGGTATATATAAACTGGTTGGAAGAATGTTCCACATTCATCCGGCGCAACAAACGGCAAAGCTAAGGGGGATGGATCACAATTTTCCCGGTCTTGAAGAATGGTCCGACACGATGCTGTGGACCGATGAGTGGTACGAATTTGGGAAAGAAAAGATCCATAATCTCCATTATTTGATTCGGGTCGATGAAAACACCTACAATCCCGTGGTCACCTGGATAAGCGCCGACAAAGATGCAACGGCCAGGCAATAGACCGGCTTGGAGAGGGAATGGGAGCAATGCACCCGGTTTCCTGGTACCATACCTTCGACGGCGGCCGAGCATTTTATAGCGCTCTTGGCCATATTCCTGCTATCTATGAAAATCAGTGGTTTTTAGATCATTTATCCGGCGGAATTTATTATGCTGCAACTGGCAAGGGAATAAAGGGGGAGTAGAAATTTTTCTGGATTTTCTCTTCGGAATGAAAGAATCACTTTATTCTTCTTTCCTGATAAGGATAGACTGGCCGGTCAGCTTCCATTTTCCGCCGATCTTTTCCAGTATTCTGAATTCTGAACTGGAGGTTTTCTTCCCGGTTTTGGAGTAGGAGACTTCATCATGGCTCACCCAGGCATTATTGCCGCTAATGTGCATTTTGTAATTGGAATTTTCTGAAGTGCCTCCACCGCCGGCCACACCTTTGGGTGGATGAATCATGTCTTCTGGCGGAACATCTATAACCGTTCCATCACCTGTAGATATTATAATTCTGCTGTACGGCCTTATTTTCCAGCAATCGGCATGGGCTTCAATTTCGCCTGCCCTCCAGGTAGCCGATTCCTTTTCCAGCAAGTTCTTTATGGCCGTTTCTTCCTTGTTTTGTGCCGAAAGGTGCAATCCCAAAATTATGAGTACAAGGAGTAGGAAGTTTTTCATATTCAAAAAAATTTATTGAAAATTTGAAGCACATTAAGATAATTATTCTGAAGGAAATATGAATGCACAAATTTCCATCAACCATGCTTCAGAAAAAAGGTTTCCAGAGCTTCTATTTATTACTGGTTGAAAAAATACAGTACTTTAGAACAAAAGAAACGAGGAATGAGCAAAAAAGGCGAGATCAAAAAACTCAAAGAAAAGATCGAAGAACTGGAGTTTGTAAAAGACTTGCAACAGGACATTATTGCTGACATGGAACTCATTACTGGAGTAGATATGGCAAAAAAGTCGTTGCCCAAAACATTCTTAGAAGAGATCGAGAAAAAGAAACAAAGCCGTTCAAAAGAAAATGGTTGATCCAATTTTTTGGGATTTCCAAGCGGGACAAACTGATTCTGCAGTTGCAACAAATAATCGATGCACATACCGATCCTTGGGGGTGTAAAGGTTTCGAATGTTGAAATTAAGCAGGTAGACCTGCCAAAGGAAATGCAGCGCGCCATGGCAAGGCAGGCCGAAGCTGAAAGATACCGAAGAGCAAAAGTAATTGCTGCGGAAGGTGAATTTCAGGCCTCTCAAAAACTAACCGATGCCGCCCGGGTCATCTCGAGTCAACCAAGCGCCCTCACGCTTCGTTATCTGCAAACCTTAACTGAAGTTGCTGCTGAAAATAATTCTACTACACTTTTCCCTATTCCCATAGATCTTTTCAAGCCCTTTATGGAAAATATGGCCAAGAATCCTGAGGTGTTGAAACAATTTCACAAGCAGGAGGAAAAAGGTGACACAAAAAAGGATGAAGAGTAAATTTATTTAAGAAAAAATTGGGATTTTGGTTACTGCTAAATGGCAATTTTCAACTGCTTATGGA
>JBAWAB010000360.1:0-3051 GCA_049589035.1 Salegentibacter sp.
TTAATAAAGCCCATTCTTAAAGTGAAGAAAAGAGCTCCCAATACAAGCCATACCACGATAAAAGGAATATCTTTTGTTTGAGGATCGCCGTTGGGATACGTGAGCGGTACAGGCTCGTCATATTTAATGGAGGCAAGGTACTGTGCGCCCTGCTCAATAACATGTTCTTTATTTTCAGAATTATAAATAACGCCACCTTCTTTCACAAGGTACTTGAGGGTACCGCTGGCATTGGCCTCGGCAGTCAATTCTTTTCCATCTTTGGAAACAATCGCAATAGGATCGCCTTTTTCCACACGGCTTCCTTCCGGCTTCAGCCACTTTTGCAGGGTGAATTTCGCATCAACCGTAGCGGTCCACTTAGGAGCAGGTACACGCTTAAGATCGGCATAGACCACAGGATCGTAGATACCGATAGCAGCGAAAGGATCCCAGAAAAGAACACTCCCCATGCTCTCAACGATAGGTGCAAAAGTTCCGTTAAAATGTTCAGTGATCGCTTCAGGCTTCACCGTCTTTACCAGGGTAGTTGAATTGCCCTGGCTGTCGGTAACCATTACAGAGTAAGGGATACCTTCAACAAGACCTTCAGCTTTTGAGGAATGAAGGGATGTATTTTGGTCGGACCACTTATAGGTATAGGGCGGAACACCTCCTGTGACTTCAAGATCAATAAAACCGTTGTTGATGATTTTTGAAGGGTTCCCAACATTGGCTTTTACCTGTAAATCCTGTGCGTAAATTGCAACAATTGAAAACGAAAATAACAATGAAAGTAGGTACTTTCTCATATGGTCTAAATAGTTGTTAAAGTTTAGGTTCATTTTTTCAGCGAAGCAAGATGCTAAAAAATTAGCCTTTTTCAAATTTTCTGGAGTTAAATTGCAAAGGAATTGTTAAATCAACCCCGCAAAACATCGAAGATGATGCTGATTTTTACACGGAATATTGCTTTTTCAAACTTTCGATCTGATCGGAGCGGCCTAGCAAAATGAGCTTCGATTCCCGCTCAAGTCTAAGGTCCGGTTCAGGATTTACCACGTAGCTTCCGGAAGGTGTAATGTACCCGATAATAGAGCAACCGGTATTCTTACGAATATCGATCTGCGAAATGGTCTTCTCTTCATTATCGCTGCATATCTTCTCAAAAGGAACCTGCTGTACATTGATGCTCTCCAGTTCTCCCGCCCCGGAAAGATTATCGAGGAAATCAACAAGATCTGGTGAAACTACAAGAGAAGCCATATGATTTCCCCCAATCCTGTCGGGCATGATCACGTTATCGGCACCTGCGAATTTCAGTTTACGGTATGAGTTTTCCTCGGTCGCCCGGCTAATGATTCTCAGCTGTTCATTGATCTGCCTTGCCGACAAGACGATAAACAGGTTATCGGCATCACTTGGCAAGGTACTAATCACCGTACTGGCTCTTTGAATTCCGGCCCGTTGAAGCACTTCATCTTCAGTCGCATTTCCTTCAATAAAAAGAATATCACTTTCCTGCAGATTGGCAAGAGATTCCTCCTTGATCTCAATAACAACGAATTTCTTCCGGTAGGCCAGCAGCTTTTGAACGGCCTGTTTTCCATTTTGACCATAGCCGCACACGATAATGTGATCTTTTAAAGCTGCAATTTCTTTCTCCATTTTTTTACGCTTAAGATTACCAATGTCGTTCTTACTAAGGATATATTCTGTGATGACCGAGAATCCAAAACCAATGATGATAATACCCGACACAATAAAAAAGGAAGTAAACACCTTCCCGAAAATCCCCAGTGGATGTACTTCGCCGTAACCCACCGTGCTTATAGTGATCACCGTCATAAAGACCGCGTCTACCCAGGAGTAGCCGGAAATGAACCGAAAGCCGAGGATTCCGGTTAAAATCACCAGAATAACCAGGATAATGGCCGCCCGAACTCTTGATTTGAAGAGATACCTCATAAGTCGAAAACCGAAGTACGCTTGGTGTATACCAGGTCTTTCAACTTAAGCCAGAAGGCCAGGACCAGGTAAAAAATAAACCCGGCACCCATGGTAAAGAAGGAGGCATAGATAAAGAAAAGCCGCACGCTCTTTGCCCTCATCCCCAGCTTGTCAGCCAGCCGTGAAGACACATAAAAACCGTGTCTTTCCAGAAAATACCTGATATTGTGGATTAGCGTCTGCATTTTCTACAAATATAGAATTTTATTTATGGACGAACATGGTCAAAATTCACCAATATTAAGACCTACGGAAGCTTTCAGGAAGGTTTTGATCGCTGAAGAAGACTGGAGCCAAGAGCGCATTCCAGGCAGCGGTTCTTCTCGCAATAGTATTTTTTAAGCTGAAGCAATGCCTGCGAATCCAATGCGCTTTGAAGTGTACCCGGCCTTAGCAGCTCAAATTTTTCTACCACCGAATTTTTTTCTGGCTTCACCGCCTGCATCAACTCCAGCAACTCCTCCTCCATAGGTTTTCCTGTATAGCGGGAATAGGCGAATTTCAAAGGAATTATTGTGTTAATAAGCAGCAGATCAATAAAATTTTTACTGAGCCTCTTCGGTCTTGATCTATGCGCTCTTCCGTAGTTATAATGCGTTTTCCAATAATCGGAAACTTCAATTTCAAAGAGCTCATAAACCTGGGTTAGCTCCCTGGCAGCAATAAGGTCAGTAAAAAGATTATGGTTGCGGTGATAAACCGCCGCCAGCTGCACCAATCGCAATCCCGGAAAGTTGTCGGGACGTAAACGAAAATGCCGGGGAGCGATCACACCGCTGTTTACCAGCTGATATTTGTGCTGCTGAAAGGAATATTCCCGTTTTAGATTTTCGAAATAAGCAGATTGGTCACCTTTAGCGAGCATTTTTGCCTGCCCCAGGAGGAGCGCTTCCAGCCTTGTTTGGTCCTGCAAATTCTTTTGCAGTACCTTGAACGGAAAGCTTTCGGCCATGCTCTGAAAAGCATCGCCATTCACATTGAGGCCAAAATTGCGCGAGAGCATCCGGAACAGCACTGCTTCCCAGTCGTTTCCCGATTTCCGGAGCAGCTCCTCTATCTTCT
>JBAWAB010000361.1:0-2392 GCA_049589035.1 Salegentibacter sp.
CCGGCTACTACTTCTTCCACCACTTTTATCTTTTTTCCGATGGAATCTACAAGATGAAAACTGGTTTCAGGGAAAAGAATTGCAAGAGGAATACCCGGAAATCCACCGCCGGTTCCTACATCCAGAATCTTCGCTTCAGGAAGGAAAGCCTGTACTTTAGCTATTCCGAGGGAATGCAGCACATGCCGAAGGTACAGTTCATCAATATCTTTTCGGGAAACTACATTGATCTTTAGGTTCCAGTCCTTGTAAAGTTCTTCGAGCTGGCTGAATTTCTTTAACTGATCGGTAGTTAAATCGGGAAAATACTTCTTTATTAATTCCAAAATCCTAATTTTTAACGCAAAAGTAATCAAATCGAGGCGTAAATTTTGTACTTATAATTCCTTCAGAGGATATAATATTTTACCTTTGAGGATTCAAAAAATAAAAATGGACGGCACCCAGACACACATAAGGTTCTCAAGAATAGATTCTTCCAAATTTTTCAGGACGCTGAATAAGCGTGTAAACACCTATTTTAAGGAAAACAATCTGAAAAAAACCGGAAACTGGAAATTACATCTGAAAGCTATTGTGATGTTCTCTCTTTTCCTTACTCCTTATTTTTTAATCCTCACCCTCGATATTTCCCAATGGTGGATGCTTCTTCTTACCGTCGTGATGGGCGCCGGAATGGCAGGCGTAGGCATGAACATCATGCACGACGGCAATCACGGTTCCTATTCCTCAAAAAAATGGGTGAATAAATTCATGGGAGGAACCATCTATGTTCTAGCCGGAAATGTTTACAACTGGCAGGTGCAGCACAATGTTCTGCACCATACCTATACCAATATTCACGGCCATGATGAAGATCTGGATGCCGGAAGGATCATACGTTTTTCGCAGCATGCCCAATGGAGAAAATTCCACAGATTTCAGCATTATTATTCTGTTCTTCTCTACGGATTGCTCACTTTCAACTGGGCTCTCACCGTAGATTTTAAGCAAACCAAACGCTATTTGAAGAAAAAACTGGCTTATGGAAAACTTCCGAAAGCCACGACACAGTGGAGTATCATTGCGGTAACCAAACTGATCTATGTTGCCATCTGGATCGTGATCCCGATGTTGATCCTTTCCATCGCCTGGTGGAAAATTCTGATAGGCTTTTTCGTGATGCATTATACGGCCGGGCTCATCCTGAGCATGGTCTTTCAGCTGGCCCACGTTGTTGAAGAAACCGAAATGCCTTTACCCGATGAAACCGGCTCTATGAAAAATACCTGGGCCATTCACCAACTTTTCACTACAGTGAATTTTGCCACAAAGAATAAGATTGTCAACTGGCTGACAGGCGGCCTGAACCACCAGGTAGAACACCATATTTTTCCGAATATCAGCCATGTTCACTATTCAAAAATTTCAAAGATCGTGAGGCAAACTGCCCAGGAATGCAACCTGCCTTACCACGAATACAAAACCACACGCGCAGCAATAAGAGCCCATTTTAGATTTCTGAAAGAAATGGGTGCGAAGCCTGCAATTTCATCCTGATTTATTAATTAACCACTTTAGAGAAAAGAATGGAACACAAATTATCCGATCGAATTAACAACCTGTCAACTTCCCAAACTTTGGCAATGGCTGCAAAAGCGCGTGAACTTAGAGCCGAAGGGAAAGACATCATAGGCCTGAGCCTGGGGGAACCCGATTTCAACACCCCCGACTTCATCAAAGAGGCTGCCATTACCGCTATCAACGAAAATTATAATTCCTACACCCCGGTAGACGGTTATGTGGAATTAAAAGACGCCATCATCAATAAATTCAAGCGGGATAATGATCTTACCTATGACAGGTCCCAGATCGTTGTCTCTACCGGTGCCAAGCAGTCTTTGGCCAACGTGGCCATGGTCATGCTCAATCCCGGCGATGAAGTACTTCTTCCCTGTCCTTACTGGGTAAGCTATGCGGAAATAGTCAAATTAGCTGAAGGAGTTCCTGTGGAAATGCCCACCACGGTTGAAAATGATTTCAAAATCACTCCAGAAGAACTTGAAAAAGCGATCACTCCGAAGACAAAAATGATCTGGTACAGTTCTCCCTGCAATCCCAGCGGAATGCTGTACAGTAAGGAAGAACTTCGTGCTCTTGCTGATGTTTTGGCCAAACACCCCGATATTATCATATTAAGCGACGAAATTTATGAGCACATCAATTTTGTGGGAGACCATGCTTCGATGGCTCAGTTTGAAGATATGTATGACAGAGTGGTTACGGTAAACGGAGTATCCAAAGCCTTTGCCATGACCGGATGGCGTATCGGCTACATTGGCGCACCAGCCTGGATTGCCCGTGCCTGCAACAAAATTCAGGGCCAGATTACCAGTGGAGCTAACTGTATCGC
>JBAWAB010000362.1:0-9984 GCA_049589035.1 Salegentibacter sp.
GCCGAAGAGGTGGAAATCACCTCCCAGGATATTGAGGGATGGCTGGTTGCGAGCAGCGGAAACCTCACGGTGGCTTTAGATGTAAGTATTTCTCCTGAACTGAAGAAAGAAGGAGTAGCCAGGGAACTGGTGAACAGGATTCAGAATATCAGGAAAGATTCGGGCTACGAAGTGACCGATACTATTGATGTGACCCTACTGAAAGATGGCATAGTCGAGGATGCCGTTACTGAAAATATAACATATATTAAAAACGAGACTTTAACCGCGAAGCTCGAATTTGCGGAGGTGATTCCCGAAGGTACTGAAGTATCTTTCGACGATATTACCACAAAGTTGTTCATTAAAAAACATTAGCCTATGTCGACAGAAGTTAAAGAACGCTACAGCGATGCCGATCTGGCGGAGTTCAAGGCGCTGATCTTGAGTAAGATCGCGAAAGCCCAGGAACAGTTAGAAATCTATGAAGATGCTTATAAAAATGATGGAAATAACGGTACAGATGATACCTCTCCAACATTCAAGGCATTTGAAGAGGGCAGCGAAACTATGAGTAAGGAAGCAAATTCTCAACTGGCCATTCGCCAGGAGAAATTCATTAGGGATCTAAAAAATGCTTTATTGCGAATAGAGAATAAAACTTACGGAATTTGCAGAGTTACAGGTAAGCTAATTGCTAAAGAACGCCTGAAGCTTGTGCCGCATGCGACCTTAAGTATTGAAGCTAAGAATATGCAGCGATAAGTACTGCATAAAGATACCAATAATCGCTCCTTTTTAATTTTAAAAAAGGAGCGATTTGCTTTTTAAGAAGATGGGAAAGAGGTTTATTTTAGTCATAATAGTTAGTATGTTCACAGGCTTTCATGCTGTAGCTCAAAAGCAAACCGAACAGCAGATGGATGCAGCCGGAATCCATACTCTTCATATTATGGCTAATGAAGTCTACAAGATCAGGATTTTGGCTGCGGAAACGAATACCATTCATATTAAAACTCTCTCTGAAGGGGAGTATTACAACAATATTGGCCTGAAGTCTGAAATAAAGGACGGGGAACTTCTGTTGAAATCTCAGTTTCCCGATAAGCTTGCCGGCGGTTATGACAAGCTAAGCACCCATAAGGTTTTTTCGCTGGAGATATGGCTGGAGGTGCCTGAGGGAATGGAGGTAGATATCCAAAGCAACCTGGCTTCGGTAGAAGCGGAAGGCAATTTCGGGAAGTTTTCTGCCGATTTGCAGCAGGGATATTGTTTCCTTACAGATTTTACCGGAGCAGCAATGATCAATACCTTTGAAGGCGACATAGAGGTTCATATACAGCACGCGCAGCTCCAAACCGAGAGTCGGCATGGCACGGTGACTGTGCCCGAATTTATAAGCGGTAACATTCCCGTTCACCTCAGAACGATCAATGGAGATATCAGAGTGCTCAAAAACTAAATAATATTAGTATTTTTGAGCCGTTTTTAACCCGAAAAGTAAATGTCTTTAAAAAAAGCCAGCCTCATTATCGTCCTGATCCTGTTCATTGATCAGATCACCAAAATCTACATTAAGACACATTTTGCCCTTGGTGAGGAGGTGCGGGTATTTGAATGGTTCCGGATTCTTTTTGTGGAAAATGAAGGCATGGCCTGGGGCACCAGGATTCCGGGGCAGTACGGAAAACTTTTTCTCACGATGTTCAGGCTCGTGGCGATTCTGGGAATAGGCTATTGGCTGTGGGATTCCGTAAGAAAAAATGGGTCTAAAATCCTTATAATTTCGATCGCTCTTATTTTTGCCGGCGCGGCGGGGAATATCATAGATTCCGTCTTTTACGGGGTCGTCTTTGATGATAGTTACAACCACATCGCATCGTTTATGCCTGTAGATGGCGGTTATGGTGAACTTTTCCACGGAAAGGTGGTAGATATGCTCTATTTTCCGCTCTGGAAGGGCTATCTGCCGCATTGGATACCTATATGGGGCGGCGAGTTCTTCACCTTCTTTGAGCCCGTCTTCAATATAGCAGATTCTTCTATAAGCATAGGAGTGATCCTGCTTCTTTTATTCAATAAAAAAGCTTTTCCAAAAGAGAAGAAATAGAGCGGAGCCTAAGCGGCGTTCCTCTGGAATATTTTCTCAAACTTCTTAAGTTCGATGGGCTTAATGAGATAATCTGTGACAAGGCTGAAGGATTTTGCCCTTTCCAGATCTCGCGGATCAATGGAAGAACTCACCACATACAGCGTGATCTTCTTGTTGAAATTGTTCTTTATCTTGATGAATTCGGTCAGGAATTCCCAACCGTCCATTACAGGCATGTTCAGATCAAGAAAGATTATATCCGGGAGTTTTTCCTCAGACGAAAGGTTTTCAAGATTCTCCTTAAAGTAATCCAAAGCCTCTTTTCCATTCTTGTAAATGAGAAGGTTTTCAGAAAGTTTTTTGATTTCGATGATCTTCTTAACTAAGTTCACATATATTTTGTCATCGTCAATAATACATGCTAGCTCTACTTTTTGCCCCATTTTAGATCTAGAATTTGATTTTAAAAGTGGTGCCCACATCAATAGTACTGGTCACTGATATGGTACCTCCCAAGGTCTCTACCTGATTTTTGGTAATAAAAAGTCCGATTCCCTTTGCCTCGGGATGGCGGTGGAATGTTTTGTACATTCCGAACATTTTATCTCCGTACTGGTCAAGATCGATTCCCATACCATTATCGCTTACCTCCAGATATTCCTGATCGTTGGAAATATAGGTCTGGATAAAGATGACCGGTTTCCTGCCCGGCTGCCTGTAGCGAATGGCATTCGTGATTAAATTTAATAAAATACTTTTAAGATATTCAGGAATGTATCTAATTTCTTTAAGATCATGGAATTGGGCGACGATTTTTGCATTTTCCCGATTAATGAGCGAAGAAATAGAGGCCAGAACGAATTCCAGGGCGTCTTCAAACCTCACATTAACGCGTTCCTTGTTCAGGAGATCCTGGGTACTCATCACCTCGTTGAGGTAGGAGATGGCCGAATCGAGGTTTTCTGATATATCTTCGACATTGGTAAGCAGGTCAAGTTTGTCCTGACTGCTTTTGGATTCCTTCAGCAGTTCCACTACAAGGCTTAAATTACTGCTGTGCGATCTTAGGTTATGGGAGACTATATGGGCAAAATTAAAAAGCCTTGAGTTTTGGGTAGCGATAATATCCAGTGAGTTTTGCAGGTTTAGCTCATTGGTTTTCTGTTCGTCAATATCCTGAAAGACACCCCGAATTCCGATAATCTCCTGTTCTTCGTTATAAACCGGTTTGCCTGTGGCTCTCACCCAGAATTCCCGGTTATAAAGGGTGAGCATTTTCAGCTCAATCTTGAAGGGAATACCGTATTTCTCGCATTTCTCAAAGGCCGAAATTACCTTCTGGTGGTGTTCGGGGGCGTAGAACCGCAGGCGATCTTCGTAGACAACCTGGTAATCAATGGGGCAACCTACAATCTTTTTGGTCACGTTGTCCCAGTAAATGTGATGGTGGATCGTATCGATGTACCAGCCGCCGGTAGAGGTCATTTCGGTGGTCTCACGGTAGTAGAAAAAATTCTCCTCTATGGTGTATTGGTCTCTTTTGCTCTGATGAATATTCACGAAAAGAAGTACAGCCGTTTCGCGCAGCCCCTTTTCCTTACTTTTGAGATTCCGGCATTCGAACCACCGGTACTTGCCATTTTGGAGTTTCAGCTTTAATTCTATCCTGAAGGCTTCATTTTGGGTAGTGAGATCTTCGAAATGTAGTCTGAAGTCGTAGCGATAATCTGGATGGAGAATCTCTTTGATGAAGTACTCGAAGGGATCGTTATTAGTATCGGGATTTCCAACCAAAGTATTGAAATGCTCAGACCAGCTTACCTTTTTCGTGAAGAGATGGATCTTCCAGTAAGCAATATCAAAATCTTCAAGAATGCTGTTTAATTGAAGGTCGTTGAGCATTAAAGGGGGCAAATTTAGCTAAAAGTAGTAAATGTTCCCTGATCTGCAAATAATTACACGCTTTTAAAGGTGTAATTTCTTTCGGGACTCACACAATAATCCAAAGGCACGTCACTGCTGAAAACATTTATGAATGGGGATTCGGCTTCAAAGAAAGAAAGTCCAACCTTGACCACTTCAGGCCGGCAGGAAGCCAGGAACTTATCGTAGAAACCTTTTCCGTAGCCAATGCGATGGCCGGTTTCATCAAAAGCCAGCAGCGGCACAAAGACAACGTCCATCTTTTCAGGAGGGATTTCGATACCGCCTACAGGTTCGGGGATATTCCAGCGGTTCTTGCGAATGGCAGTGTTATCGGTGAGAAGATAGTTTTTAAGGCTGTGGGTTTTGAGTTCCGTTTTGGGCAATACTACATTTTTATCCTTGCCCTGGAGAATGTGCAGTATCGGCTCGGTATCTACTTCTTTTTGCTCGGCAATGCTGAGAAATAGATGGTAGAATTCATGTTTCCAAATGGGTAATCTTAGAAGGTTGTTGGCAATGTCCAGGCTCTTTTTTTCGATGTCTTCTTCTGAAAGCTTCAGCCGCAGCTCCTTGTATTTTTTCCGAAGTTCACTCTTCTTCATTTTCGACGCTCTTTTTAGGAAGTGAAATATGAAAAACTGCGTCTCCCTGATAAACTATAGGAGATTCGTTCACATTGATGATGTAGCCTTCGTTGGAAGCCTTGATCTTATGCCTGAACTTTCCGTAGGGATCGGTAATAGTTCCAATTACTTCGCCTCTTTCTACGTGTTTTCCGCAGGGAATCTTAATGTGTAGAAGTCCGCTGTACTTGGCGCGCATCCAGAAGCTGTTTTCTATCAGTACGGTTTCAGCAGCTGCATCGGGATAATCAAATTTTGGACTCAGCATTTCGAGATGGCTTAAAATCCGCATGGCGCCATCTACGCCGTGGCGGGCAATTTCCTTATTGCTGTCCATAGATTTTCCGCCCTCAAAAAGCAGCACCGGAATGCCCAATTTCGAACAGGTCTCCCTGTAGGATTTTGTGATGGTCTTTGATTCTATGGTAAAAGGAGCGTTAAAGATGTGCGCGTATTTCATGCCTTGCTCGTTCCCTTTTTTCACCCGAACCTGTGGTGCATTAAAGCGGCTGGCGCCCCCGGTGTGGAAATCGAGGCAGAAATTCGCCACCGGCAGAATCTTTTTTACAAACTGAAAAGCAAAACGGCTGGCCAGCGATCCGTTCTTGGTGCCGGGAAACATACGGTTGAGGTCCCTGCCGTCGGGAAACTCCCGGGCCAGATTCAGGAATCCAAAAATGTTGACCACCGGAATGCAGATCACGGTCCCTTTGACAGGTTTGTTGATGCCTTTGGAAATTATCTGCCGAACCACTTCTACGCCATTGATCTCGTCTCCGTGTATCCCCGCCGTAATAAGCATGACCGGACCAGGTTTTTTAGAGCGTTCAATAATAACGGGAACTTCAACCGAAGTAGTGGTGTAAAGTTTTGCCATATTGAAGTTGATGGTGGCGCTTTTGCCAGGCAAAACCCTTTCTCCAAGAATTTCCAGTACGTTGTCCTTCGTGATTTTCGGCATAAATTAAACGTTCCTTTCGATATACCTGATGATGCTTTTCGCGATGTCCTTACCTGTGGCCTCTTCGATGCCCTCAAGACCCGGAGAAGAATTGACCTCCAGGATAAGTGGTCCACGCGAGCTTTGGAGCATATCTACCCCGGCTACGCCAAGACCCATTGCGCGGGCTGCTTTGATGGCGGCATTTTCTTCTTCATCGCTCAGCTGGATAACCGAAGCCGATCCACCGCGGTGAAGATTACTTCGGAATTCGCCTTCTTTGCCTTGTCTTTTCATGGCGCCCACTACGTGACCGTCTACCACAAAAGCACGAATATCGGCTCCTCCGGCTTCCTTGATGAATTCCTGCACGATCACCCGTGCTTGCAGGCCGTTGAAGGCTTCGATCACCGATTCGGCTGCATTCTTGGTTTCAGCTAAGACGACACCAAGACCCTGAGTGCCTTCAAGAAGCTTGATGATAAGCGGCGCGCCGCCTACATGGTCAATAACTTCCTGTACGTCTTTTGAATAGTTGGTGAATACCGTCTTCGGAAGTCCAAGTCGGGCGCGTGAAAGCACCTGAAGACTTCTGAGTTTATCACGGCTTCTCACCAGGGCCTGAGATTCGGTGATAGTGAAAACGCCCATCATCTCGAACTGCCGCACTACGGCCGTTCCATAGAAAGTGACCGAAGCCCCGATTCGCGGGATCACCGCATCGGTGCCTTCTATCATTCTTCCTTTGTAGAATATGGAAGGTTTCCGTTTTTCGATCACCAGATCACACTTGAGTGGATCAATAACTTCTATTTCGTGATTCCTTTTTTTGGCGGCTTCCACCAAGCGCTGCGTAGAATATAGGCTGCTATTCCTGGATAGAATTCTTATTTTCATTGGCTTTTAGATTGTAAGAGACATCAGTGAGTTCGGTGTCCACCACGAATTTTTTGGTGAGGAATTTTCTTCCAATTAATACGGGAAACCGCATTTCCTGACGGGACGACAAAGAAAGTGAAATTTTGAAGACCTTGTCAAAAATTTTTATAGTGGTTTGTATCTGGTATCTTTTCTGAATCATGCCATTACTGCTCCTCACAAAGACAATGTCGTAATCTTTGAAGGTGAATTTTCTACCATTATATAGGGCATGTTCTTCATCCAGGAAGGTACAGTGAAGAAATCCATCTTCCTCGACGATATTTTCACAGTGAATAGACGAGGTATAGGCACCTGTATCAACCTTGATGGCGATATCATTCAGGTGAAGTACCGGAAAGTCAGCTTTGTCAAAACGTCCTATCACTTTTTTCTCCATACCGCAAGATACTAAAAAGCCTATGTTTTCTTCTTAAGGTTTCCTCAAATGTAGATTTATAGGAATCGCCAGCGGCTTCTTGTTCTTTGGAAGGATTTTTGTAATCGATTTTAATAAAAATTTAACAATTGCCGGAAAAGGATCTTTCAATGCCCCACATAATAAATTCTACCTTTGAAGTGATGGAAACGCCTGCTTTAGAAGTACAACTCAAGACCCTGCCCAACAGCCCCGGAGTATATCAGTATTACGACAAGAACGGAAAAATACTCTATGTGGGGAAGGCCAAAAACCTGAAGAAACGGGTGACATCTTATTTCACCAAGCGCCACGACAGCCATCGCATAGGCGTAATGGTGAAAAAGATCCAAGAGATCAGGCATATCGTAGTGTCTTCGGAAACCGATGCCCTGCTGCTGGAGAATAATCTTATCAAGAAACTTCAGCCACGCTTCAATGTCATGCTGAAGGACGACAAGACCTATCCCTGGATCTGCATCAAAAATGAGCGTTTTCCGAGGGTGTTTCCTACCCGGAAACTGATCAAAGACGGCAGTGAATATTATGGCCCTTTTACCAGTTTTAAGACGGTAAATACCTTGCTGGAGCTAATAAAGGGGCTTTATAAACTACGAACCTGCAATTATGACCTTTCCGAAGAAAAGATAAGGCAGGGAAAATATAAGGTGTGTCTCGAATATCACCTGGGAAATTGCAAAGGCCCCTGTGAGGCCCTGCAGCCTGAAGTTGAATATAACCGGAATATCGAAGCCATCCGGCAGATCGTTAAAGGGAATTTTAAGGAATCCCTTAACCAGTTCCGGACTCAGATGAAAGAGCATGCTGAAAACATGGAATTTGAGGATGCTCAGCGGATCAAGGAAAAGATCGATGTCTTGGAAAATTATCAGTCGCGCTCTACCGTTGTAAATCCTAAGATCAACAATGTGGATGTTTTCTCGGTGGTGAGCGACGAAGGCTACGGCTATGTGAATTTTCTTCAGCTCTCGCACGGGGCCATCATCAGGTCGCATACCATTGAGATGAAGAAGAAACTGGACGAAAGCGACCAGGAGCTGCTGGAATTGGCGGTAACCGAAATCAGGCAGCGCTTCAGCTCAAATTCTAAGGAAATTTACGTTCCCCTGAAGATCGATGTTGCCGGTGGGGTAAAGGTGACGGTGCCAAAGTTGGGAGATAAAAAGAAGATCGTGGAGCTTTCTCTTCGGAATGCGAAATATTATCGCCAGGAACGCTTTAAGCAAATGAAGATCGTAGATCCCGACCGACATATAAATCGCGTCATGGCCCAGATGAAGGAAGATCTTCGGTTATCGCAGGAGCCGCGGCATATAGAATGTTTTGATAATTCCAATATTCAGGGTACCAACCCGGTGGCGGCTTGCGTTGTTTTTAAAAATGGGAAACCCAGTAAGAAAGATTATCGTAAATTCAACATCAAGACGGTGGAAGGACCTAACGATTTTGCCTCGATGGAGGAGGTGGTTTTCCGCAGATATCGTCGTTTGCTAAATGAAGGCGAGGAGCTGCCGCAGCTTATTATTGTTGACGGTGGAAAAGGACAGCTTACTTCGGGAGTTCAGGCTCTGGAAACTCTTGGACTTCGTGGTAAGATCGCCATTATCGGCATTGCTAAGAGGCTGGAAGAGATTTATTACCCGGGCGATCCGGTGCCCATGTATCTCGACAAGAAGTCGGAAACGCTGAAGATCATTCAGCAGTTGCGCAATGAGGCGCATCGCTTCGGAATCACCTTCCATAGAAACAAAAGGAGTAAAGCTGCGCTGAATACCGAGTTGGAAGAAATTCCCGGGATAGGGGAGAAGACGGCGGTGGAACTGCTGAAGCAATTTCGTTCCATAAAAAGGATCAAAGAGGCTAAAAAGGAAGCCCTTGCCGAGATCATTGGGGATTCCAAGGCCGGGATCATCCATAATCATTACCATTCAGATTAGATGAAAAAAACGCTGCTGATATTTGCCTTTTTACTGCCACTGCTAAGTTTTGGTCAGCAGAAAGAGGATCTTAAGATCGGCCTTGTGCTGAGCGGCGGCGGCGCGAAGGGCCTGGCCCATATCGGGGCGCTCAAGGTGCTGGAGGATGCGGGGATACGCATTGATTATATTGGCGGAAGCAGTATGGGGGCAATTGTTGGCGGGCTTTATGCCGCGGGTTATTCGGCCACCGAGCTGGATTCCATCTTCCATGCCACCAATTTCAATATTCTTATTCAGGACGATCTGCCGCGTAGCGCGAAGACCTTTTATGAAAAGGAAGATTCTGAAAAATACGCCATCACTTTGCCTTTCGATAATTTCAGGCTGCAGTTTCCCTCCGGCCTTTCCAAGGGGCAGAATATTTACAACCTGATGTCGCGGCTCACCATGCATGTAAGCAATGTGAGAGATTTCGACAATCTGCCAATCCCGTTTTTTTGTGTCGCTGCCGATATTGAAACTGGCCAGGAGGTGATCCTTGATCACGGTTCTTTGGCGAAGGCAGTTTCGGCGAGTGGCGCCATTCCTTCGATCTTTTCACCGGTAAAAATAAACGGCCGGCTCTTGACCGACGGGGGCGTGGCTAATAATTATCCCGTGGAAGAGCTTCGCGAACGAGGGGCAGAGGTTATCATCGGGATTGATGTGCAGGACAGCCTTCTGGGCCGGGAAAAACTGAAGGGAGTTTTCGATATTCTCACCCAGGTGAGCAATTTCAGGACCATCAGCGATATGAAAAAAAAGATTCCGAAAACCGATATTTACATCCATCCCGATATTACCCGGTTTTCGATCCTGGATTTCGACAAAGGCGAGGCGATCATCGATTCTGGGGTGGTGGCGACCCAAAAAAGGTTTAATGAGCTGAAGGAACTGGCGCAACGGCAGCAGCATCATGAAAAGAAGGTGAAAATCCCCAAAATCGACAGTATTCAGATCAGCGGGTTGACCATAGAAGGCAATAACAGCTATCCGCGGTCCTATATTCTTGGGAAGCTGAAGTTGCAGTATTTCACGAAATTCAGTTTTCACGACCTTGGGGTGGGCCTCAACAACCTTTCGGCTACCGGCAATTTTGATCGCATCAA
>JBAWAB010000363.1:0-10485 GCA_049589035.1 Salegentibacter sp.
TCTCCAATGAGCCGGTACCTTTGGCGTGCCCTACCATAGAAGACCCGAATCAGAGTTTCTGTGAATCAGAGGGAACAGGAAATAACTTTCACAAACCGCGAATTTCAGATCTTGTAGCGACCGATAACGGAGGTGGATTGGCTTGGTATGCTTCGGCTACTTCTACCGAAGCTCTGAGCGGTGATACTCTTTTAGAGGATGGCGCAATGTATTATGCTGATAATTCCGAAGGAAGCTGTACTTCCCGGGCCAGCTGTCAGGTAAGCATCTCTGATTCTCCAAATGCAGGGAAAACGACCTTTGTGACTTTCTGTTCTAACGATGAACCGATTGATCTTGTGACGGTGTACGAACCTTCCATTCTTGGTCCTGCGGATCCAGGTGGTACTTTCACTCCTGCTTTGGCTAGTGGAGGAACTGTTTTTGATCCTGCAGTGGATGCAGCAGGCAGGTACAAATATACCGTGAGGAGTGGTACCAGCTGTCCCGATGATGATTCTTATATCTATATTACTGTAAACAACTGTTCTGATGAACAGGCGGTAGTTGTATATCCAAATCCCAGCCGGGATGTATTTAACTTCGGAATGGAGCCTTCTGTGAAAGTGAACAGGATCAGGATCATTCAATCCAGCGGAATCGTGCTGAGGGATATGCAGTTAAGGGATGGAGAACTGAAAACGATCAATCTCAATTCTTTTAAACCGGGAATTTATTTCGCGGAAATTTACACTTCCGAAGGAAAAATGGTCAAGCGACTGATCAAGAAATAAAAATAATCATCATTTAAAAGCCCGGCTTCCTGCCGGGCTTAGTTTTTCTTGTTTAGGTATTCACTTGGAATAATAGTATTTTTGCAGCATGAATACCGAGCTGAATAAACAGGAACTACATAACCTGGCCATGAATATCGTGGGGAAGGATCTCGAGGCAAATGGCTTCGAATTTCTCGGCGTAAATAGCGAATTAAAGAAAGATCCCCAGTTCGTGGCGCTAAAAAATTCAAAACTTCACTTCGTTGTGGTAAGGGCGGTGGAATATCCCGATAATCCGCGAGATTTTGACAGGATCTCTATGGAAACCATCAGGCAGCATGCGCTCAAATTCAACGCCCGAACTTTTTACGCAGGAGTTGGCCTGGCAAATTCCGAAGATTATGAAAGGCCGGTAATGAGTGAAGAAGATTATGTAGTGAATTATAATGGCTGGCAAGAAATCTAACATGAAGAAATTAGTATTTGCTCTTTTTTTAGCAGCGCTTCTAACGGGCTGTAACAATTCAGAAGTACAACCAAATATTCTTACGGGAGAGGCATTGGGAACTACTTTCCATATTAAATATTTCCCCGACAAGGAGATCGATGCCGACCAGGCACTTGATTCTATCTTTGAAAATATCAATAACTCCATGAGCACCTATCGCGAGGGTTCGGATATTTCCCGGCTTAATAAAGGCGATACGAGTGTAGTGATCGACAGGAATTTTGAAAAGGTCTTTAACTTTTCCAAAAAGATCTACAGGGAGAGTAATGGCTATTTCGATCCCACTGTGGGCATTCTGGTCAACGCCTATGGCTTTGGGCCTGAGGAGGAGGCGCCTGTTGCTCCAGACAGTATCACCCTCGACTCTTTGAGAAGATATGTTGGTTTTAATAAACTTAGGGTTTCTGAAGATCACAAGATCATGAAGGATGACCCTCATGTTTATCTCGATTTTAATGCAATCGCAAAGGGCTATACTATTGATGTGATTGCCGCTTATTTCGACTCAAAGAATGTGAAGAATTACCTGATCGAACTCGGAGGTGAACTGGTGGCAAAAGGGCGTAATATTGGCAAAGATAAGCCGTGGATGGTGGCCATAGACGATCCGCTTCAAAAGGAAGATGAGCGTAGTTTTCAAACGATCCTGGCATTGAAGAACAGGGCGTTGGCAACCTCGGGTAATTACAGGAAATTCAGGGTAGATTCTACTACAGGAAAACGCTATGTACACACCATTAATCCACTAACAGGGAAAGCACAGCGAAGTAACCTGCTGAGCGCATCTGTTATGGCAGAGAATTGTGCTCTCGCTGATGGATATGCAACAGCCTGTATGGCTCTAGGGCTGGAAAAGTCAAAGGAAATGCTGAAGAAACTGAAAAATGTAGAAGTCTATCTGATCTATTCCGACGATTCTGAGCAGAATATTTCGGTATATGCTTCTGAAGGTTTTAAAAATGCCCTGCAGGAATAACCTATTCGAATTACCTTCTAATTACCTTTTATAGCAGACGGGAATAACTTCCCTTTTGGCAAGCCGGTAGCGATCGATCTCTTCCGCAGAAAGCTTTGCGGTATAATCGGCTTCTTCCACTTCAAAGCCTATGCTTCTCAGTTTATCGAAGTAGTCACGGCCGTAAACTCTTACGTGGTCATATTGGCCGAAAATGGCTTCTCTTTCCTTAGGATCGGTGATGCTGTTGTCTTCAAAAGTCTCAGCTCTGTTCAACTCCTGCGGAATCTGAAGAATTGCAATACCTCCCGGACGGAGAATGCGGAAAAGCTCCTGCATAGCCTTCGTGTCATCGGGGATATGTTCCAGCACGTGATTACAAAGAATAAAATCAAAGGAGTTGTCTTCAAAGGGAAGATCACAAATATCCGCTTTCACATCTGCAAGCGGCGAATTGAGATCGGTGGTAGTGTAGTCGAGATTGGTTAAATTTCGGAAACGTTTATAAAATGCCTGTTCCGGTGCAAAATGCAAGACCTTCAGTTTCTTTGTGAAGAAGCCGGTTTCATTCTTCAGGTAAAGCCATAGCAGGCGATGGCGCTCGAGCGATAGAGTAGAAGGAGATAGTACATTTTCCCGCTGGTTTACGTAGCCATACGGCAGAAACTTAGAAAAGCTGCTTCCGTCGATCGGATCGGTATATGTACTGCCTCGAAGGGCCAGTTTTAAAAAAGGCTGAGCCAGGTAACTGAATCTGATCAACAGGGGGCGGGGAAGCGTGTTAAGAACAAGCTTAAAAAGTTTCTTCATACTTCGATATCGCCCCAGTTTTCGCCAGACTTAATGCGGTAGAGCTGCATTTCGGAAACGCCGAATTGCTTGGCTAAAACTTTGATGCGGGTCTTTCTTTTTGGATCGAGCAGCTTTTTTTTCAGGACTACAGCCTGAGCGTAACTCAGCTTTGAATAGGAAACCACCTTTCTCAGACGGCGCTTTCGTTTATTTTCCTTCACATGGGGGCTGTGAAACTGGTGCTGCACCCATTCCTCTTTGGTGGTCCAGGCGAGATTGTTTACCCGGTTGTCACCCTTCTGAAAATTCTTATGGATCACGTACCGGTCATCCTCCTTTTTCTCAAGGAAAAGCTCTGCAACTACCCGGTGTACGTAGTAGGTTTTGTATTTACCGTTCTTTAGCCGAACAGCGAAATTAACATAACCACTGGCTTTCTCAGTATTCATTAATTCTCCCTCGGGATTCTTAAGATAACTTATTACCCTCCCATAATTGGAGACTTTGTAAACAAACCGATCTTGCCAGTCATCTCTGTGGAGCATTTTCCATTGTTCCTGTCTGAAGTTTTTAATCATAGATTTTCGTTCTAAATTCTTCTTCCTCTTCATTCTCTATACCCAAAGCCTCATATATATACTTAAAAGTAGATAACAGTTCTGGTTTACCGTCAACAAGAGCCACATCGTGTTCAAAATGGGCACTCGGTTTATTATCTGCAGTAAGGATGGTCCAGCCGTCCCGCAGCTGTTTGATCCTTTTAGTTCCAAGGTTGATCATGGGCTCAATGGCCACTACCATTCCTTCAACAAATTTCTTTCCTCTACCTTTACGGCCGTAATTGGGCATTTCAGGATCTTCGTGCATTTTCGCGCCAAGCCCATGGCCGACGAGTTCCCGTACCACCCCGTAACCGCGGTCTTCGGTGTACTTCTGAATAGCATAGCCCACATCGCCCACACGATTTCCTGCCTTAAATTCCCGGATTCCCACATAAAGGGATTCCTTGGTCACTTTCAGCAGTTCTTTGGTTTCAGGCGCGACTTCCCCCACTGCAAAAGTATAGGCGTGATCGCCGTAGAAGCCATTTTTTAAAGCACCACAGTCGATGGAAATAATATCTCCTTCTTCCAGGGGTTTGTCGTTAGGGATTCCATGCACCACTTGTGCATTGGGGCTCATGCAAAGAGAATTGGGGAAATCGTACAGTCCTAAAAAGCCAGGTTCTGCCCCGTGATCTCTTATAAATTCTTCCGCCATTTTATCGAGCTCAAGCGTGGTCACTCCCGGCTTTATTTTAGGAGCCAGCATTCCCAGCGTCTTAGAGACGATCAGGGCGCTCTCTCTTATCAACTCGATTTCTTCTTTCGTTTTTGTAATAATCATAATCTCTTCTTAGAAACGGCCAAATATGCCGAATTTCTTTTTCTTTTGTTGCCATTCGGGCTCCAGCCTGTTAAGTAGGTGATAGATCTCACCCCAACCTTTAAGGCCACCCATGTTACGGTCATCTATAAAAACATCTGCCAGGATCTTGCGACTGATGGTTCCATCAAATTCTTCTTCCGGATAGCTCTTGTTTACTGCATAAAAACTAACTCCTTCAGATTCACAAAAATTCACGGCTTCCTCAAGCCGCGTTCCGTGACGATACGTCCACAGGATAAGACGGTGGCCTTCTTCCTGAAGTTTCCGGAGAGTCTCAAGTGCAAATAGCTTCGGCTTTCCGATCCCCGGATATTTGTTCTCTACAATCGTGCCGTCAAAATCGATCGCTATGGTGAGGGATTTTGGCATAGTGCTACAATAGAGGACTAAAAATTACTTGGCGTATGAATTTGAATATTCTTTGCCCGCAACGATCTTGGCGATATCTTCTTCCAGACTTTGTTTTGCGTGTTCAACAAAGCGGTTCACTTCCTTTCCGTTTTTGTAGAAAATGATGGTAGGTACCCGGAGGACATCATATTTCTCTCTTGCGTTGTCGGGGGTATTTCTTCTGTAATCCACTCCGATCAGGGTGAGCTTGTCCATGTCGTAATTAGACAGATCCAGCAACTTCAGAAGTTTTGGGGTTTCTCTTTTACTGTCGTGGCACCAGGTTCCCATAAGAACGGTGATGTCATAGTCAGAAATGTTTTCTTTGATGGTTTCCAGCGCTTCCTCATTTGGGGTATAGGCTTCATAGGTAGGTTTGTACCAGGAAGCGTAGGGTTCTTCTTCCAGTTGTTTCCTGTCATATTCTCCTATTAGCATTCCTTGTTGTGCATTAACAGTAAGCTCCTGTTGGTTTGTTGAGCTATTATCTTCTTTGGAAGCATTATCGCTCTTGCCGCCAAAAAAAGTCAGTAATAGGATCAATAGAAATTTGTGCATTTTAGATAAATTAAATTAGGGATTCCTGAGTCATTAGATCGGGCTTCTCAATGCCCATAAGCTTTAAGATAGTCGGTGCAATGTCACCAAGCTTACCGTTTTTAATGGATTTTACATCTTTATCGAGCAGTACCAGTGGCACCGGATTGGTAGTGTGAGCCGTGTTTGGTGTTCCGTCGGGATTAATCAGCATATCAGAGTTACCGTGATCGGCAATAATGATTACTGAATAGCCATTTTCCAGCGCGGCTTCAGAAACATCTTTTGCACAGCTATCAACCGTCTCGCAAGCCTTTACCGCAGCTTCAAAGACACCGGTGTGGCCTACCATGTCGGGATTGGCAAAGTTGAGGCAGATAAAATCGGCCGATTCAGCTTCTAATTCGGGGATGATTTTGTCCCTGATCTCATAGGCACTCATTTCCGGCTGTAGATCGTAGGTGGCTACTTTTGGCGAATCACACATAATTCTTTTCTCTCCACGGAAAGGCTTTTCACGGCCTCCCGAAAAGAAGAAGGTAACATGAGGGTATTTCTCGGTTTCGGCAATTCTTATTTGTTTTTTGCCCATATATTCCAAAACTTCTCCGAGAGTAGTCTTGATGTTATCTTTTTTGAAGACTACATGTATATTCTTGAAACTGTCATCGTAGTTTGTGAGAGTAACGTAGTACAGAGGCATTTTCTTCATGTTGTGATCAGGGAAATCCTGCTGGCTTAAAGCTTGGGTAAGTTGTCTTCCACGATCGGTCCTGAAATTAAAGAAGATCACAACTTCTTTTTCCTTCAGGGTAGCAACAGGGTTGCCGTCGTTATCGGTAAGTACGATAGGTTTGATAAATTCGTCAGTAACGTCTTCATCATAACTTTTCTGTACAGCTTCTTCTGCATTGGTGGTTTTATAGCCTTCTCCTTTGGTGATAAGGTCATAGGCTTTTTTCACGCGTTCCCATCGCTTATCGCGGTCCATGGCGTAATATCTTCCGATGATGGAAGCCAGCTTGCCATTGGTCTTTTTCAGGTGCTCTTCAATTTCCTTGATGAATCCTTTACCAGATTTTGGATCCACATCCCGGCCATCGGTGAAAGCGTGTACATATTTTTCTTTTACCCCAAACTCTTCGGCAGCCGTCAGCAAACCTTTGAGGTGCTTGATATGCGAGTGAACGCCGCCATCGCTCAACAAGCCCATGAAATGGATTGGCTTGTTATTCTTTACTGCATAAGTAAAGGCTTCTTCGAGAGCAGGTTCGTCTTTCAGCGTATTTTTTTCCACAGCCATGTTGATCTTTACCAGGTCCTGGTAGACCACTCTTCCAGCACCAAGGTTCATGTGACCAACCTCACTGTTTCCCATCTGTCCTTCCGGAAGTCCAACGTTCATTCCGTCGGTCCGCAGTTCGGCGTGTGGGTATTTTTTGATAATGGAATCCATAAAAGGGGTTTTAGCCTGGGCGATTGCCGAAACTTTTGGGTCTTGAGTGACTCCCCAACCATCTAATATCATTAATAAAACCTTCTTATTCATAAAGCACTTTGAAATTTGGCAATAAAGATAAACACAAATTTTTCCCCGGCTAAGATAAGGCGTATTATGTTTTAGTAAAAATCCCTTTTGCAATAAGGGTGGAATGGAGGTATGAGGCCTAAAATCTCTCTTAATAAATTTAACACTAGGATTTTTTATGCCTCACAATAAGAAGGGTATTTTTGCGTTCTCCAGTTGGACCTGGCTTTCCCTAACATCTTGATTTTAGTGCATTTTAGCTCCAAATTGTTAAAGTTTGAAATAATGCTGGATATAGTCCCGTGTTTTGTATGTTGGCACAACCTTTGGAATAGATTAACAAAATCTTAAACGAAATTAACTATATGAATTACAGAATCTTCGCGGTAGTCTCAGTACTCCTTTTTTCTTTCGCTTTTGCAAAAGCTGATAAAACAACTGCCACTTCAAATTCAGAGATCACTTCTGTTGTAGCTTCCACGAAACCTGTTTCTTTTAAGGAAAAAGTGGCTAACCTATATGGAGAATTTAGTACTAAAAACGCCACCCTGCCTGCATTGAGTGTTTTTGAGAAAGCCATGGAGGGTTATGAGAAGCTGGAAAATCAAGGGAAGGTGAACAAAGAGATTCTTACCGTTGTCGATTTTGATCTTTCTTCTAAAAAGAAGAGAATGTGGATCATGGATATGAAAAATAAAGAGGTTCTTTTTAATACTTATGTATCTCACGGCCAAAAGACTGGGGTTGAATTTGCTAAGCAGTTCTCCAATAAAGTCAATTCCCACAAAAGTTCTTTAGGATTCTTTGTGACCGGCGAAACCTATATCGGTAAGAACGGACTTAGTCTTTTTCTCGACGGAATGGAAAAAGGAATCAACAACAACGCCCGAAAAAGATATGTGGTAATTCATGGTGCCGACTATGCTACTGGTAATTTTGTAAGCCGTCACGGGCGCCTGGGCAGGAGTTATGGTTGTCCTGCAGTGCCTAAGGCAATAGCTAAGAGTCTTATCAATAAAATTAAAGGAGAATCTGTGGTCTATATTAATAAGAATGACCCGGGTTATATGAGCAGATCTTCTTATCTGAACTAATTCTCCGGCTTTAAGAGCTTTATAAGTTTTGGATCGAGCTGATATATATCTGAAGTAAACCTTGTCTTACCATTTTCGCGCCAGGCGGTCCAGTAAAAATGGTGCACCTGGACAGGTTGAGTCACTTCTATCTGTGTGGTTTTGCCCGAAGAAAGGATAGTGTCTATAGTGGCTTCGTTATACTCAGGTCTGTTGCTCAGCAAGTATCTGGAAAGATCCAACACATTTTCTACCCTAACGCAGCCGTGGCTTTCTGCCCGGCTGTCTTTTTTAAAAAGATACCGTGCGGGTGTGTCGTGCAGGTAGATCATGTATTTATTGGGATAGATGATCTTTACGCGCCCCAGCGGATTCGAACTCCCGGCACCTTGTCGATATGTATAATTCCTTGCTTCGGCGGGATTCCAGTCCTTTCTGTTGATCTTTTCCCCGTTCTTGTATATGTCGATCTTCTTTTTCTCTAAGTATGCAAGGTCTTTTGATGCGCCGGGAATAACTTCTTGTTTTTTAATGGTTGGAGGGATCGTCCAGGTGGGATTGTAAACCACGTACTGTATCTTATCAGAAAAGACGGGCGTTTCCATAGAAGGCCTTCCTACAATTATTTTATGCGTGGAAATAGTGTCTCCGTTCTTTATTACATGTAATTTGTAATTGGCAATATTGACGATGATATATTGTGCTCCCAGATCGTGCGGATACCAGCGCCAGCGTTCGAGATTGGCCAAAATCTGGTTGTAACGGTCCTTTGCGCTCATGTTCAGGTTCGCGACAGTTCCCTTGCCTAAAATGCCGTCAACCTGCAGGCCGTAATTTTGCTGGTAACTGCGGACTGCTTTTTGTATCTCTTCGGAATAGCGACCCCCGGCAGAATCGGCAGCTTTTTCACTGAGGTATCCCAGTTCTTCTAAACGTTTTGCTACGGAAGTGATTCGGGCGTTTTCTTCTCCCGGCCTTATCATTTCCCCTTCCGGAATATGCGTTATTTCGCCTTCTGAAGCTACTAATTTCTCGTAATCCTGAAGCGATTTTTTAAGCCCTCTGTACAGCTGTTGATGCGGTCGTGCTGAATCAAGGGCTGCTGTAACATTTTCTTCGGAAACAGCTTTGTTCAAGAGCTTCGGAAGATCTATTTCGTTCTTGCGTGTGCCCCAGATCTTGTAGATCTTTTCAGGGTCCAGTTTTCCATGGTTGAGATCACCGGCAACTTTGAAAAACGCATCGGAGAGCACGATATCTAAAATCGCCCGTTCCTGAAGGCTAAGATCTGAATAGGTGGAACTTCTTTCTTGAAGATATTCCAGGTGATAATCCGAAGGGAAAAGTCCGTCTTTGTCGATATTCTTAATATTCGACACTAATTCTTTTCTGAGCTTCTCACTGCTCCAAACGGGCTGATTCTTTCTTTTCTCGTAATAATTTTGCAGCTTCGGAAAATCACTCAGATTTACCTTGCCAACAGAAGCCGTGTCAGTTGATTGGCTGAAAGCTTCTTCTATGAGATCGGGGGAAGGAGGAGGGGCGGGAGTATCTTCAGTCTTCGCTGTGTTTGTCGAAGCAGAGGGATTTTCGCTCTTCTTTGCAGTATTTCCATCGTTTCCGCAACTAAGGATGAAAAAGCACAAAAGCAGTAAAGCCAAAGTAGATCCTTTGAAGCTCATCATTGTGGTATTTTGACGGTGATTTGGGAAACTGCGATCTTTCAGGAAGGAGTTTGCACGTCTGAATAAGATTCGTGCCTTTTGAATTCGGCTTCGGCGAAAGGGCAAAGTGGATCTATCTTCAGCTCATTCTCCCTGGCATATTCCACGCTTTTTTTTACCAATTTCGAGCCAATGCCCTGGCCGCTGAGTTTTTTGTTAACTTCAACATGGTCCAAAGTGATGATGTTGTTTTCCTGGGAAGTATAGCTGAGTTCGGCTACAATGCCGCCTTCATCCTCTATATAGAACATTCCTTTATGATCGCTTTCTTTATGCTTTACATTCATATTTATTTTTTTATAATTCCGTCTACGATCCCATATTCTACCGATTCTTCGGCGTTCATCCAGTAATCGCGGTTAAAATCTTTCATCACTTTTTCTACTGTTTGGCCACAGTTGTCCGCCAGCAGTTGAGCGCTCAATTCTTTTGTTTTCAGAATCTCGGTGGCCTGGATCTCGATATTCGAAGCTTGTCCGCGGGCTCCTCCACTGGGCTGATGGATCATCACCTTTGCATGTGGCTGAATGAATCTTTTCCCTTTGGTACCAACTGAAAGTAGAATAGAACCCATTGATGCAGCTAAACCCGTACAAATAGTAGAGACGGGACTTTTCAGTGACAAAATGGTGTCGTAGATCGCAAAGCCATCGGTAACAAATCCGCCGGGGCTATTGATGAAAAACTGAATTTCTTTTTCTTCGTGAAGGTCCAGGTACAAAAGCCGGTCGATCACGTGTTTTGCAGTTTGATCGTTTACTTCTCCCCAAAGGAATACCTTGCGTTCCTTGAGAA
>JBAWAB010000364.1:0-5054 GCA_049589035.1 Salegentibacter sp.
GCCCAGGGAATTTCGGTGAAATACGACGATCGTGACACCCAGAAACCGGGCTGGAAATTTGCCCAATATGAGATGCAGGGCGTGCCGCTGCGAATAGCTATTGGTCCTAAGGACCTTGAGAAGGGAACGGTTGAGCTTGCCAGAAGAGATACCCTTACCAAAGAATTTGTAAAAAGGACGGCAGTAGTTGAGAAAATTAAGGGGCTCATGGGTGAGATCCAGCAGGCGCTGTATGATAAGGCTTTTGAATTCAGAAAAGAGCATACGACCAAAGTTGACAGCTTTGATGAGTTTAAGGAGGTTCTCAAAAAGAAGGGCGGATTTATTTCAGCTCACTGGGATGGTACTTCTGAAACCGAAAACAAGATCAAGGAGTTAACTAAGGCGACCATCAGATGTATTCCGTTTGAGGGCGAAAAAGAGCCTGGAAAATGTGTGCTTACTGGCAAACCTTCGGCTCAAAGAGTGCTGTTTGCAAAGGCCTACTAATTTTTTCAAAAAAAATTAATCTACATTTGCGGCATTCAAAAATAGTTGTATTTTTGCATCCGCATTTAAGCAAAAAATGGTCCGTTCGTCTAGGGGTTAGGACGCCAGGTTTTCATCCTGGTAACAGGGGTTCGATTCCCCTACGGACTACGAAGAGAAAACACGGGATTAGTGCGTGTTGAGGAGCTGAAAAAGCTTTATTTTGAAATAATTTATGGTCCGTTCGTCTAGGGGTTAGGACGCCAGGTTTTCATCCTGGTAACAGGGGTTCGATTCCCCTACGGACTACTTTTAAAGAACAATTAAATAGAATTTGTAATGGCAAATCATAAGTCAGCGTTGAAGAGGATCCGTAGCAATGAGACAAAACGTCTTAGAAACCGCTACCAACATAAAACTACCAGGAATGCGATCAAGAAGTTGCGCGATTCTGAGAAGAAAGAGGCTGAGACTATGCTTCCTTCAGTAGTGTCTATGATTGATAAACTGGCTCAGAAAAATATCATTCACGATAATAAAGCTGCTAACCTAAAGTCGAAACTGACTAAGCACGTAGCTGCGCTTTAAAAGATTATAGCAGTGTTCAATTTATAGAAATGCTTTCTGCAATTTGCGGAAGGCATTTTTTTGTTTCCGAAAGTTTCTGTTTTTTTCTTAAAAAACAGAGGTGCCCGTAAGAGTGGTGAGCCTTTCCAAAGCTTTCATTCCTAATTCCGAATTTCCCTTCTCGTTGAGAATAGGGCTCCAAACCGCCGCCGAATACTGGCCGGGATGTATGGCCACAATGCCGCCGCCCACGCCGCTCTTTCCGGGCAAGCCCACTTTAAAACTGAATTCCCCGGCTTCATCGTAAAAGCCACACGTCTGCATAAGTGCATTGATTCGTTTCACCGTCGTGGCTGTTAGAATCTCTTCTTCTGTCTCAAGAATTTTCCCCTTGTTCGCAAAGATCATGAAGGCCTGTGCCAGTTCTTCACAAGACATGGCCAGAGAGCACATGTGAAAGTAGAAATCTGTGATAGGCTCCACGTCGCATTTGATATTTCCGAGGGCTTTCATATAATTCACCAGGGCGATATTGCGGTATCCTGTAGATTTTTCTGAGACCGCGACTTTCCGGTTAAATTGAATATCGTCTTTCCCGGTTAGCTTTCTCACAAATTTCAGTAGCTCCTCCTTTGGATCTTCCAGCTGATCTACCAATATATCTGCAATTACCAGGGCTCCGGCATTGATAAAGGGATTGCGCGGAATCCCACTTTCCTGCTCCAGCTGCGTGAGAGAATTAAAAGGGTCGCCAGAAGGTTCCACATTCACACGGTCCCACAGGGCTTCTCCCATGATCCTCATGGCCATCGAAAGGCTGAAGACCTTAGCGATACTTTGCACCGAAAACTTCTCCCGGCTATCCCCAAACGCGAAATGTTGTTCTTTTCCGCAGTAAACATGCATCCCGAACTTTCTGGGATCGATCTTGGCCAACTCGGGAATATAGGAGGCTACACGGCCGCTTACATCTCTATAGCTCATCTCGCTATTGATGCTTTCAAGGATATTTTGGTAGTTCATCTTGGTCTTAATTGAGATTGCTTAGAGAAGTATCTGGATCTATCTCGTAAGGTTCTTTGTTTACCTCAAAGATCCGGGCGCTAAGTTTCCCTTTTAGAGTGATATTGTCTCCCGAAAGCTCCAACCAACTGCCTTCCCTGAGGCCGACTACCGGCTGGGAATTCAGATTGTGAAATTCTTTGATCCTCGTTTCCCTTGTTTCCCCCTTGTGGGTGGAAGTTGGATCGGGATCGAGGTAATGTGGATTAATATTAAAGGGAACCAATCCCAGGGTCTTAAAACTCGGCGGATAGATAATGGGCATGTCATTGCTGGTTTGCATGGAGAGACCAGCAATATTGGTGCCTGCACTGGTGCCAAGGTATGGTGTCCCGTTTCGAACAGCCTGTTGCAAAGCCGGCATTACTTTGTTGCGGTAAAGTTCTGAAACCAGTAAAAAGGTGTTTCCGCCGCCGGTAAAAATTCCTTCAGCATTTTCGATAGCCTGCACTGGATCGGAAAATTCCTGTAATCCCCGCAATTTCAACCCGGCTTTTTTGAAAGCGCCGGCTGCAAGAGCAGAATAATCTGCGTGGGAGATGCCGCCGGGGCGGGCATAAGGCACAAAGACCACTTCCTCTGCATCCATATAGAGTTGAGTTAAGTAAGGAATAAGATATTCCAGGTATTCCTGGCCGTGTAGGGTTGAAGTGCTGGCTAAAAATGCTTTCATATAGTCTTTTTTGTAAAGGTATATAAAAGCCTGTTTTAACAAAAGTTTACAAGCCTCTTATGTGCTTATTTGCTGCATCTGTCGTTTCTTTATTAGAAGAATTCCTATGTTAAAACGCTGCTTTTTCATATTACTGATGCTTTCAGGATTCGCTATGACCGCCCAGCAAAGGCAGAGCATTCAGGGGAAGATTATTATTCCCGGCGATTATTCCGCAGAAGGTATTGCTGTATTCAACGTGAATACGGGAGAGGGAACTATTTCTGATGCTGAAGGGCAGTTTTCTGTTGCAGTTGCGCTTGATGATGAGCTGCGTTTCACTTCCCTCATCTTTCAGCAGTTCAAGGTTGCGATAGATGAAGGCGTTATGGAAGCGGGGAAATTAAATCTTTTTCTGAACGGCGCAGTTACCGAATTGCCTGAAGTTGTGGTTTCTTCCAATAAACTTTCTGGCAATATCTACATGGATGTGAACCTTCTTGATGAGAAGAAAACCTCGGTTCCAGCTTATGACATGGCACAGGTGAATATTTCTGAAACTTATTTCGCTCCAGACTCTCTTACAGGGGTTGTGCGTAACGATGCCATGGCGGCAGGGGAAACATACATGGTAAACGGGCTGAATTTTGTAAATCTCTTCAAAGTCATTCTGGCAGAGTCTGGCAGAAAAAAGAAAAATCTTCCCGATCGCGAGATCGATGAGAATGTTCGGAAAATTTATAACGACGATTTTTTCCGAAAAAACCTGGATATAAAACTGGAAAATATCAACGATTTTATATTTTACGCCAGCGATCATGGCCTTACCCGTGACATGCTGAAAAAGGGAAATGAACTCGACCTGATCTCTTTCCTTATAGAACAAAGCCAATCCTATAAAAAACTTCAGGCCGAAAACTGAATTTCGCCCGAAGCCAACCTATTTAGATGAAAAAAATACTTTTCTTAACTCTGGTCCTTTTCTCCTGTTATTCTGCCGCCGCTCAGGAACAATTACTCCACGGAAAAATAAAGATTGATACTCTTGAAGCCCCCGTCAATATTATAAATATGAATACCGAAAGAGGAACCGAAACCTCCCTCACCGGTGAATTTGCTATTAAAGCGAAGGCGGGGGACACGGTGCTGATTTCCTCGGTGCAATATGAGCGCAGGGAAATAAAGATCACTCCCAAGATGCTCAAGGAGGGCTTTCTTAATGTAGATCTCGCGCTGGATATTAATCGTCTTGATGAGGTGAGATTGACCAATTTGACAGGGAATCTTGAAACCGATCTTGATAAGATCAAGGTCGTTGATATGCCGGTGTTCAATCTTGGTCCCGTGCCTTTGTCGCCAAATCATGGGGTAGAGAATGCTGCTTTTGCAGAAAATTCCCAGATGCCAGATGCAGGCGGAAACATTCTGGGACTGATTGGATTGATTACGGGAAACCGCAATTTCGGAAATCTTTCAGGTGCTCCTTCTGAACCTGTCTTCACTCGTCGCAAGGCCAATCAACGCATACGGGCGAAATTCGACAACGCTTTCTTCATCGATCACCTGCATATTGAACTGGCCTATATCAACGATTTTCTCGACTACAGCTTTGAGCACGGCTTAACGGAACAACTGCTGCGAAATGATCGCTCTCTCGATCTCATCGCCTTCCTGGAAAGGCAGAGCAAAAGCTTTCTAAAGGAAACTTCCGAAGAAAACGTGACCTCTGAAATGCCCGGATGAGCAGAATATTTCTTGTTTTGTTTTTCTGCTCGGCAAGTTTACCTGTGCTCTCCCAGGACAAGGTCTTGTTGAAAGGGAAGATTTCCAATGATTCTTTAGGCGGAAGTTATATCAATATTGTCAATCTTAGTCAAAAATCGGGGACGGTAAATTCACCTTCGGGAGAATTTGAAATCCTGGTGCGGCTGAAGGATACGCTGGTGTTTTCGGCGGTACAGTTCAAGAAACTCGAGGTTGTGATTACGCCAGAAATTTTCAGGAAAGCTTTTCTTAAAGTGGAACTGGTTGAAAATGTAAACGAGCTCGATGAAGTAAAACTGAGCAATATTAAATTGAGCGGCAATCTTTCCGCAGATCTTGACCGCCTGGATACTTACGATCCCAGGGCTTATCCAATTCCACTTTCCGATAAACCACAACTTTCTATTGTGGAAAGAAAAATTCATGCTATGAGCGATCCTATGGATCCGGTTGGGCAGCTGGCGGGCTGGATAAGCGGTGACAAGAAGCGGCTAAAATTGGCCAAAAAGAATCAGGATCTGCAAATCTTCATCTATAAAGC
>JBAWAB010000365.1:0-4219 GCA_049589035.1 Salegentibacter sp.
CTTTAAAGATCGCCAGGGCGTGGGAGGTTTCAATGGCGGGAATGATACCTTCAAGTTTGGCCAATTCCAGCCCTGCTTCCATCGCGGCTTTATCGGTGATGGAGATAAATTCGCCGCGTCCGCTTCGGAAGAGATTAGCATGCATGGGCCCAACCCCCGGATAGTCAAGTCCGGCAGAAATAGAATAGGGCTCGGTGATCTGTCCGTCCTCCGTCTGCATCAGCAGGGTTTTGCTCCCGTGAATAATGCCTTCTTTTCCCAAAGCCGAGGTGGCTGCGCTTTCGCCGCTGTCGATTCCTTTTCCGGCTGCTTCCACAGCTATGATGCCTACTTCAGGATTGTCGAGATAGTGAAAATAGGCTCCTGCGGCGTTGCTTCCGCCGCCCACGCAGGCCACTACATAATCGGGATCTTCGCGATCCTCTTTTTCTTTCAGCTGAAATTTTATCTCTTCGGAAATTACCGCCTGAAATCTCGCTACCATATCGGGATATGGATGCGGTCCCACCACCGAACCGATGATGTAATGCGTGTCCACCGGATTGTTGATCCAGTCGCGAATGGCTTCATTCGTGGCATCCTTTAAGGTACGACTCCCCGATTTTGCCGGAACAACTTTAGCGCCCAGCATTTTCATACGCGCCACATTGGGGGCCTGGCGTTCTATGTCAATTTCGCCCATATATACGATACACTCAATCCCCATAAGAGCACAAACCGTGGCGGTGGCAACCCCATGCTGACCTGCGCCGGTCTCTGCAATGATGCGGTTTTTGCCGAGGCGCTTGGCCATCAGGATCTGTCCCACGGTATTGTTCACTTTGTGGGCGCCGGTATGACAAAGGTCCTCCCTTTTCAGATAGATCTTCGTGTTGTACTTTTTGCTGAAACGCTCGGCAAAATAGAGCGGAGTAGGGCGGCCCACGTAATCCTTCAGCAGTTGTTTAAATTCCTTCTGAAAGGATTCTTCTTTCATGATGTCGAGATACTGCGAGCGCAATTCCTCTACGTTCGGGTATAGCATTTCGGGGATGTACGCGCCCCCAAAGTCGCCATAATATCCTTTTTCGTTCGCCTGGTAGGTCATATAATTTGCCTTTTAGTCATCTTGTCTATCGGAATAGAGATGACTTATTATTTTTAAAATTCTTTAATTTTTCGATGTCTTTCAGACCGGGTTCTGTTTCAAACCTGCTATTCACGTCAACGCCATAAAAAAGATTTCCCTTTCCCTCTTGCTGAAAATATTGCTGTAGTTGTTCCAATTCCGGCAATTCTTCCAGGCCAATGCCGCCGCTAAGGAAGAAGGGGGTTGGGGAGGGATACTCCTTTAGAATTTCCCAATTGAAAGTAAGGCCGTTTCCACCTTTGTTCTTTCCTTTGGTGTCAAAAAGGAAGAAATCCACAACTCCTTCATAATTCAAAAGTCTGCTGAAGTCAAAGTCCTCTTTCACCGAGAAAACCTTGATGACTTCCATCTTTTCCATTCCGGCAAAAAGAATCTTTAGTTCAGCACAAAATTCCGGACTTTCGCTTCCGTGCAACTGAACGGCCTGCAGTTTATGTTTTTTTACTTTTTTCAGAATAAAATCCACATCAGCATCCACAAAAACTCCTGTTTTCTTGACCTCCTTCTGAAAATCGGGAATTTCAGCATCAAAGAATCTAGGCGTTTTTTCATAGAAAATAAAGCCTAGATAATCGGGCTGAAGCGCTGCGACTTCAGCGATATTTTCGGGATGCTTCATTCCGCAGATTTTAAGTTTTAAATTGCTCATTTTGCCTTCAGTTCTTCAATAAATTCTTTGGCGCTTAGGCCCGGATTGTCGGTTTTCATAAAATTTTCCCCGATCAGAAAGCCTTTATATCCGTAATTCTTTAAATCCTTTATAGCATCAACCGAGCTGATGCCGCTCTCTGAAACCTTCACGAAATCGGAAGGGATCTTTTCCGAAAGTTCTTTACTGATATCAGTGCTCACTTCAAAGGTCTTTAAATTCCTGTTATTCACGCCGAGCATGTCCAGGCTGGGCATGATAGCTTTCTGAAGTTCTTCTTCATTGTGCACCTCCAGCAGCACCTCCAGTCCCAGGCCTTTTGCATATTCTGAAAGGCTTTTGATCTGCTTCCTGTCCATTACTGCCGCGATCAATAAGATTAGATCTGCCCCGTGAGCCTTTGCCTCCAGCAGCTGATATTGGTCAATAATGAATTCCTTCCTGAGAATGGGCATTTTGACGGCCGCCCTGGCATACAGCAGATCGTCCAGCGAGCCGCCGAAATATTTTCCATCTGTCAATACCGACATGCCCGAAACCCCTGCAGCTTCATAGCCTTTCGCTACATCTTCCACGTTGAGGTCCTGGTTGATCACCGATTTTGATGGCGACCGCCGCTTATGTTCAGCAATAATGCCAGTCTCACTTTGCTTCAGAAGTTTGGCAAGCGAGATGCCATTTCTTTCAAAAAGCTCCGATTTCTCCAGCTGGGAAGCAGGCACAACCGACTTTTTCAGTTCTACCTCTTTAAATTTATCGGCTATTATTTTATCTAAGATGTTCATTGACATTGCTATTTGCTTAATTCCTGCAGTTTTTGCAGCGCTTTTAAAGCCTTTCCTGAATTTATGGATTCTCTGGCTGCTTCAAAACCCTCCCTGGGAGAAATATTGTTCACCGTGGCGATGGCCATCCCCGCATTCGCACAGACCACATTCGCCTGGGCTTCGCTGCCCTGTCCTTTTAGGATATTCACGAGGATCTCTGCTGAGCTTTCTATAGAACCCCCGCCGGCGATCTCATCAGAACCCAGTTTCTTGACCCCAAAATCTTCCGGACTCAGCATTCCTTCAGAATTGTTCGAGATGGTCTTTGTGTTTCCGGTAAGGGAGATCTCATCATAGCCATCCAGCGCATGCAGGATAGTGAAATTTTTGTCGGTATTCTGGTAAAGATAACCATACATTCTGGCTAATTCAAGGTTGAATACCCCCACGAGCTGATTCGCGGGAAAAGCCGGATTTACCATTGGCCCCAGCATATTGAAAAAGGTCTTTACGGCAAGAGAGCGTCTTACGGGTGCAACATTCTTCATGGCAGGGTGAAAGAGAGGAGCGTGCAAAATACAGATTCCGGTTTCGGCTATACATTTCTCAAGAAAACCTGCATCATTGCTGAATTTAATGCCCAGATATTCCATAACGTTAGAACTTCCGCTAACCGAGGAGACTCCGTAGTTCCCATGTTTGGCAACATTAACACCGGCGCCCGCGGTAACGAAAGAGGAGGTGGTAGAAATATTGAAGGTGTTCTTGCCATCGCCCCCGGTTCCGCAGAGGTCTACAGGATTATAAGCGCTAAGATCTACAGGAATACACAGTTCCAGCAGCGCATCACGAAATCCTTCCAGTTCATTGATGGTAATGCTCCTCATCATGTAAACGGTTAAAAAAGCGGCAATCTGGCTCTCGTTGTATTGGCCCTCAGATATGTTGAAGATCACCTGCTTGGCTTCCTTTTTACTGATGGTTTCGTGATTGATTAATCTGTTTAGTAATTCTTTCATAATCAAGGTCCTCTCTAACTCCCCAAAGGGGGAGAAAAAATGGTAAGGTTTATAAATTAATGTTTCTGTTCTTTAAGTCCCTTCCCTTTGGGGAGGGGCGGGGTGGGGCTATTTACCCAGTTTTCTATCATTTTCTTGCCTTCAGGAGTCAGCACCGATTCAGGATGAAATTGCACGCCCCGGACATCGAATTCGCGATGGCGCAACGACATGATCTGCCCGTTTTCATCATAGGAAGTAGCTTCCAGGGCATCGGGTAATTCGCGAAGCACCACCCACGAATGGTAGCGGCCCACCTTCATTTGCTTCGGAAGATCTTTAAATAAAGGTTCATTGTCTACACATAGCTCAATATTCGTGGCTACCCCGTGATACACCGATTCGAGATTGCCAAGTTTTCCGCCGAAGACTTCGCCTATAGCCTGCTGCCCCAGGCACACCCCTAAGATGCTTTTTGTTGCCGCGTACTTCTGGATGATTGGCTTTAGAAGACCCGCCTCCTCGGGGATCCCGGGGCCGGGGGAGAGGAGGATCTTGTCGAAATCTTCAACATCTTCCAGCTCCAGCTGATCGTTCCTTCTCACCGTAACCTGGCAATCCAGGTCTTCAAGGTAATGCACCAGGTTGTACACAAAGGAGTCGTAATTATCTATAA
>JBAWAB010000366.1:0-3274 GCA_049589035.1 Salegentibacter sp.
TTGAAGTCCATTCGGTAAAGCCGATCTCGGCTACCATTTGTGGCTTTGTCCAGTGCACGTCCCTGCGTGGCAGATCTTTGTTCTTTTTGAAGGGAGTTTCTTGGGTCTCCAGCTTCTGCATTTGTTCGTGAAGATCGGTGAGGATCTCGTTGTTAAATCCGGTGCCGACTTTTCCTGCATAGTACAACCCGTCTTTCTCATAGAAGCCTATAAGCAGAGAACCGAATCCTTTGCGGGAACCCTGCGGCTCGGTATATCCACCAATGACAAATTCCTGCCGGCGCACGCATTTGAATTTGAGCCAATTCGACGAGCGGCCGTGGGTGTAGAGGCTGTCTGCTTTCTTAGCGATCAGGCCTTCCCAGCCTTTCTCGCAGGCTTCCTTGTAATATTCTTCACCTTTTTCGTTTCGGTGAGCAGTAAAACGGATTGGGTCTTCGAAATCCAATGCCTGTTTCAGGATGCTTTTCCGGCTTCTTAACTCCAGCTTGCTCAGGTCGTAACCTTCAAAGAAAGGGAGGTCAAAAACATAGAAAAAGACCCGGGTACTGTGATTACTTATCAGGTCTTTGTCTTTGAGGTGCATGCGGCGTTGCAGTTTTGAGAAACTGGTGAGATTTCCTTCAAAAGCGACCATTTCTCCGTCTGCTATGAAATCGCCCGCCTGTGCCTTGAAGGCTTCCACCGTTTCAGGGTAGGTGTGATTCAGGTTTTTCTTGTTGCGCGACATGATCCGCACTTCTTTTCCCTCTTTAAAAATAATGCAGCGTTCCCCGTCAAGCTTTCTCTCAAAGATCCAGTTTTCGTCGGAAAAATAATCTTCCGTGAGCTTGGCAAGCATAGGATTCATCCACTCCGGTTGTTTTGTCTTTTTCAGGAGCTGCCTTTCTTCTTCAGATAATGCCGAGAGAATCTCATTCATTTTTCTTCCAGTCTTTCCTGATCTGTTCCATGGTTCTGTCGGTTAATACCGATTTATTTTCGGTGCTCGTAGGATTCCGCCGGGCATCGGCTTCGTCGTCATCCACCTTCTTCAGCAGCCACTGTTCCTGCTTACCTTTCCTGATCCTGATAAGCGTATAACCGCCCCGCAGTTTTTTTCCTTTCAGAATAAAGGTGGCGTGGCCTTTTTTCAGTTGCTCACCAAGCGGAATAAGATTACCGTCTTCGTCTTTTTTGTCGGTTTCGTAACTACCGGCATCCCAAACCATCACCGTGCCGCCGCCATATTGGTCTTCAGGGATCATTCCTTCAAAATCGGCATATTCTATGGGATGGTCTTCTGTAGCAATTGCCAGTCGTTTCTCTTCAGGATCCGTTGAAGGGCCTTTCGGTACGGCCCAGCTTTTCAGCACTCCGTCTGCGAGTAATCTGAAATCATAGTGCAGGTTGGTGGCATCGTGCTTTTGGATCACGAAGATCTGCTTGTCCTCGTCTTTTTTGTTCTTCTGTTTGCCAAAAGGTTCCGAAGAGAGGTCAAAATCCCTTTTGTCGTGGTATTTCTCTAAAAATCCTTTTTCGCTCATTTTTTCAAGCTGTTTTAATTGCTTCGGAATTTTACTTCATTCCATTTTCTTTCCTGATGGCATCGCTCAAGGCTGCCGCCGAGCAGGTTTTCATCCGGTCGAGTCGTTTTGTTATGCGCTGAAGGTTTTCCTCCTCAGATTTCTGATGCAGCTTCGAAATTGCCTGAATTCTAAAGGGCTCGCACCAGAAGCCAGTGATCTGCTCCAGATGCTCTTCCACCATTTTCTGCGGCAGGTCCCGGAAGTAAAGCGGGTTTTCCTGGCTTTTTTCGAAACGCTGCACTAGCCGGTCCAGGCAATTCTTCAATTCATCACCTGTCTGGACTTTCAATCTGGCATTGACATGTACGGCCGAATAATCCCAGGTGCTGATGTCCTTTTCCCTGTACCAGGAGGAAGAGATATAGGCATGAGGCCCCTGAAATATTAACAAAATTTCAATATCATTCTTTAAATACTGAAATTGCTCGTTGTGATTGGCAATATGTGCAAAAAGCCTGAAGTCCTCCGATGTTCCTTCTGTAAGCACCGGGATATGCGTAGCCAGTAAGTTTTCACCCTTCAGGACCATAGTTGCGAAGGGGTGTTCCGCGATAAACCTGAAAATATGTTCTTTGTCTTTTTTGAGATATTTTTTTGGCTGGTACATCGTTGTTCATTTATCCATGATGAAAAGGACATTTCCAGTCACCATCAACCTTCCGGCCACTGTATTGCCGGGCTTCGCTGTTTTCGCCAAAATCCTGCAGCATGGGATTGATGTCGCCCTGCAACTCCGTATCCCTTTCCCGAATCTTATCGCGTACCGTTTGGTAAGTTCCCATTTCCCTGAGCTTTTCGAACTGCCAGTGCAGGTTGAAAGCAAGAGCAGGCACGGGGCTTTGTCTTGCTTTGCGGGAGCTGTGAGGATGCATGCCCACCATATAAAAAGCTTTGCCCGCAAGGCTAAAACTAAAATTGTTGTTTTCAGGATCATCGCTTACGGCCTTATCCCATTCCTGGTCGTCGGCCTCATGGAGTAACTGCAGTTGTTTCCAGAGCAGCTGTTCAAATTGTTCTTCGCTATAGTCTTTTTTTCCGCGGAAAGCAGCGATGAAAGTGAAAAAATCATTGGATTCAAAATCGTAGTTTTTAAGGTAGTTCTTCAGGTCGTCGAGAATCTTTCTGGCAGTTTTCGCTGAACCAAAATCCTCGTAAACATGGAAATCGACGTGATCCATGCTAAAAACCGTCTGCGCCATCACGCAGGGATGATTATTTTTGATCACGAACTTTTCAAATTCCTTTCTCAGGTTTTCTCCAGGTTTCTGAAGGGGCTTTTTTTTCTTTTCGACTGTCGTGTCCATGCAGTTTGTGCTTTTTTATAAATTTATCTGATTTTAAAGCTATTCGGATGCCGTTTAAGAATAAATTAGTTGAAATTTAAAGAAGATTAACAGCCTTGAGCCCTCTGAAATTAATGGGTTGCGTGGAGAGGAGCTGTTCTGTCGTAAGATAAATTGGTTGTCATCTATCTTTTTTTCGATATCTTATCATTAGGTAAAACATAACGGAATTAAGGGCTAAAGAAGCTCCGTTGGTGGCGATAATAGGAAGATCATTTTTCAAGATTCCGTAGATCACCCAAAGAAAAACCCCCAACATTAATATTCCGAACATGCCTGGGGAGACATCCTCTACTTCTTTGGTTTTCCAGGCCTTCCTGATCTGTGGTAACACCGAAACCGTGGTACAGATTCCGGCCACGA
>JBAWAB010000367.1:0-9888 GCA_049589035.1 Salegentibacter sp.
GGAATCCGTATTCTGCAAGGGTCTTAAGAACCAGTTTATCGTAAATCTTGGTATACCAGGCGCCGCTGAATTTAACCTTGTAAAATTCAAGCCATTTGAATTTTTCCTGGTCAATTTTCCCCTGATCCGGTACTGCATTTTCCAAAGTTACCCTGTTGCCCTGCTTGTCTATGAGGTTTCCGTTCTTATCCTCAAGCTGGAATTCTCTCTGGTTGCCTAGATTTTCGTAATCTACACCATTCCAAAGTGAGTAAGGAGGTGTGAATTTTGCCGTGATCTTGAACTGAGAACCTCCCATTGGGAAAATTGGGTTCACATAGGTATTGTCGCGTGTAAAGCCAACGGTATAGGTCAGGTTGTTGGAGTGACCATTCCCAAAGGTGAAAAGGCCGGTATTGTAATTATTAAGGTTGTAACGTTGGAAACCGATGGCCTGGGAAACTGTGATGTATGGATCTGGTACTGTCAAACGTTTGGCAAGGCCTACATTTACTCCAAGAATATCAAAGCTTCGGCTTTTATCGGCTTTTCTATTACGATAGTCGTAAAGGAATTGTCTTGTATAAGAGAACGAGGTAGAAAGGCTCACCGGCTTTTTCCCTCCCAGCCAGGGCTCGATAAAGGAAAGGCTATAGGTTTGGTAATAAGTACTGGCCTGCGCTCTAAGTGACAATGTTTGCCCGTCTCCCATTGGCAGTGGCTTATAGGCATCTTTATCAAAAAGTCCGGCCACCGAGAAGTTGTTGAAAGAAAGTCCCAGGGTACCAATGAAACCACCGCCACCGTATCCACCTTGCAGCTCGATTTGGCTGGCTCCGGCTTCCACTACGTTGTATTCAAGGTCTAAGGTTCCGGTATTGGGGTCGGGATTCACGAATTTTGGTTCCAGTTGTTCGGCATCAAAGAAACCTAACTGCCCCAGCTCCCGGATAGTAGAGATCACATCCTGCTGGCTGTATTTCTGTCCCGGCTTGGTACGCAATTCCCGGTAGATCACGTGATCTTTGGTTTTGTCGTTTCCGGTTACCCTAATCTTGTTGAAGTAGGCTACCTTTCCTTCGTGGATCCTGATCTCGAAGTCGATGGTATCCTTTGAAGCATCGGTTTCTACAAGGTTGATATTCGAGAAAAGATACCCGTTGTTCTTGTAGACGTTACTAACGCTCTCGGCATCGGGTTTGGTTTGGTCGTCAATTCGTTTGTCGAGTAGTACCCCGTTATAAACATCTCCTTTTTTTATTCCAAGCACCTTTTCAAGCTGCCGGTCGGTATACACAGTGTTTCCAATAAAATTGATATCGCCAATATAGTATTTGTCGCCCTCTTCGATCTTCAGCTTAAGGGCGATGTCTTCACTGTCTTTTTTGATCAATGTATCTGAAAGGATACGTGCATCGCGGAATCCGTTCTTTTTGTACTCGTCAACAATAGCCTGCTTGTCTTCCTGGTAATCGGCAGGAACATATTTTGATCGTTTCCAGAAGCGGAAAAAGTTCTTCTGTTTCGTATTTTTCATCTGCCTTTTGAGCTTGGCATCCGAAAGTTGTTCGTTTCCGGTGAATTCGATATTGTCGATTTTAACGCGCTCTCCCTTGTCGACATTCACTACCATGTTAACCTTATTGTTGGCTGTAGTATCCTGTACCGGGATGGTATTGACCGCCACTTTGGTGTTGAGATAGCCATCTTTGCGGTACTTGTTTTCGATGTAGTTTTTGGTGGTCGTGATGAGGTTTTCGGTCACCTTGGCGCCGGCAGTAAGCTTATTGTCTTTAATCAGCTCGTCTTTCTTCTGTTTTTTGACTCCCTGTATTCTTACATTGGCCAATTGCGGCACTTCCTTGATCTCCAGTTCCAGATCGGCAACATTGCCTTCTACGTTGGTGATGTAAAAATTAATATCGCTAAAAAGGTCCAGATCCCACAGTTTCTTGATGATCTTGCTCAGGCGTTGCCCGGGAATATAGATCTCTTCTCCTTTTTTTAAACCGGTGTAAGCAATTACGGTTTGTTCGTTATAGGTAGTCGTGCCGGTTACCGTGATGTCGCCGATGGTGTATTTTGTGCCGCCGGCCAGGGGTAAATCTTGTGCCTGGGTAGAAATGCTGAATATAAAACAGAATGCTACAAGTGTTAAAATCTTTTTAGTCATGAATGCACTAACTGAGTTGCTCACTGGTTTTTCCAAATCTTCGTTCTCTATTTTGATAATTGTAAATGGCTTCGTAAAGATCCTCTTTTCTGAAGTCCGGCCATAATATGTTCGTAAAATACAATTCGGCATAAGCAATCTGCCATAAAAGGAAATTGCTTATACGTTGTTCGCCACTGGTTCTTATAAGCAAATCAACGTCCGGTAAATTTTGCGTGTAAAGATGCTCATTAATAACCGATTCATCAATAGTATCGGGTGATAATTGCTCATTTTTAACTTTCTCGCTAATTTTTTTGATGGCACAGGTAATTTCTTCGCGGGAACCGTAGCTAAGGGCAAGGGTAAGGACCATTCGCTTATTGCTGCTGGTTTTGTCAATTACTTCCAGGAGTTCCTTGCGGGCTTTCTTCGGAAGATTGTCAAGATTTCCAATAGCGCTCAGGCGGATATCGTTGTCCTGAAGCGTCTTGATTTCCTTCCGTAGAGAGGAAACAAGCAGTCTCATGAGAGTGTCAACCTCGAGTTTAGGACGGTTCCAGTTTTCAGTAGAGAAGGCGTAAAGGGTGAGATTCTCCACTCCCAGCTCGGCGCTGGCCTCTACAGTTTCTCTCACGGCCGTAGTGCCTTTTTCGTGTCCTGCAGCACGCATAAAGCCCTTTTGCTTGGCCCACCTTCCATTGCCATCCATGATGATGGCTATGTGTTTAGGAAGCTTTTGAAGGTCGATATTGTTCTTGAAATCCATTCTATAAGTTGCAATAGCAGGGTTTTCTTCCAAAGGAGAAGGTTATGTTCACACCGGTAAAAACATACCAGTCATTGGTATTGGTGTTTCCGAATTCGATGTCAGGTTTGCGGTTGCCAAAATATTCTTCGGGCCAGCTTCCGTCGAGATTATCGGTAAAAGTATAGCGGGCGCCAATCTCCATAGCTCCCACAATATGCTTGGTGATCGATTCCTTGTAGCCAAAAACAATAGGGATGGCAAAACTCCAGTTTGAGCCTTCATTGGTTAAAGTGCCAGCCCTTCCTCCTTTTAGATACATGTGGTCGGCCCTAAAATAGGTCAATCCCGTGTACAGGTAAGGCGTACTTTGGTCGGCACCTGCATCATGCAGATCAAATTCCCAGAAATTGAATTCTATTCCCAGGGAGGCTTCAGCTATCGTGTTCTGAAAACTGTAACCCCGCTCTACCCGGCGGTTATCATTCGAATTTTTGTCATCGGCTTTGATATCGGCAAAAAGAATAGAAAACCTGATGGCGTGTCTGCTGCTTCTATTCCATTTCGCCAACCCGCCTACTACAAGACTGTTTGGGTAAATGTAATTGGTTCTTCCTACATCCCCAATGTAATTGGCGCCCCCAAAATAAGGGCCCACCTCAAAGGTTTGGGAGTAAGAATTAGCCGCAAAAATCACCATGAATACAAAAGCTGTTAGGTACCTCATAGGTTTTCAAAAGTTTGCAAATATAACAATAATGTTTGCTCTACAATAATCTTAGCTGATTAGTACAATCTAGTAAACAGTTTTTGAGGGCATTTATTGCTTAATTGCGTCGGTCTTCTCCCCAGAGAAGTTTTTTGCGAAGGGTTTGCAGAAAGCTGTCGCCTTTTAGCTCTACCATGTTAACGGTGAAAGGAGCTGTCCTTATGATGATCTCGGTATTGTTTTTAAGGGTCGCGATCCTCGAATCCATAGAAACCAGGTGAGAATTTTCCCTTCCCGAAACCTTCAGGGTGATCTTGGTATCGTCTTTTATGACCAGCGGCCGGGCGTTCAGGTTATGTGGTGCAATGGGCGTGATCACCAAAGAGCCCGCATCAGGAGTGATCACCGGGCCACCGCAACTCAGGGAATACCCTGTTGAGCCGGTGGGTGTTGAAACCACTAATCCGTCGGCCCAATAAGAAGTGAGATATTGGTCGTTTAGCCAGGTCTCTACCGTGATCATGGAAGTGGTGTTTTTGCGGCTCACAGCTATTTCGTTAAGAGCAACATTATTCAGCGAACTGTCTGAGCTTTCAGGGTTCGTTTCCAGGCAAAGCACGGTGCGCGCCGAAATTGAATAGTGTCTATCCAGAATAGTGTGAATGGTTTCGCCAATTTCTTCCTTCTGAATAGTGGCCAGAAAACCCAGTCTTCCGGTATTGATCCCTACAATGGGAATGTTGAGGTCCTTGATGTAGTTGATCGATTTCAGGATGGTGCCATCCCCGCCAATGCTGAAAAAAAGGTCGTAAGTCTCGTCGAGTTCCCTGAAGGTGTGGAAGTGGCTGTATTCCTTGTCGATAGTCTTGTTGAGATTGATGAGGTCCAGGAAATTCTCTTCAATTAGAACTTCCACATTTTCACGGTCCAGCAATTCCAGAAGCTCTGCGATGTATTTCCCGGCATTCTGATGATAAAACTGACCGTAGATGCCTATTTTCATAAATTATATGTTCAGGTATTTATCCAGGTATTGTGAGCGGTCCTTAAGATTTTTGCTGAAGCTGTCTTCCTGGTGTTCCGATATGATCCTGTAGCCGTAGCGCCTGAAGGAGTGGATGATCTCATTCATTCCCGTCGGGTTTACCTTAATCGTGATCTGCGTAAGGTCATTTTCGATCTTGGAGAGGAAAGCTCCCAGGAAGGTCGCGTTATTGGATTCCAGGATCTGGCTGATCTCGCTGAAAGAATAGTCCCCAGATTTTTTTTCCACAACCAGAATATTTCCGCTCTGGTTTAAAAAAGGGGTTTCGTTAAAAAGCGAAATGATCTCGTTCACCTCCAGATACCCCAGGTAATTATTGTCTTTATCCAGTACAGGGAGAATATTGGTGCTGTTTTGGGCAAAAGATTCCAGGATGTCCAGCCAGTAATCCTGCTCGCGAACAAAAAAGCCTTCCAGGGCATATTGGTAATCGCCAAGAGTTTTGGCGGCATCGAAACAACGCACGTCGTTTTCAGAAATACAACCCATATAAATGCCGTTGTTTTCTACCGGCAAATGGGTGTAAGTGCTTTGGTTAAATAAATCCTGAACATCCCCGATCTTCTCAGAAAAGTTCCTGATCGCCATGTCGTTCAATATATAATCTTCTACACTCATAACGTCTCCTGCTTTTCTGCAAATTAATCAAAATAAAATTCATCAGGGCATTTGCAAGTTTGTATTTTTGTTAATCCAAATCCAAAAATGATGACGAAACTAAGCGTAAATATCAACAAAATAGCGACTCTTAGAAATGCGCGGGGAGGAGATGTTCCTAATGTGGTGAAAGCGGCCAAAGATATAGAATCTTTCGGCGCTCATGGTATCACCGTTCATCCACGTCCCGATGAGCGGCATATCCGTTATGCCGATGTGCGTGATCTGAGTTCTGAGCTGGAAACCGAATTCAATATTGAAGGGAATCCGGTCACTAATTTCGTCAATCTCGTGCTTGGCGTAAGTCCAGCACAGGTTACGCTGGTGCCCGATAAAGAAGACGCGATTACTTCCAACGCCGGTTGGGATACCTTGAAATATAAAGAATACCTGCAGGAGATTATTTCTGAATTCAACAGAAATGACATCCGGACTTCCATATTTGTTGATCCCGACCCCGAGATGATCAAAGGAGCTGCTGAAACCGGAGCCAAAAGAATTGAGCTTTATACCGAGTTCTACGCGATCAAGTATGCCCACGGCAAAAGAGAAGAAGCGGTGGCGCCTTATGCCGAATGTGCGAAACTGGCTCATGAACTCGGCCTTGAGATCAATGCGGGTCACGATCTTTCTCTTGAGAATATCGCTTATTTTCACGAAAATGTACCTCATTTGGCTGAAGTGTCAATAGGCCATGCGCTTATTTCGGAAGCACTCTACCTTGGGCTGGAGAAAACCGTTCAGAAATACTTAGAGATCCTTAAATAAGATGAAATTACACTCTAACATAATGGGGGAGGGAACTCCCTTTTTGATTTTGCACGGTTTCCTTGGTATGAGTGATAACTGGAAAACCCTCGGGAAAAAATTTGCTAAAGAAGGTTACGAGGTGCACCTTATCGACCAGCGCAATCACGGGAAAAGTCCGCACAGCGATGAATTTGACTACCATGTAATGGCTGCCGATATTGCCGAATATTGCAAAGAACATTCTTTGGAGAACATAATCCTGATGGGGCATTCTATGGGCGGAAAGGCCGCGATGTTGACGGCTTCGCTGCATCCCGACCTTGTGCAAAAGCTCATCGTGGTTGATATTGCGCCTAAGTATTACGCGCCTCATCACCAGGAGATCCTGAAGGGGCTTACGGCTCTTGAAGAAGCCGATCTTAGCTCCCGCAGCGATGCCGAAGATCTTTTAGCTGAATTTATTTCTGATAAAGGAATTCGACTTTTTCTTCTGAAAAATCTGCAGCGCGAATCTCAAGAAAAGCTCGTGCTAAAGCTGAATTTAGATGCTCTGAAGGCCAATATTGAGAATATTGGAGAGGCCCTTCCGGCAGAATTGAGCTACGATAAACCAACTCTCTTCATTAAGGGAGAAAGATCAGGTTATATTTCTGCGGAAGACCATGAGGCGATCCTGCGTCAGTTTCCGAAGGCGGAATTCACAGAGATCCCGAAGGCAGGGCACTGGGTGCACGCTGAAAATATGAAGGCTTTCCATTCGGCTGTGCTAAGTTTTCTTTAAAATCTTTCCGAATATATTATGCATACATAATAAAATGGCGCAAAATATTGCGTAATATCCATTTTATGCTAAATTTGAACCATCCATATTTATTTTATCGAATTTAATCTTAAACAAATTATGAAAAAACTATTATTCCTGACTATTTTCGGGTTGGTTGCTTCTGTTTCCTATGCCGGAGGGTACAGGGTGGCATTGCAGGGACAGCGCTCTCTTGCTATGGGGCACACCGGGGTAGCCGTGGTGAACAATGCCGAACTTGCTTTCTTTAACCCGGCGGGGCTGGCTTATCTTGAAAACCGCTTGAATGTTGCCGTTGGGGTGAGTGCCGTCTTCTCTGATGTTGTATGGCAAAATGCTGAATATGGCCAAATGGCCAGAACCGATAGTCCTGTGGGGACTCCTTTTTACGTGTACGCTTCCTATAAGATCACCGACAATCTTACTGCCGGTCTTGCTGTTTATACTCCTTACGGTAGTTCTGTGGAATGGCCAACAGATTGGGCAGGATCGCACCTTGTGAACAATATTGACCTGAAAGCGATTTACTTTCAGGCGCTGGCTTCTTATAAGATCTCTGATAAATTCAGTATTGGAGGTGGCCCTATCTTCGTAGACGGTGCCGTTAACTTCAACAGAAATCTTAACAGGACTCTTACCGATCTTGAAGGAAACCGCAGTAATGTGACTGTAGATGCTTCGGGAGTAACTGCCTGGGGTTGGTCGGTTGGTGCTATGTTCAATGCTACCGATCATTTGAGAATCGGGGCGAACTACCGTTCCGAGGTTAAAATGGAAGCCAAAGACGGTTCTGCCGATTTTGAGAACATTCCAAACTCTCCTTTAACTCCTTTCCATGACACTACTTTTGATGCTACCCTGCCCATGCCTGCTGAACTTGCTGTAGGTGTTTCCTATGAATTTATGGATAAGTGGCTGGTGGCCTTTGATTACAACCGCACTTACTGGGATGTATATAATTCCCTGGATATCAACTTTGCAGATCCTGGTATTCCAGATTCTAAAAATCCAAGGAACTACCAGAATGCTTCTATCTACAGGTTCGGGCTTCAGTACACTGCAAATGAAATGTTCACCTTAAGGGCCGGATATTATTTTGATGATTCTCCTGTTCAGGAAGGCTATTTCGCTCCTGAAACTCCAAGAAACGATTCCAACAACTTCACCGGTGGACTTTCAGTGAACGTGAACAACAAGCTGGCAATTGACGCTTCTTTCCTTTATTCAAGATTCGAAGAAGTTGATGCCTCTTATGATCACTACCAGGAGAATGGCCAGAATGTTTCCTTTGGCGGAACTTACAAATCAAGTGCGTTTGTTCCCGGCATTGGTGTAACCTATAAATTATAATACGTTTTAGAGATGAAAAAATATTTCAATTATATAGCGATAGGCGCCGTGGCTTTGGCTGCTGTTTCCTGTGAGCCCGACCTGAGCAACCCGATAGATGAGCAGGGCTACTACAGCAATGGTCAGGCAGATTTTTCAAATTACGTGGCTTTAGGGAATTCTCTTACCGCCGGGTACGCCGATGGCGCGCTTTATTTAACAGGACAGGAGAATTCTTATCCCAGCATCCTGGCGCATCAGTTTTCGCTGGTGCAGAATACCGAAGAGTTCACGCAGCCTTTGGTGAACGACAATGCCGGCGGACTTCTTTTAGGCGGAAACAAAATCGCTGATACCCGCTATGTTTTGGCGGTCGATGCCAATAACAATCCTTATCCTGCAAGATATGGGGAGCAGCCAACAACAGAAGTAACCAATAAACTGGAAGGGCCTTTCAATAACATGGGAGTTCCGGGAGCTAAGGTTTATCACCTCGTTGCGCCTGGCTACGGAAATGTTGCCGGAGTGGCCGGTGGACTCGCAAATCCTTATTTTGCACGTTTCGCTACTTCTGATCAAACCACTGTGCTGGCTGATGCCATGGCTGAGAATCCGACTTTTTTCAGCCTTTGGATAGGAAACAACGACGTGCTGGGATATGCAACTTCCGGCGGAGTGGGTACCGATCAAGCCAATAATACCGATCCATCTACCTACGGACAAAATGATATTACCGATCCTAATGTTTTTGCGGCTTCCTACCAGGCAATCGTGGAAGGGATGATCTCAGCCGGAGCTGAAGAAGGAGCGCTCATCAATATTCCTGATGTAACTACGGTTCCTTATTTTACAACCGTTCCGAATAACGCTTTAGATCTTACTGCCGAGCAGGCCGGGCAACTTACCGGTTATTTTCAGGCTGTGGCCGGTGTGTTTACACAAGTGTTGATGCAACAGGGAATTCCCGCAGAACAGGCCCAGGCTATCGCTGGCCAATATAAGCTCACCTTCAATGAAGGTCCAAACCGTTTTATTATTGATGTACCTAAAACTCAGACGAATCCTTTAGGTTTCCGTCAGATGACTGCGGAAGAATTGCTGGTACTTACCATTAATCAAAGTGCTTTGGCTCAACAAGGATACGGTTCAGTAGCTATTACTCCTGAAGTAATGCAGGTTTTAGGTGTTCTTCAGCAGGGAGGCCAGCCTACAGAGGAACAGGTTGGGCTATTGTTCGATGCCGTTAACGGTATTGACGATGGAGATGTTCTTGATACTGAAGAACTTCAGCATATTGAAGCGGCGACTACTGCCTACAACCAGACTATTGCTGCTATTGCAGATGCAAAAGGTCTTGCTTTGGTTGATGCCAATGCGATGTTGAAGCAACTGGCTAATGGAGGAATAAGTTATGACGGCGGAAACATCAATGCTACTTTTGTTACCGGCGGCGCGTTTTCACTTGACGGCGTACACCTTACTCCCCGGGGATATGCGGTGTTTGCCAATGAGTTGATCAAACAGATCAATGCGACTTATAATTCAGATGTACCGAAGGTGAATCCCGGCGATTACGCGACGGTCACCTTGAATAATAATGTTCAATAAGATTAAATTTGAACTAAAGTTTAGGCGCCGGAAATTTTTTCCGGCGTTTTTTTTGCAATTTTGTCAGTAACCAATACTAGAAATTATGAATTTCATTCTTAGAATTTTG
>JBAWAB010000368.1:0-1672 GCA_049589035.1 Salegentibacter sp.
AACTTCTGGTGAGAGGAAGCTTCAGGACTTGCTACAAACCGGCTTCCCACCTGTACGGCATCGGCACCCAATACCATCGCGGCCAGCATGCCATGACCCGTGGCGATACCTCCGGCGGCTATCAGCGGAATTCGCAGTTTTTCCCGCACCATCGGGATGAGGGTGAAAGTTGTGGTTTCATCGCGGCCGTTATGGCCTCCGGCTTCAAAACCTTCGGCAACCACGGCATCTACGCCGGCTTCTTCCGATTTTAAAGCGAATTTCACGCTGCTCACCACATGCACCACTTTAATCCCATGCTCCTGCAAATGCTTTGTCCAGACCTTCGGATTTCCGGCGGAAGTAAAAACGATCTTTACATCTTCTTCGATGATGATCTCCATGATCTTTTCAATTTCGGGATAGAGCATAGGCACATTCACGGCGAAAGGCTTGCTAGTGGCTCGCTGACATTTCTGAATGTGTTCCCTGAGGATTTCAGGATACATAGAACCGGAACCGATGATGCCAAGGCCGCCGGCGTTGCTAACGGCACTGGCGAGTTTCCAGCCGCTGGCCCAGATCATGCCCGCCTGGATGAGCGGATATTCGATATTGAAAAGTTGGGTGATTCTGTTTTGGGACATTTCGGACTAAAATTTCTCCGAATTTAAGAAATAACTCCCGAACCCAGCAATTCTTCTCCATCATACCATGCCACAAACTGGCCTTCGGTAATCGAAGCCTGCGGTTCTTCGAAAACCACAAACATTCCTTGTGCTGTTTGATGAAGAGTGGCTTCCTGCAATGGCTGGCGATACCGGATGCGGGCTTTCACCTTTAACTCTTCTCCTTCAGCAAGAGCCAAATCTCTTCGCACCCAATGCACTTCATCGTTCTTTACCAGAAGTGCGCTGCGGTAGATCCCGGGATGATTTTTACCCTGCCCGGTGTAGATCACGTTTTCCTCAACATCGGTATCTATCACGAAAAGAGGTTCCGGAGTCCCACCTACGGCAAGCCCCTTGCGTTGTCCTTTGGTGAAGTAATGCGCGCCCTGGTGTTTGCCCACTACATTCCCGTCTTCCAGGCTGTATTGGTATTTTTTGGAAAGGTGCTCTAATTCTTCGATTTTCGACCTGAATTCAGGATTTTCTCCATTCTTGTAAACTGCTTCATCGGCCGCAACCTCCACGATAACACCTTCTTTAGGCTGAAGTTTCTGCTGCAGGAATTCCGGCAGGCGCACCTTTCCGATGAAACACAAACCTTGTGAATCCTTTTTCTCAGCCGTTACCAGATTCTGTTCCGCAGCGATGCGGCGCACCTCAGATTTCTGAAGTTCTCCGATAGGGAAGAGGGTTTTAGAAAGCTGTTCCTGGGTTAGCTGGCACAAAAAGTAAGATTGGTCTTTATTGTTATCCATTCCGGAGAGCAGCTGATAAACAGTTTCTCCGTCTTTTTCAAATTCTCCTTTGCGGCAATAGTGACCGGTAGCCACATAATCGGCGCCAAGGGAAAGCGCGATCTTCATGAAAACATCAAATTTGATCTCCCGGTTGCATAACACATCGGGATTGGGCGTACGTCCTTTTTCGTATTCGTTGAACATATAATCCACGATACGCTCCTTGTATTGCGCGCTAAGATCTACCGTTTGAAACGGAATTCCCAGTTTGTCGGCTACCATCAT
>JBAWAB010000369.1:0-2185 GCA_049589035.1 Salegentibacter sp.
TTGTAAAACTTACCAGAGTGATAAATAAACCAACTATTTTTTTCATGCTCGATCACGTTTATATCTTGATGAAAGACTATGTTTTTTTCGAAGATAGACAAAAAAAGTTTGAGCTTTTATCTGTTCTGATTCAGAAAATCACAAATCAGAAGTAAAACCATTGTAAGCTTCCCCTAATTAGAACTGCTTGATGGTATAAAATTATTGTTTTTAGTTTTATTTGTAGTTTTTAATAGTGCATTAATTTTTGCGTATTCTATAGGTGCCAGTTTTCCTAATGCATCATGAGGTCTTTGAGTATTATAATCGTCCATCCATATTTGAGTTTGCTCCCTTACCTGGTCCAGGTCTTTAAAGATGTATTTATTTAAAACTCCTCTTCTATAGGTTCCATTGAATCGTTCAATAAAAGCATTCTGTGTAGGTTTTCCTGGCTGGATGTACTGGAAGTCGATTCCATGCATTTGGCTCCATTCAGAAGCTATTCTAGCAATAAACTCAGGACCATTATCCATTCTTATCTTCTGAGGTTTGGTTCTTCGGTTAATTAAATGGTTTAACACCCAAATTACCCTATTGCTGGGCAGGGAAAAATCAACTTCGATATGAAGTGCTTCCCGATTGTAATCATCAATAATAGTAAATGCTCTAAACCTCCTTTTGTTATCCAGAACATCTGTGACAAAATCCATACTCCAGGTATGGTTGAGGATCTCAGGTACTTCTAAGGGTTCTTTTATTCTTGCCGGCAATCTCTTCTTCACTTTACGCCTTAAGCTTAGACCTAAATTTTTATACACGCGATAGACTCTTTTGTGATTCCACGGCTTTCCTTCCTTACGTAGACGATCATAGGCCATCCAGAAGCCTTCTTCACTATGGTCCTCAGCCTTTTCCCGTAAGGCTTCTTCTATAGGACCATCATCCTTTGGAAGAGGCTTGTAATAATAAACACTCTTGCTCATATTAAGAACACGGCACGCCCTGCTAATACCGTAATGAGCAAGTTCTTTAGCGATGGTTCTCTTACGGCAAGGCTTTAGAGCTTTTTTTCGATGATCTCCTTGGCCATCTCATGATCCAAAGAAAGGGTAGCATACATCTGCTTGAGTCGTCGGTTTTCTTCTTCGAGTTCCTTTAAGCGCTTCAGTTCTTTACCATTCATCCCGCTGTAACGCTCACGCCATTTGTAAAAAGCAGCTGTGCTGATGCCATATTCACGACTGATCTCGACAGCTGTTTTACCGTTATCGAATTCTTTAAGGATCTTGGCGATCTGCTGTGGTGAAAATTTACTTTTTTTCATACTGTTTAAATTTAAGAATTATTCTACTTTTAAACAGTTCGGTTTTAAGGGAAGCTTACACTCCGTTTCCGAGCGGTCCATTCGAGAAGATAGAGTTATATGTAAAATTCCACCCTAAATGAAGTCCAATTGGCATTGCAATAGATTCAGTTTTTGAGAATGCTAAAGCCCAGGCGTATCCCATTAGACCTGTTCCAATAAAAACAAAAAACATTGGAATTATATTTCCAAATATTCCAAATGAGAACCAATGATAAATTCCGAAAGTGATTGCAGAGATAATTATGCCTTTTGATACTCCGAGTTTTTTTATAAGAATAAACAGGAGTGCACCACGAAAAACTAGCTCCTCTGTTATTACCGATATTGCATCCCAATAAAACATATCAAATATAAATTTTCCGTTTATTTTCTCATTTATTGGCCATTCGGAAGATTTTATGATAGCTTCTAAAAGTTGAACACAAAAACAAAGAAGTGCTGTTAACAAAAAACCGATTCCAAATTGTTTTATTCTTCTAAAATTAGGAATTAAACCAAGAGCTAAAATTGATTTTTTTTCAATTAAATAGAGTAATATCCAAGAAATAGCAAGAGCTACTAATATTCCTATCATTTGTATTTTTGTTTCAAATTACTGCTAACTTTTGGGATAGTTTGCTGTTTTTACCATTTTCGATATCTTTTCAATTTATCAATTTTCAGTATTTTAAATTTAATTTTCTGCTTACTTTTTTCTTTTCTTCTTTGTGAAAAGCTTTCAGTTTTTCATGTCTACAACTCCCTATATCGATAGCTATATCTTCCATTAAAAGCTACAGCTGCGAAATATTTTTTTCCTATGTTAAATAGCGGTGTGGAATTCTCTGAAAGTGTTGT
>JBAWAB010000370.1:0-5835 GCA_049589035.1 Salegentibacter sp.
CAAAGCACCTTTATTATCAATAAGGTCAAGAGCACTTCGGCCATAACCCTGTAATTCTTAAAAATTTATAAAGGCCGCAAGCCAACATTGGTCATTGCAGAGAATAGTCGTACTTTTGTTTGCAATCGTTAAAAAATCATACAAAAAGAACATTATGAGTACATATGATGTTGCAATTATAGGTTCAGGTCCCGGAGGTTACGTGGCTGCCATACGTTGCGCACAACTTGGAATGAAGACTGCAATCATTGAGAAATATTCAACTTTGGGAGGTACCTGCCTCAATGTGGGATGTATCCCCAGCAAGGCGCTTCTCGATTCTTCCCATCACTATCACGATGCTGTTGCACATTTTGAAGAGCACGGGATCGAAATTCCCGGTGAGATCAAGGTGAACCTGGAGCAGATGATGAGCAGGAAAAGCTCGGTGGTGAGCCAGACCTGCGATGGCGTAAAATTCTTGATGGACAAGAACAAGATCGATGTGTTTCACGGATTAGGTTCTTTCAAAGATGCCACTCATATCAATATCAAAAAGGAAGATGGTGAAACCGAAACCATCGAAGCTAAGAAAACCATTATCGCTACCGGTTCAAAACCGGCAAATTTACCATTTATTGAGCTGGATAAGGAGCGTGTGATCACTTCTACGGAAGCCCTTAAGCTGAAAGAAATTCCGAAGCACATGATCGTTATTGGAGGCGGAGTGATCGGGCTGGAATTAGGCCAGGTTTACCGCCGTCTGGGAGCTGAAGTTACCGTGGTGGAATTTATGGACCGCATTATTCCAACGATGGACAGCGCATTGTCTAAGGAACTTCAGAAGGTCTTGAAAAAACAGGGAATGAAATTCCATGTGAAGACCAAGGTGAAATCGGTTGAGAGAAATGGTGACGAAATTACTGTAAAAGCTGACGATAAGAAAGGCAATGAAATTGAGCTGAAAGGGGATTACTGCCTGGTTTCCGTAGGACGCCGGCCGTATACTGAGGGGCTTAATGCTGAAGCTGCCGGAGTAGAATTAGACGATAAAGGAAGGGTGAAGGTGAACGATCATCTTCAAACCAATATTGAAAATATTTACGCCATTGGTGACGTGGTGCGTGGCGCGATGCTCGCACATAAGGCTGAAGAAGAAGGAACTTTTGTAGCCGAAACCATGGCCGGACAAAAACCTCATGTAGATTACAATCTTATTCCGGGTGTGGTTTACACCTGGCCAGAAGTTGCCGCGGTTGGTAAAACCGAAGAGCAATTGAAGGAAGAAGGTGTGAACTATAAGGAAGGCAAATTCCCGATGCGTGCACTTGGGCGTTCCAGGGCCAGCGGAGATCTCGATGGATTTGTGAAGATCCTTGCCGATGAAAAGACTGATGAAGTGCTTGGCGTACATTTGATAGGCGCGCGTATGGCCGATCTTATTGCTGAAGCCGTAACTGCCATGGAGTACCGTGCTTCTGCCGAAGATATTTCCAGGATGAGCCACGCTCACCCAACTTTCGCTGAAGCTGTGAAGGAAGCTGCTCTTGCCGCTACCGATAATCGAGCGCTGCACGTGTAAAACCTCTTGACTTCGCTCGATGTGACATTTCGACTGCACTCGAGGTGACATCAGAATAAAACGAATTAGAAAACCACCTTTAGCGGGTGGTTTTTTATTGAAATTTTTCCAGTGTTTTGAGTACTTGTTCCTTGTAAGTTCTGCTAATTGGGATGGATTTATTTTGAATGACTACTTCTTCATTTGAATAAGATTCTATTTGCTTTATGGCAATAATAAAAGACCTATGTATTCTTATAAATTTAGAAGGAGGTAGTTTCATCTCTATTGAAGAAATTGTTTCCCTTGTGACCTTTGGGCCATCTGAAGTTTCAATTTTAAGATAGTCGCTAAGGCTTTCTACCCATAGAATTTTCGAGAAATCTATCTTATACTTCTTCCGGTCGATCTTCACAAAAATAAAATCAGTTGATACTTCATTCCGGACTTTTGAAACTTCTGGATCTAAATGAACCCGCTGAAAATTGTTGACGGCATCAAGTAAGCGGTCAAAAGAAATTGGTTTTAAAAGATAATCTACTGCGTGCAGATCAAAACCTTCTACCGCATATTCACGATACGCCGTGGTGAAAATGATTTTGATGTCCTTGTTGATTGACTTCGCAAAAGAGATTCCAGAAATTCCTGGCATACTGATATCCAGAAAAATGAGGTCAGTTTTGTTGGCGTTGATCATGTTAAATGCTTCGGTAGCATTTCGACATCTTCCAATGATCTTGATCTTATCTATCTTTGAAAGGTGATTTTCGATGATATCCAGCGCTACCGGTTCGTCATCAACAATAATACATCCTATTTTATCTGACATCAGTAGGGGTTTTTGCAGTATTCAACCTGAGCAAAACATTAAAAGATTCTTTGTTATTCTCGATATTCAAGTGATAATTATCGCTATAAAGAATATCTAATCTGCGTTTTATATTTTGAAGACCAATTCCCGGGCTAGTGTTAATTTCAGATCTGTTTTGAATCGAATTTACGATTCTGAAATCCAGTTCTTCGGCTTCTAATTTTATACTGATCAATATTTTAAGTATTCCATCGTTACCTTTTCCGTGCTTAAAACTATTCTCTACAAAAGGTAAAAGCAGCATGGGTGCTAATTCGATATTAGAAGGAATTTGATCACAATCAAATTTAACCTCCATAGTATCCTGAAAGCGTCTTCTTTCCAGCTCAATATAATTGCGAATGTGGTTGATCTCGTCCTGAAGTTTTACCAATGGCTTTTTGGTTTGGTAAAGGATATAATCTAAAAGATCTGAAAGTTGAAGGATCATTTCAGGGGTCTTCTCATTTTTTGATAAACTCAAACCATAGATAGTATTCAACGTATTAAAAAGAAAATGCGGATGGATCTGCATTTTCAAGTATTGAAGTTCCTGCTCCTTCAGTTTTAATTGAGCTTCCAGAATGCGGGTCTTGAGTTCCTCATTCTTCGCAACGGAAGCATAGTTGTTTTTCAACAGACTAAAAGCTGAAACGATCACAACCACCAGGTAAATAGTGATCATGATATAAAACAGGCTTTTCGATACAGGAAATTGATCGTTCCATTCTAAACCTAACACGATCACAAGCGCATAGAAGGCCGATAAAATGATAAAAATCGCTGAAATTATGAAAGTATAGATGGAATAGAGGGCGAATTTGAAATATCGTTTCGGGAGCAGGTAATTTGGAATAAGGTTATGGGTGAATACATAGGTGGTAGCTATGGTTACAGGAAGAAAAAAGGCCGAGAATATGAGCAAGGTTTTAAAATCGGCACCATCAACACCAAAGAAGAAACTAAAGAAAAGCAAGACTATTATCCATAATGACATATGGATTAAAAAGCGTTGGCCAAGTTTAAAAATTGTCTTTCCCGATTTCATTAAAAACCTAAAAATGCGATTAAATATCTGTTATTGAAAATTTTTGCGACAAATTTCGGGTTTGGAAGGGTATACAGCATAATTTGTAATTTCAACAGAACAAATAGTAAAATAGCTTGCTTAAATTGTAGTTCATCGCAAATTTTGAAATAAGAGGAGCTTAGGATGTAATTTCGGGTATTAATCACTAAAACGCATTTATGATTTCATTATTTATTTACCTCGCACAGCAACAGGGATTTTTCGGAACTCTATACGCAAGAATCCAGGAAGGAGGGCCTTTTCAAATGTCGCTCATTATACTCCTGTTTCTATTGATGATCTTTCTCATTGTAAGAGCTGTAATGAAACTGAAAGCTTCACCTCATGTTTTCAAAAAATCTGTTTCCCTTGTAAATCAAGTGGCGTTACTGGCATTGGTAATCGGATTATTCAGTCAGCTAATTGGACTTATCCAGGTATTTGATGCATTTGAAGCTATTGGAGATATAAATCCAAGCCTTTTCGCAGGAGGTTTGAAATTAACCTTATTGCCACCGATTTTTGGAGGTTTTGCTTTTATAACGGGTCGTATTGCAACTTTTGTGTTGAACTGGATGCGAAACGAAGAACTGGATAAAGTGAAAATTCAGGCGTAGGTTTCAGCAAAAAAATAGCATCGATCAATTAAAACTTTCACTACATTTAGAAGTTAATTCTAATCATAGAAATCATGGGAAAAGAAAAATCACCTTCTAAGAATTCGGCTAAGAAGGAGCCTGTATTGAATTTGAAAGAAAAGCGAGCTGCAAAAGCTGCGAAGAGAAAGAACAGAAGTTAAATTGATCAAAAATACTTGATGTCATCCTGAACCTGTCTGCCAACAGGCAGGTTTATTTCAGGATCTCGGAAAGATTTATTTCTTCTTAGAGAAGCTGAAACAAGTTCAGCTTGACGATTAAAGCAAAAAAAAGGAGACCAATTGGCCTCCTTTTTTTATTTCTTCTTATTTCGGTTGGCGTGCTTATCGCCCCGGGTCTTGGGCTTTTTATATTTTTTTGCGATCTCCCGTCTGTAAGATCCACCAAGGTTAACCTTTTTGTTCTTTTCCTTTTTTTCATGGAAGGCAGGTCCGGCTTCTTCCACCAAAGAATTCGGATTATTGATCTCAATCTCCCTTGGTTTTTCTTCGGGGATCAATTCTGTAGCGATCTCAACTTCTTCAGGTAGTTCATACTTCGGAACTTCCATTTTCATTAATTCTTCGATAGCATCCAAATATTCCTGTTCGCTTTCAGTAGTGAATAATAGTGAATGTCCTTTTTTCTCGGCACGTCCCGTCCTACCAATTCTGTGCATGTAATTTTCAGGATACTGTGGAGTGTCAAAATTCACCACATGTGAAATGTTCTCAATATCAAGACCACGAGCCATTACATCTGTAGCGATCATAATTCGGGAGTCACCTTCATCAAAATCAGCAACACTTTTTAACCTGTAATTCTGGCTTTTGCCGGTATGTACAAGACTTGTTTCACCAGGAAATTCTTCACTTAAGTTTTCATACAGCCTGTCTGCAATTCGCTTGTCGCCAAGAAAGATGAGCACCTTATGAAAAGCCTCATCATCGGTTAGTAAATGTTTTAACAGGTTAGCTTTCGTGTAGAAATTAGGGATTTTATATCCTCGTTGATCTATGTTTTCTAATGGGGTACCACTTACGGCTACTGAAATCTTTTCAGGAGTTTTGAAATTGGCATTGATCATTTCTTCCACAGTTTCGGTCATCGTCGCCGAAAACATAATGCTTTGCCGGTTGTTAGGAAGAAGCTCGATAATATTATTCACCTGGAATTTGAAACCAAGATCCAACATCACATCCACTTCATCGATCACGAATTTCTGGATCGATTTCAATTGAACTGCCCTTCTCAAAACAAGATCATAAAGCCTTCTGGGAGTTGCTACCACAATATCCAGGCCTTGCATTAAGTCCTGGTGCTGCGTGTTGATATTGACTCCACCGTAAACTCCGGCAACTCTCACATTGATATACTTCGCCAGTTTTTCGATCTCTTCAACCACCTGTACAACCAGTTCCCTGGTGGGAACCATAATAAGAATACGCGGATTCTTTTGTTCCGAATATCTCAGCATTCTTAATAATGGCAATAGGTACGCGAAGGTTTTTCCTGTACCCGTCTGTGCAATTCCCACCACATCCCTTCCAGACATGATCGATGAAAATGCCTGTTCCTGAATGGGAGTTGGAGTCTGAAAATTCAGATCTTCCAAAGCATTGCGTAAAGGGGTGTTTAAATTTAGGTCCTGAAAACTCAAAGTGTGAAGTTTAATTTCGTGCAAAGGTACGGCATGAAACTCAAAGTTTTACCTGCTTTCTCTAATTGAATAGATCAT
>JBAWAB010000371.1:0-7369 GCA_049589035.1 Salegentibacter sp.
AGCTCGCAGATCTTTTTTACGATAGCCAGCCCGAGGCCCGTGCCGGGACTGCGTTCTCCTTTGGAAAAACGGTTGAAGAGATCGGCCGAATTCTCAATGGCTTTTTCCCCGGAATTCCTGACTTCAAGAGAGGAGCCTGAAATGACCAATTTCACCTCTCCCTCTTTAGCGCAATTCTTCACGGCATTAGAGATGAGATTATTCACCAGAATTTGCGCCAATTGTGGCTCTCCAATTATTTCTAACTCATTTTCCTCCTGAAGGCAGAGCGGAACCACGGTCAATTCCCTAAAATTTTCGAGTGCTTCCTTCAGCATCAGATTCAAATCTATCTTTTCTGAATTGCTGAATTGCTTATTTTCGATCTTCGTGAGCAGTACCATTTTCTTGTTGAGCTGTGCCAACCGGTGCAGGTCTTTTTGAAGGGAGGTAAGTTGGCTGAAAAGTTCCGTGTCGAGATGATGCCCGTTCAGAAGGTTTTCGATCCGGGCCTGCATGACCGCCAACGGAGTTTGCAGCTCATGGGAAACATTCTCTGTAAACTGCTTCAGATTTTGATAATCTGAATTCACCTTCTGCATCAACTCCTCCATTTGATCCTTCAGTTCGCTAAATTCTAGAATATCGCTCTGCACCAGTTCTACCTTCGGATTCGACGGCAGGGAAAATTGCTTCATCTTCTCTAAATTCAGAAAAAATGGTTTCCACAGCCGCTTATACCACGCCCGGTTGAAGTAAAACTGAAAGAGAAAAATGATCAGCAGAATTATGCAGAACAAAAAGAAGATGATAAGAATGATCTCTTCGGTTTCTACCATCATGCTTCTCACGATGATCTGGTAATTGTTTCCGTTGAGGTTGCGATAGGTGGTAAGCTCCCGGAACTTCTCCATCTCGTCCTGCGACGGATCATAAATAAGCGTGTCTTTAATGACCTCAGGCCGCAGATGCTCCACTTCCTTAACTTCAAACACCGGCGGAAGTTCTATTACCTGAGAATTGGAAGAGACATAATGTTCCAGCCGGAAACTGCGGGAATAGAGCTCCTCTTCCACCTCGTTTTGCATGATGCTTCGCGTGTAGAAATAGAGCACCACCGTGCCCAGTAACATCAAAAAAGCATTGATAAGAAGGAAGTACCGGGAGGTTTTCTTCAGAAGCGATATTTTTTCTTTGTCTTTATCCAAGATTTATTCGTCGATGAATTTGTAGCCACTGCCGTAGGCCGTTTTAATATATTTTGCTCCCGAAGTGGTAAGTTTCCGCCTCAGGTTATTGATGTGCACGTAGATAAAATCAAAATTATCCAGCATGTCGCTGTGATCTCCCCAAAGATGCTCGGCGATGATCTCTTTGGAAAGCACCCGGCCTTCATTGGTGATAAAGAAAACCAAAAGATCGTATTCCTTGCGGGTAAGCTCAATGGGTTCATCACTTATAAAGACCGTCTTGGCAGCAGTATCTACCCTGATCTCATTAAAGCTAAGGCATTCGCTTCCGCCAAATTTGCCGCGCCTCAGCACGGCCTTAATGCGGGAATTGAGCTCGGCGAGGTGAAAAGGCTTGGTAATATAGTCGTCGGCGCCCAGGTCAAGCCCCAGCAGTTTATCTTCCAGAGAATTATTGGCCGAAATAATGATCACTCCGGAATTGCTGTTCTTTTCCCGCAATTTCTTAAGAATATCAATGCCGCTGCCCGTCACCAGGTTAAGGTCGAGAAGGATCACGTCATATTCATACAAAGAGACCTTGTAGGAAGCTTCTTCAAAGTCTGAAGCCGTTTCGCACAAGTAATTCTCTTTCTCAAGATAAGTCCTGATGGAGGATTGCAGTGCCTGCTCGTCTTCGGCAATTAAGATCTTCATAGTTAAAAGAGTATGTGATGCTTCTCCTCTAAATAAAGGAAAATTCAGCTGAAGCATGCATTGGTTTCAGGTTTTCTGCTTTTTTCACTTCCGAAGCAGGTGAAATTGGGCAAATTCAGCATCAAAAATTATTCTTTAATGAGTTTCAGAATTGTAGGTAACACGACCAGCAATAACGGCAAAGCAAAGACCATTCCGCCAATTACGGCGATAGCCAGAGGCTGATGCAGCTGTGCGCCCGCTCCAATTCCAAGAGCCAACGGAATTAGTGCCATAATTGCCGCAAAAGCGGTCATCAGTTTCGGACGTAGCCTGGCCGCGATGGAATATTCGATCTTTTCCTCATGGCTTCGGCTTTCTTCGATCTCCTGGTATTGCCTGTAAGTAAAGATCGAGTTCTCCCCAATGATCCCGACTATCATGATAATTCCGGTGTAACTACCCACATTCAGCGGTGTTCCGGTGATAAAAAGGCTAAGCAAACTACCGGCGACACCCAGTACTGCGATCACCACAATGGCGCCGGCGACCTTCAGTTTTCTGAAAAGAAAAAGGATAACAATAAAGACTAACAGCACCGCCGCGATGAGGATCATGAGCAGTTCGCTGAAAGCCTGCTGCTGTTCTTTGTAAGATCCGCCGTATTCAATATGATAGCTGGCGGGGAGACTCAAGTTTTGAGACAACCGCTTTTTAATGTCGGTCAAGGTGGAACCAAGGTCGCGATTGGCCAATCTTGCCGTTACCACTCCCATAGATTTCAGGTTTTCGCGATGTACCTGCGCCACTCCTTTTTTCATCTGAATATCGGCCAGGTTCTTCATGGGCACCCGCGAACCGTCGGGTAAAACTACCGACATCTTCCGGAGATCTGCAATAGAATTGTGGTAGGTGCCAGGATACATCATGCGAATATCGATTACCTGCTGATTGTCTATCATAGTACTTACCACCACGCCCTGTATCCTGGTTTGCAGCTGCAATTGAAGGTCGGCAGGCGTTAAACCAACGCGGGCCAAAGCTTCGTTCTTAGGATCAATTTCAATATCGGGTCCCGCCACAATAATCCCGTCATTCACATCGGCTGTTCCCTTCACTTCTTCTACTTCGGAAGCGATCTTTCGGGAAAGTTCCTGCAACTTCTGGGCATTATCGCCAAACACCTTGATCTCTATTGGTTGTGCAGAACTCATCAGGTCGCCCAGCATATCGCCTATCACCTGACCAAAATCAACTTCCAGCTGCGGAAGCACCGCCTCGATCTTTTTACGGATCTCATCGGCCACTTCCATGGTAGATTTGTTACGGCTATCCTTCAGCTTTATCAGGTAATCGCCGCTGTTAGGTTCAGTAATAAAAAAGCCTAATTCTGTTCCCAGCCGGGCAGAATAAGCTTCCACCTCGGGCTGATTATCCAGAATACGGTTGACCACGCCAAGCATTCTGGAGGTCTCTTCAAGAGTGGTGCCGCCCGGGCTGCGGTAATCCAGCACGATACTGCCTTCATCCATTTCAGGAAGAAATCCTGAAGGCAGACGCGAAGGCAGGAATATGATGATCAGGATGCAGATAAGGGCGAAGGCAATCCCGATCACGGGATACGACAACACCTTATGGATCCAGCCGGTTCGTGGCTCATTTTTATGCTTCAGTTTTTTTCCGCGGGAAAAAAGCACCGCCAAAACCGGCACCAGGATCCAGGTCACGAAAAAGGAAGAGGCCAGAGCTATGATCATGCTATAGGCCATCACCTGGAAATAGGCGCCCGCAACGCCTGTCATCATCACGAAAGGCACAAAGATCACTATGGTACTTAGAGAGGAGCCTACCATTGCAGGAAAAAGATGCGAAATTGCTTCCCGCGCCGCCCAGCTCATCGATTTATCCCTGTGCTCTTCCCGAAGCTTATGAATCTGCTCGATCACAATAACCACATCGTCTATCATGAGTCCAATGGCGGCAGCGATGGCTCCCAGGGTCATGATATTGAAGGTGTATCCCACAGCATTCATAACCACCAGCGTGAGGGCGAGACTCACAGGTATGGTGAAGACCACCACCATACTGGCCGAGAAGGACCTCAGGAAGGCGATCACCACCAGAATAGCCAGAACCAGCCCGATCCAAAGCACATCTTTGATACTTTTAATACTGGAATTCACAAAATTCGCCTGCTTATAAAAAGGCACCAGCTTCACCTTTTTGGGAAGGATCTTTTCAAGCTCACTTACCTTTTTCTCAATCTGATCATTGACCTCAATAAGATTGGCGTTCGGCTGCTTTACCACTGCAATAAGAGGCACATTTTTACCATTAGCCAGTACCCGTACGTATTCTTTCGCCTCGTTCACTTTAATGCTGGCAATATCCTTCAGCTGAATTACCCGGCTGGGCGTACTTTTTACCACAATATTCTGAAGATCTTTCAGGTTGCCCACGGCATTGTTGGTAAGGCTGAGGTACATGCGGTTGTAATCGCTAATAAAGCCGTTAGATTCAAGGATATTGGATTTATCGATGGCATCTTTCACCGCTTGCAGTGGAATGCCCAGGGTTTCGATAGCGTAAGGCTTTAGCTCAATTTCATACTCTTTGTCCTTTCCGCCGATCACCACAATATCTGAAACTCCCTGCGTGGCCAGCAGGTAAGGTTTAATCTGGTATTTGGCAATTTTCTTCAGCTCCACTTGAGACAGGCTTCCATCTCCTTCCACCGAATAGCCCATTACCGGTAGTATGGAAGGATTCATCTTTTCTACCGTAAAGCTGGTATTGGGCAGAATTTCATCCTTCGAATGCTGAATGTAAGATTCTATCTGTGCCTTGGCTGTATTGACATCCATATTCCAGTCCAGGAATACAGAAATTTCGGTACTTCCCCGCGAGGTGCTGCTCCTTATGTACTTAAGGCCCTCGGTGCGCCTTATGATGTTTTCCAACGGTATGGTAACAGCCGTCATCATTTTATCTACCGGCTGCTGCCCCGCATCGGCGATCACCTTAATCTTCGGAAAGGTGATGTTCGGGAACAAACCGGTTTGCATGCTGCGGTAGGTAAAAACCCCGGCAGCCAGCAACAGTACCCCAATGGCAAGAAGCGGATATTTATATTTTGAGTGCATGTTCTTCATTAGTTCTCGATGCTTACTCGTGTGGAATCCTGCATTTGGTAAGCTCCTTCGGTGATTACCCGATCTTGCAGCTGTACCTCATCAGATTTTATCTGAACCAGAGAGTCGGTTTCAACAAGAGGTGTCACACTTTTTTTAATGGCGAGGGTATCATTCACAATTTTCATCACCCAATAATCGGTGAGGAGTTCATTGGTTTGGAGAGCAGCATTAGGAATGGTCATGGCATTTTTTGCCTCATTTGAAACGATCTTCACCTGTACATTGAGGTTTTCGGGCAAGTTCTCGCCGGGAAGACGTACGAGATAATGCTGCGCCTGTCCAATAGAATCGGTGCTGGTTAAAACCGAACTGATTTTTGAATGTATTTCAGGATGTCCCCGCAAGATCACCGTACAAGGTGTTCCTACTTTCACTTTATTCTCATATTCAAAAGGAACACTCACCTGTACTACCAATGTATTGGGCTGGGAAATACTGGCCAATACATCTCCTTCAGAAACGTAGTCATTCGCAACTACTTTCAGCTTTGAGATCACTCCGCTGGCATTGCTTAACACGCTGATGGGCTTCGTAAATTTCGCCAGGCTGCTATCGATCTTCACGGCCTCGTGAAGCGCATCCTGTTCCTTGGTGCGAATAGTGGCAAAAGCCTCTCCTTTTCTGATGTGGTCTCCACGTTCATGCGGCATCCAGGAAATATATCCGGTAACGCTGGCCTTAATATCTTCCCTTTTTTGATAGCGGGTAATCCCTGTAAAGGTGAGGTATTCCCTGATATCCTGTTGTTCTACCTTCGCCGTTTTCACCTTCACAGGCGCCGTGACCTCGGTATTTTCTGTGGAATTGTTCTTACAGGCAAAAATTCCGAAGAAAACCGCGAAAATCAGCAATTTCGTCTTATATATCATTCTCATAATCTACCAGTTTGTGGCGTTATATTCGTTTTGCAGCAGCCAGAGGTTGATTTTCATCTGCAGCCTTGTCTCAACATTCATCTTGTAATTTTCCACGACTTTCAGATAGTCAATAATGGAGACCTGTCCCTGCACCATCTTTCCCTTGTAAATTTCCAGAATATTCTGCTGTTTCCTGAGTTGAGCATTGATAAGCACCAGGCTTTTCTGAATGGAATTCATCTGCTTCTGAAGACTTTCCAGAGTATTCTTCTTTTTAAGTTTGTCGTTTTGCAGGCGATAATCAAGGTTCTCCTGTTTCAGCTTATTTTGCAGTTCGTTTATTTTTCTCTGATCGCCATCGTAGATAGGAACGGTGAGTTTTAAACCCGCACTAAAGCCGAGGTGATGAGCCAGCCTGTCGAGATCTACCGCATTCAGCCCCGTATTTCCATAGGCCGAAACCTGCGGCTTGTATTTATTTTCAAAAACCTTCTTTTCGGCCACCAACTGTAAGCTGTCATTCCTGTATTTACGCTGAAAATGGTAACCTGCAGTATCGATCGGCCTCTGGGGAAGAGCCAGGCTGTCCCTTGATATTTTCAGGCTATCGTAGACATAGCGCCGAACATCTGAGGGAGATGGCAGACTGTCGGTAAGGTATCCCTGTGGTGGCGGCGCAACAACAATGTCGGGCTCTTCTAATTTTTGAATTGCGGTAGACCCAATGCCGCTGGCATTATTAAGTTCCAGAAATTTCGAGTTGAGATCATTCTTTATTTGCTCCAGTTCCAGCTTTTTATTCTCGACCTCCAGTTGCAGCAGCAAATAATCGCTTTGCATAAGAATGCCGTTTTTCACCAAAACCTCCACTACCTTCAGCCGGTTCTGAAGATCGCTGATGATATCACGGGTGATCTCTTCCTTCACCTGCAGGTGATACACCTGGATGTAAGCATTGGTAATATTCCGGCGCACCTGATGTTTGATCTCTTCCGAAGAAAGCTGTAATCCTTTATTCTTTAACTTATTCTGAAACAACAGGTTCTGAACCGTGGCCCGGTTAAAAATGTCTTTGGTAATATTTAGCTGCGCGGAATACAGAGCCCCATTCGTCACCGGCTCGGCATAGCCATAGGAATCGGGCGAAGGCTGCGTGGTCACGTCAATGAAATGGCCGTTGTTGTTGAAATAGGGCGCCACCATAACTTCGGAAGTGACATCCACCTGCACCGAATTATTCTGCGCATTGATAAGCTGGTTCTGAAATTGACCAATTTTCTGAAGGTTTCTATTTTCCTGTAAATTCGGATTATTCTGTTCCGCAGAATTCAGAAAATAATCCAGTGACCGATTTTGGCCAAAACCGGATTGCAGCAGGAAAAGACACAGTAGCAGGAGCAATTTTGACTTCACAAGCGTGATTTTAATTATAAAATTAGCGCTCCTTTCTAAAGTATTTCTAAAGTAAAAGATT
>JBAWAB010000372.1:0-5384 GCA_049589035.1 Salegentibacter sp.
TCAAATTGGCCGGTGATCATGCTGGAAAGATCAACTGAAGTTTCTACGGAACCACCACCGTTGTAGCGAAGGTCAAGCACAAGATCGGTAATTCCTTCAGCTTTGAAATCGGCGAAGGCATTGTTCAGTTCAGCATCAAAATCAGAAATAAAGCCGTTGTACATAAGGTATCCTACCTTTTGGCCATCTACATCGAGCACTTTGGTCATAAAAACAGGATCTTCGGTATATTCCCGTTTGGTGATATCTACAGTCTCATCGGTATCTACAATGCTGCCATTCTGAAGTTTCCCCATGGTAAGGGTCCAGCTTTCAAGCCCGATTAAATGTTGATAATTTTCTTTGGTCAACTGTTCTCCATTGATCTGGGTGAAGATATCCCCTCTTTCAAGGCCTGCTTCGGAAGCAGGGGAGTTAGGAGAAACATAGCGAACGTATCCCAGGACTTTATTTGAAGTATTAGAATAAAGGCTTAACCCGTAATCCATTCCTGAGGAAGTTGTGGTACCGCTGTAAAGCATTTTCTCAAGGGCCACATAGTCGGTTGACAGAAAACTGAAGCGGTCGTTGGCGGAATCTACCAGACCGTTGTAAAAAAGGTCTTCGGGATCTGCAAATCCGGCCAGGTAATCGTCCAGGGCGGTTTGAGTGGTAAAATGATTATCGGCAAGTTCGGGAACATTTGCTTTATATAGGTAGATTTCGTTCATCCCGGCATAGATGAAATTTTCTACTTCAAGATTTCTTGTCTCCCCTTGATTTTGTTCGCCAGGAGTTACCTTCTTCACTTCATCATTGTTGTCTTTTGAGCAGGAAGTGAGGAAAACTCCGGAGGTTAGAACAAAAAGAAGTAATAATCTGTTTAATTTCATATTTTTCTAAAGGTTATTTAAAGTTAATAGAGAAATGCTAAAATAGTGTTAATTACGTTATTTCAAAATTTTCTGTAACAAATGCTTTGCCTATTCGTCGTAAGGGTACGAAGGTTATAACAACTAACCGAGCTTATAATGAAACAACAAACCTTCCTGAATATCATCAATCCTGTAAAGGATAAAATGTATCGCCTGGCGCTTCGCCTGCTTACCTCCAGAGAGGCTGCGGAAGATGCCACGCAGGAAGTGATCCTGAAATTATGGAATCGCAGAGAAAAAATCAAGGATTATGCCAACATTGAAGCCTTTGCGATGACCGTAACCAAGAATCACTGCCTGGACCAGCTAAAGCTGAAGCAGAACAATCATTTAAGGATCGTTCATCAAAACTATGACAGCGGCACGGTTTCGGCACAAAGAATACTGGAGGTCAAAGATGAAATGAGCTGGGTTGAAAAGATCCTGAAGGAATTGCCCGAACAACAGCAACTGATCTTTCAACTAAGAGATGTAGAACAGTATGACTTTGAAGAAATAGCCGAAATTATGCAAATGAACCCAACGGCTATAAGGGTAGCACTGTCCAGGGCACGGAAAAAAATAAGAGAAAGTCTGATGAAAAAACACAATTATGGAATTGCGGGAAATTGAAAAACTAATCGGGAAATATGATGCCGGGGAAACCAGCCTGGCTGAAGAAGAAGCTCTGAGAGAATACTTCGCTTCCCACCAGGTGCCACAGCACCTCGAAACCTACCGGATCCTCTTTGGTTACGTGGAGCAGGTTCGCATGGAAAGTTTAACCGAGAAGCCGGTTTTGGAAAGCCGTAAGGTAGATTATTTCTGGACTGGCATTGCGGCAACGGTTATTTTGGCTCTTGGCCTTTTCCTTTACCAGGACAAGGATTTCAGTGGAAGCTCTAGTGATCTTGGCACGATAAGAGATCAGGAACTGGCCCTTCAAAAGACCAAAGAAACCTTGAAGTTGGTTTCAGAATATATGAACCAGGGCAGCGAGGATCTCGTTTACCTGAAAGAATTGAATACAGCAACCGATAAATTTATAGAAAAGTAAAACCAGAAATCATGAGAAAATTAATAATTGCATTTGTACTTGGTCTGGCGCCATTGCTCTCGATAGGGCAGTCTTTCGACAAATATGAAAATATGAAGGACGTGGACGCCATGATCATCACCAGCAAGATGTTTAAAATGCTGGCAAAAGTAGACCTGAGTGAGAGTGATCCCGAGGCACGTCAATATTTAAAGATGATAGAAGACCTGAAAGAGATAAGGGTGTTCACCTCTAAAGACAGCAATGTGCGTAAGCAGATGGCAACCGATGTTAAGACTTACCTGCAGAAAGGCTCCCTTGAGCAATTAATGAGGGTGAGCGAGGGTGACAAGAATATCAAATTCTACTCCAGACCCGGAAAAAACGACAATTACGTGAGTGAACTCTTTATGTTCATGGAGGGCCACAAAGATGGAGAACCTATCTCGGTAATCCTGAGTATTACGGGAGAGATCGATCTTTCCCAGCTATCCCGTCTCACTGCCGATCTGAAGGTTCCGGGAGCTGAAGAATTAAAGAATGTTGAAAATAAATCATAAGCCATGAAAATTCAAAAAGCTTTATTTATAATACTTACATCTTTCCTGCTGGGGAGCTGTAACAGTGAGACGAGCCTTCAGCAGTATTTTGTGAACAACCAGGAAAGCAACAGGTTTATAGCTATAGATATTCCTACCAGCATGTTCGCCAATACCGAAACTCTCAATGAGGAACAACTGGCTACGCTGGAGACGGTGAAAAAGGTGAACCTGCTGGCGTTTCCGATCAAAAAAGACACTTCCGATTTGCAGCAATACCAGGCTGAGAAGCAAAAGTTACAGAACATACTTTCCAATGAAAAGTACCAGCTTTTAATGAAATATGGTTCTAACGACCGTAAAGCGGAGATCTATTTCACCGGCAAGGAAGACGCTATTGATGAGGTGATCCTGTTTGGCTACGACGACAATCGTGGAGTAGGTGTCGCCAGGGTTTTGGGTAAGGATATGAATCCCGGAAAGATCCTGAAACTCGTCAAATCTCTGGAAAAAGGCGATATCAATTTTGACGGACTAAAGGGAGTAGCCGGAATGTTTAAGGATGAAATTGAGCAGAAACACGACAAAATTTCCGCAGAAAAATAACTCTATAACAGAAAAATCTGAATAAAAAATGCCCGGTTTTTGCCGGGCATTTTTTGTTGAATTGTAATTTTCCGGAGTTTTATATCCCGGTGTAATTTTGGGGTGTAATTGCCCTCAATTCCTTTTTGATCGTCTCGGAAACATCAAGGCTTTCGATAAACTCAGCAATGCTTTTTTTGTTGATCTTCTTGTTGGTACGGGTCAGGCCTTTCAGCGCTTCATAAGGATTCTTGTAAGCTTCGCGTCTCAAAATGGTCTGAATGGCTTCAGCAACCACGGCCCAATTAGCCTCGAGATCGGCATTCAGTTTATCCTCATTCAGCAGTAATTTATTCAGGCCCTTGAGTGTAGAAGTAAAAGAAATAATACTATGTGCAATAGGTACTCCGATATTCCGAAGCACCGTGCTATCAGTGAGGTCTCGCTGTAAACGGCTTACCGGGAGCTTTGCAGACAGATGTTCGAAAATAGCATTGGCGATGCCGAGATTTCCTTCACTGTTCTCAAAGTCGATAGGATTTACTTTATGAGGCATAGCCGAAGAACCTATCTCGCCTGCCTTTATCTTTTGTTTGAAATAATCCATAGAGACATAGGTCCATATATCGCGGTCCAGGTCAATGAGCACTGTGTTGATGCGCTTTAAAGCGTCAAAGAGTGCAGCCATATGATCGTAATGTTCTATTTGAGTGGTGGGGAAAGAATGGTGCAACTCCAGCCGGTTTTCCACAAAATCGTTGCCGAATGCTTTCCAGTCGATATCAGGATAGGCGATCTGGTGAGCGTTGTAATTTCCGGTGGCGCCACCAAATTTTGCGGCATGCGGAATCCCCTTCAGAAAATTTAGTTGCGATTCCAGACGAACCACGAATACGTCAATTTCTTTTCCCAAACGGGTAGGAGAGGCGGGTTGTCCGTGCGTTCTTGCGAGCAGCGGAATTTCTGCCCATTCCTTAGCCATCTCTTTTAACTTATCGATCACTTCTGCAAGTGCAGGTAAATATTGCTCCTGAATAGCGTCCTTTAGACTTAAAGGAATGGCGGTATTATTGATATCTTGAGAAGTAAGGCCAAAATGGATGAACTCCTTGGATTTTTCCAGCCCGAGCCGTTCAAATTCCTTCTTCAAAAAATATTCTACAGCTTTTACATCGTGATTGGTGATCCTCTCAATCCCTTTTATGGCCTGCGCATCGAGCGGCGTAAAATTCTTATAGAGGGCCCGGAGTTCAGGAAAAATTGACTTGTCCACATTCTTAAGCTGAGGCAGCGGCAGCTCACAAAGAGCAATAAAATATTCCACTTCAACTTTGACTCGGTAATTTATAAGAGCTTCTTCGCTGAAATAAGCCGAGAGAGCTTTGGTTTTCGAATGGTATCGGCCATCAATCGGAGAAATTGCGCTAAGAGGTGTCATTTGATAATTTTTTGGTTGGAATTCTGAAAGCGTAAAGATAATGCTTCAAAACCATCTAAAAAATAAGCCCGGTAATTTCTTAGGAGAGGTTCAGGAGGCCTTGGTTTTTAGTTCTTTCACCACCTCAGGAACTCCCACGGAAGCCTTTTGTGCAAGGATATGAAGATTTCCATGCGCTGAAATATTGGGTTTGGGATCAATGAAATATACAGGTATTCCTTTTGGCGCAAAATCGACCAGTCCGGCTGCCGGATACACCTGCATGGAGGTGCCTACAATTAGAAGAATATCAGCCTGAGCTGTGATTTCCATTGCCTTTTCGAACATAGGTACACCTTCTCCAAACCACACCACGTGCGGCCGCAGCTGATAATTGAACTCGCAAAAATCACCAATTTTAATATCTTCTCTCCAGTCCATCACCAGGTCTTCATCAAAGGTGCTTCTGGCCTTCAGTAGCTCCCCATGAAGATGTGTAACCTTTTTACTGCCCGCCCTTTCATGAAGATCATCGATATTTTGAGTGATGATTTCTACGTCATAAGCCTCCTGTAGGTCGGCAAGGGCAAAATGAGCGGCGTTGGGTTGAACCTTCAGTAGTTGCTGACGGCGCTGATTGTAGAACTCGAGGACTTTTTCCATATTCTTCTCCCAACCCAGCGGCGAAGCAACTTCCATAACATCATGTCCTTCCCAGAGGCCATCTGCATCACGAAAAGTTTGTATGCCACTTTCAGCACTTATTCCTGCTCCTGTGAGTACGACTACTTTCTCCATTTTATTTCCCGGGTTTTTCTAAATCTAATTTAAGAAAATCAGGGTTAATGCTTGCAGGGGAATTTAACCATAGATTTTTGAAATTTTTCAATTTCTGTTCCGGGCGTAAAATGCTC
>JBAWAB010000373.1:0-2377 GCA_049589035.1 Salegentibacter sp.
GGTGAGCGATGTTGAAATGGAAACTGCAGCTTTGAAATATCCTCATAACACTCCAACAACCAAGGAGGCGTATTTCTACAGGGAAATATTTCACAGTCATTATCCGCAGGATTGTGCCGCTAAAACCGTCAAAAAATGGATTCCAAAATGGCAGGCAGATCTTGATCCCAGCGGACGGGCAAACACTTCTCACGTAGCTTCCACTGCGAAGAAACAATTGGAGAAAATAGCCGGTGTTTAGCCAGAAAAGCGTGTGGTTTGTTTAGCCCGTGAAAGGAGGTGTAAAAACCTTAACATTTCACGGGCTTTTTTCACAAATTGTTAATAACTTAAAGCCTTTAGATCAGGCTTCAGAAGGCTAAAAATATGCGTTTTGTTATATTTGTTCGTTATTCAAATCACATGAATTTAATTAGCAATTATAATGAGCGAAGAAGCCAAGAAACACATTTATTCGGCAGATAGTATACAGGCCCTGGAGGGGATGGAGCACGTGCGAATGCGCCCCTCTATGTATATTGGTGATACCGGCGTGAGAGGATTGCACCATCTGGTGTACGAAGTAGTTGATAACTCGATTGATGAAGCTCTTGCAGGTCACTGTGATGCAATAAAAGTCGATATAAATGAAGATAATTCTATCACCGTAGAAGATAATGGCCGGGGTATTCCGATCGATCTTCATAAAAAAGAAGGTGTTTCTGCCCTAGAGGTAGTAATGACCAAGATTGGTGCCGGAGGTAAATTCGACAAAGATTCTTATAAAGTATCAGGAGGACTCCACGGAGTAGGGGTTAGTTGTGTGAATGCACTGTCTGATCACCTGAAAGCCACCGTTTACCGGGATGGCCAGGTTTGGGAGCAGGAATATGAAAGAGGAAAACCTCTCTATCCGGTAAAACCTGTGGGGGAAACCGATTTAAGCGGAACCATAGTTACTTTTAAACCGGATCCTACTATTTTCCAGCAGACCCTGGAATACAGCTATGATACCCTTGCCAGCAGGATGCGGGAACTCTCTTTCCTGAATCGTGGAATTACGATTGTTCTTACCGACAAGCGCAGCAAGGATGAGAAAGGTGAATTCCTTGGTGAGACCTTCCATTCGGAAGAAGGACTCAAGGAATTTATTAAATTTTTAGATGGTAACCGTGAGCCGATAATTGCCGAGGTAATTTCGATGGAAGGCGAAAAGAATGACATTCCTGTTGAGGTGGCGATGGTTTACAATACGTCTTTCAATGAAAACCTTCATTCTTACGTCAACAATATCAATACCCATGAAGGGGGAACGCACCTTTCAGGTTTCCGAAGAGGTTTGACTACCACTTTGAAGAAATATGCTGATGCTTCCGGAATGCTGGACAAGTTGAAATTTGAGATCACCGGAGATGATTTCCGTGAAGGTCTTACGGCGATCATTTCGGTAAAGGTGGCTGAGCCTCAGTTTGAAGGGCAAACCAAGACGAAATTAGGGAACCGGGAGGTGACTTCTGCGGTTTCTCAGGCGGTTTCAGAAATGCTGGAGAACTACCTCGAAGAAAACCCGAATGATGCCAAAACTATCGTTCAGAAGGTAATCCTGGCGGCGCAGGCACGTAATGCGGCGAAGAAAGCCCGTGAGATGGTGCAGCGTAAAACCGCCATGAGCATTGGAGGCTTACCCGGGAAATTATCTGACTGTTCAGAGCAGGATCCAACGCAATGTGAGGTATTCCTTGTTGAGGGAGACTCCGCGGGTGGAACAGCCAAACAGGGCCGAGACCGAAAATTTCAGGCTATTTTGCCTCTAAGGGGTAAAATCCTGAACGTAGAAAAAGCCATGACTCACCGCGTTTTTGACAACGAGGAGATTAAGAATATTTACACCGCACTTGGAGTTACCATTGGTACCGAAGATGACAGTAAAGCACTGAACCTTTCTAAATTAAGATATCACAAGATCGTAATCATGTGTGATGCCGATGTGGATGGAAGTCACATTGAGACCCTTATTCTCACCTTCTTCTTCAGGTATATGAAAGAGCTTATTGAAAGCGGGCATATCTATATTGCCACGCCACCGCTTTACCTTGTTAAGAAGGGAGCCAAGAAGCGTTATGCCTGGAATGAAAAAGAACGGGATGAGATCGCTGAAAGTTATAGCGGTGGAGTTCAGATCCAACGATACAAAGGTCTTGGGGAAATGAATGCCGAGCAGCTTTGGGACACTACCATGGATCCTGAGCACCGAAAACTGAGACAGGTAAGCATCGATAACAGTAGTGAGGCTGATCGTATCTTCTCTATGTTGATGGGCGATGAGGTGCCACCACGTAGAGAATTTATCGAGAAAAATGCCAAATATGCCAATATTGACGCGTAATTAGCGTTATTA
>JBAWAB010000374.1:0-1792 GCA_049589035.1 Salegentibacter sp.
AGCCTGACCATCACCCATTACCTTGGCCTTGATGGTTCCAAGGGCATTATTGATCTCGATGGCGAATCACAATTAATACAACCCACCGGTAGTATTGCAGAAGGTGCTGGTCACATCGAAATAGATCAGCAGGGAACTGCCAGTAGTTATAACTACAACTATTGGAGCTCTCCTGTAATTCCTGCAGCTACCAGCCTAAAATATAAAGTCGCTGAAGTGATGTTCGACGGATCAACTACAGGTATCGGCAAATGGAAACCTATAAATTTCAATGGGCAGTACTGGTGGGCCGATGGCGCTAAGACCACTCCTATAAAGATTAGTGATTACTGGATCAACACCTTCCGCAAAAAGAAGGCAGATGAATACAGTGACTGGGAGCGCATCGGTAGTAAAACTGATCTACTTATAGGGGAAGGTTACACGATGAAAGGAACTTCCGGCTATGCAGATATCAGTACTCAGCAGAATTACACCTTTAAAGGTTTCCCGAACAATGGTGATATAACCCTTACCGGAATTGCTCCGGAACAAAATTATCTCATTGGGAACCCATACCCTTCAGCCATTGACGCAAGAGAGTTTATCCTGGATCATTTAGCAGTGAGCGGCGGAACAAATACTCAGAACGTTTTTAACGGCACTTTATATTACTGGGATCATTTCTCCGGTCATACACATTACCTGCAGCGCTACATTGGCGGTTATGCCATGTATAATCTCTCCGGCCCCGTACGCGCTATTGCTACTGATGACAGGATTAACACCTCTACCAATGAGAAAGGCTTTAAAGTACCCGGGCCGTATATTCCGGTGGGGCAGGCCTTCTTTATCAATACGGCAAACCAGGGTTGGAATTCAGAAACGGAAAATATACAGGGTGGTGACATCACGTTCAAAAATAAGTACCGGGCATACGTATCGGAAAGAGACACCACGAGTATTCGCTTTCTAAAACCCGTGACTCTCGATAAAAAATCCAACGAAAACAAGTTTCACAAAGACAACCGGTACAAAATAAGGTTGAATTTCCACTCTCCTACAGGTTATGACAGGGAATTATTGGTGACTGCCGATGCTAATGCCTCGAATGGGTACGACCTGGGTTACGATGCGCCTCTTTTGGACAATACCGATGAAGATATGTTTTGGTTGATCGGAGATGGGGAATTCATCATACAGGGAGTACCGAATTTCAATATTGATCAGGTTCTTCCAATAGGCTTGATGACGAGCGAAAAGGGTATGATAGAAGTCAAAATTGCCAAACTTGAGAATATTCCAGCTGAGATAAATATTTACCTACGAGACAATTCAGACAGCAGTTATTATAATCTTAGAAAGGCTTCTTATCAGGCTGAACTTGAGGCAGGCTATCATAAACGCTATGACCTTGTCTTTAATGACGGAAGTATAGTGAAACAGCAACCATGAATTATATCCAGTAGACTTGATGCTTCCTATGCGGATAAAAAACATCAGATAAAACTGGACAATCCGGAACTTCTTCCTATCGAGAAAATTTCCATTTATAGCATAGGTGGTCAATTAGTAGAAACTTTTTCCGATGTAGCTACAAAGAAAAGCCTTCTGCTCGATTTGAAAAAACCATTAAGTAGCGCAATTTATATTATCAAAGTATTTTCAGAAGGTGAATCGGTTTCGAAGAAAATCATCGTCAGAAGATAAGATATAAAAAGCCTGCAGATCTGCAGGCATTTTTCATTTTCTTAATCAGCATTTATTTTGCCTCCTCATTGATGCGGCTTTCAGCCAGCTTATTGAGTTTGTC
>JBAWAB010000375.1:0-3919 GCA_049589035.1 Salegentibacter sp.
CGATGCTAATGATCGCGGGATTCCCAAACTGCGGGTGGCGGAATTGCAGTGGGGTGAGGATCTATGGCCACATTTGAAAAACGAAAACAAACCTAACTAGTATATATACATGAAAAATATCTGGAGATCAATTACTACAGCCGCGATCGTCCTTTGCGGACTTTCAATGCTTTCTGCACAGGAAACAGAGCTGAAGGTAGATGTAGGAAACAAAATAGCTGAAGTTCAGCCCACCATGTACGGGATCTTCTTTGAAGACATCAATTTTGCGGCTGATGGCGGATTGTATGCTGAAAAAGTAAAGAACCGCTCTTTCGAATTCGAATTACCGAAAATGGGATGGATAGAGCCCAACAGCGACCGGCATTCCTTTAATAAGGAATCAGGGATTGCCCATATTATCAGGTATTCTGATACAACGGGAAACCACAATTTTGCACGTATTGAGGTGAATGATGATAAGGGATACGTGTTGCTGAATGAAGGCTACCGCGGAATGGGCATCAAAGAAGGCAGTTCTTACCGCCTTTCTTTTCAGGCCGCCCAGAGGGACAGTAAGGTATCGGCTGTAAAATTCCAGTTGGTGACCGATGATAATGAGGTAATCGGAGAAACCATGGTGCTGCTTGATTCCAAAACCTGGAAAACTTATGAAAAAGAACTTACCGCCAGTAAGACTGCTGAAAAGGCAAAACTGAAGATCACCTTCAAGGGCACCGGCGAAGTCGACCTTGATATGGTCTCATTGTTTCCTAAAGATACCTGGAAGGGACGTAAAAACGGACTAAGGAAGGACCTCGTTCAGTTATTGGCCGATCTTGATCCCGGGTTCCTGAGGTTTCCCGGTGGTTGTATCGTGGAGGGAAGAACCTTGGATAAAAGATACCAATGGAAAAAGACACTTGGCCCTGTGGAAGAAAGGGAAGTCCTGATAAACCGTTGGAACACTGAATTTGCCCATAGGTTAACTCCTGATTACTACCAGAGTTTTGGTCTTGGTTATTTTGAGTACTTCCAGCTGGCAGAAGACATAGGCGCGGAACCACTGCCTATCCTTGGCGTTGGGATTGCGTGCCAGTTTAATACCGGCGAACTGGTGCCGATGAATGAACTGAATCCTTATGTGCAGGACGCTCTGGATCTTATTCAGTTCGCAAATGGACCTGTCGATTCCAAATGGGGGAATATTCGTGCTGATATGGGCCATCCGGAGCCATTTAATTTGAAGTACATCGGCGTCGGAAATGAACAATGGGGCTCAGAATATATAGAACGTTTCAAGGTTTTTCAAAAGGCTATCAAGGACAAATATCCGGAGATGACTATAGTTTCGGGAAGTGGACCTTTTCCTGAAGGAGATTATTTTGACTACGGCTGGGAACAGTTAAAGAAACTGGATGCCGAGATTATTGACGAACATTACTACAAGCCGCCAAAATGGTTCAGGGAAAATGCCACCCGGTATGATGATTATGATAGAAATGGTCCTAAGGTTTTTGCCGGGGAATATGCAGCACAAAGTGTGGCTATTGCCAGTCCAAAGAACAAGAACAACTGGGAAACCGCACTTTCTGAAGCTGCTTTCATAACGGGACTCGAAAGAAATGCCGATGTGGTATACCTCAGCTCATATGCACCTTTAATGGCGCATAAGGAGGGATGGCAGTGGACGCCCGACCTTATCTGGTTCGATAATCTGAAATCCTACGGCACTGTAAACTACTATGTTCAGAAGCTGTTTTCAACCAATAGCGGAACCGATCTAATTTCTGTCACCAAAGATGGGGAAGACCTTACCGGGCAGAACGATCTTTATGCTTCTGCCGAAATAGACAGCAAAAAGAATGAGGTGATCGTAAAATTGGTGAACACTTCAGCAGAAACAAAAGAGGTAGAGCTCGAGTTTTACGGCGCCAGCTTCAGGTCAAAAGCCGTGCTGAAGACATTGCACAGCGACGACCTCACTGCAGAAAATTCTTTCGACAATCCCGCCAACATTGTTCCGAAGGAAAGCGAAATCAAAGTTAAAAGGAAAGAAGCTGAAGTAGAGCTGGCACCTTATTCAGTGAATATCCTTGTACTGAAGAGAAAATAAAAAGTTCTGTTAAAAATAATAAGTGTTTTATGCACACTTTTAAAAACAGAAGCTTATATTTGAGACAATAAAAAAGAATTTAGATGGAAAGTTATGTCATAGGACTGGATTACGGGACCGACTCAGTGAGAGCCGTGCTGGTGAATTCAGCCACCGGAGAAGAAATGGCGACAGCCGTTCACTGGTACGCCCGCTGGAAAGAAAAGAAATATTGTGATCCTGCTGCCAATCAATTCAGGCAACATCCTTTAGATCATATTGAGGGTCTTGAGAACACTATAAAAGAAGTGGTGAAGAAGAGCGGCGTGAAAGCTGAAGAGGTGAAGGGGATCTGTATCGATACCACCGGTTCTTCGCCAGTACCAGTGACACAGGATGGTCAGCCGCTGGCTCTGAAAGAAGGATTTGAAGAAAACCCGAATGCCATGATGGTGCTCTGGAAAGATCATACCGCTATTGAAGAGGCTAATGAGATAAATCACCTTGCTGGCAGCTGGGGAGGCGAGGATTTTACCAAATATGAAGGCGGAATATATTCTTCTGAATGGTTTTGGGCAAAGATCCTCCACGTGGTAAAAGAAGATGCAAAGGTGAAAGAAGCGGCCTGGTCGTGGATGGAACATTGCGATTTGATGACCTTCCTGATTTCAGACCATGAGGATCTGGCCAGTTTTAAACGAAGCCGTTGTGCTGCCGGCCACAAAGCCATGTGGCATGAGGACTGGGGCGGACTTCCGCCGAAGGAATTCCTGAGCAAGCTTGATCCTTACCTGGCCGATCTGAAAGATCGATTATATAACGAAACTTATACTTCAGATGAGGTTGCCGGAAAATTGAATCAGAAATGGGCAGATAAACTTGGGCTTACCACCGAAACCGTTATCGCTGTGGGGACCTTCGATGCGCATTCGGGCGCAGTGGGAGCCAAGATCGACGAACACGCGCTGGTGCGGGTGATGGGAACTTCTACCTGCGATATCATTGTATCTTCTAAAGAGGTGGTGAAAGATAATACCGTACGCGGCATCTGCGGACAGGTAGATGGTTCGGTGATTCCAGGGCTCGTGGGCCTGGAAGCAGGGCAATCGGCCTTTGGCGATGTGCTGGCCTGGTTCAAGGATGTGCTTTCCTGGCCACTGGAAAATCTTGTTTATAATTCTGATGTGCTTTCAGAAGAACAGAAGGAAAGGCTGAAACAGGAGGTAGAAAAGAACTTTATCAAGCAGCTTTCCGAAGAAGCTGAAAAAATAGAACTGTCAGATAGTATTCCTGTAGCGCTAGACTGGATCAACGGTCGCAGAACGCCCGATGCCAATCAGGAACTGAAGAGCGCTATCAGCAATCTTTCGCTGGGCTCCAAAGCACCGCATATTTTCAAGGCCCTTGTGAATGCTATTTGTTTTGGCTCAAAAATGATCGTGGACCGTTTTGAGGAAGAAGGCGTGAAGATCAATTCGGTGATCGGGATTGGCGGCGTTGCCCGAAAATCTCCTTATATCATGCAGAGCCTGGCCAACACGCTGAACATGCCTATTAAGGTAGCTTCTTCTGATGAAGCCCCGGCTTTGGGCGCTGCCATTTATGCTGCTGTAGCTGCCGGATTATACCTGAACGTGGTGGAGGCTGCAAAGAACCTCGGAAGTGCTTTTGAAGCAGAATATCATCCGCAGGCCGATAAACTCGAGGAATTCAGCAAACACCTCGAAGCTTACAAGCAGCTAAGCGCCTTTATGGAAGCACAGACAAACAACAAAAAATAACAGAGATGAGTTCAGAATATAAAGATTTGAAACAGGAGTGCTATGACGCCAATATGCAGCTGGA
>JBAWAB010000376.1:0-1731 GCA_049589035.1 Salegentibacter sp.
AACTCCCGAGATCACAAAGCTGTGTCCCTGCAGTTTATCACTCTGGTTCGCCAGTTTTTCTTCAGAAACGGCCATCTGCACGCCGTACTTCTTCAGCCGTTCCACAATTTCACGGTTTTCTTCGGAACCAAAAAAATCGACGACACTCAGGGCGATGCTTTCGCCAATATCCTCCACTTTGATCAACTCCTCGGCTGAAGCTGCCTCCAAAGCTTCGATATTTTTAAAATGCTTTGCCAGTTTTTTAGCAACGGTCTCCCCCACATAGCGTATTCCCAGGGCAAAAAGCACTCGCTCAAAAGGGATCTCCTTAGATTTTTCGATTCCGGAGATAAGATTATCAGCCGACTTCTCGGCCATTCGCTCCAGCGGCAACACCTCTTCCTTCTTCAGTGTATAAAGATCGGCATAATTCCCAATGAGCCCGGCATTGACAAGGGCAGTCACCGTTTCCCCGCCAAGCCCTTCAATATCCATGGCTTTTCGGGAAATAAAATGCTGAATCCTGCCGATGATCTGCGGCGGACAACCATTATAATTTGGGCAGTAATGCTGAGCTTCGCCTTCCTTCCGTATGAGTTCGGTGCCGCATTCAGGACAATTCGTGGCATATTTCGTAGCCTCTGATTCCGGGTCGCGTTTGGTAAAATCTACCCCAACTATCTTCGGAATGATCTCCCCGCCTTTTTCCACAAAAACAGTATCTCCTTCGCGCACATCCAGCTTCTCGATTTGATCGGCATTGTGTAGGGAAGCTCTCTTCACCACCGTACCCGCCAGCTGTACCGGCTCAAGATTGGCCACAGGAGTAATGGCTCCGGTTCGCCCAACCTGATAGGTAATCTTTTTAAGTTTAGTGCTTTCCTGCTCGGCCTTGAATTTATAAGCCATAGCCCAACGCGGCGATTTTGCGGTATAACCCAGCTCATCCTGCTGGTTGAAATTATTCACCTTCACCACCACCCCGTCGGTCTCGTAAGGCAGATCATGGCGATTCTTATCCCAGTAATTGATGTATTCCATTACTCCGCTCAGGCTTTCCTTGAGCTCAGCCTCTTTTGGCACTTTAAAGCCCCATTCCCTCGCCTTTTCAAGCCCTTCAAACTGAGATTTTACCGATACCGCATTTCCGATGAGGCTGTACAACAAACAATCCAGCGGACGCTTTGCTACCTCGGCGCTGTCCTGCAACTTCAGGCTTCCTGAGGCCGTATTTCGTGGATTCGCATAGGGCTCTTCCCCTGCTTCCACTCTTTCGGCATTCATTTTCGCAAAACCTTCATACGGCAACACAATTTCCCCGCGGATATCGAATTTCTCCGGAAAATCACCCTGTAACTTCAGCGGAACCGACCGGATGGTTTTCACATTATGGGTCACATCATCGCCCTGGAATCCGTCGCCGCGGGTCACGGCACGCTTCAGCAGGCCATTTTCATAGGTTAGGCTAATCGAGGCGCCGTCATATTTCAATTCGCAAACAAACTGCACCTTTCCGCCCAGCAATTTCTCCATGCGCTTTTCCCAATCTTCCAACTCTTCTTTTGAATAGGAATTAGACAGCGAATACATCCGGTGATCGTGCACCACCGTTTGAAAATTTTTGGTCACGGCGCCACCTACCCGCAGGCTGGGAGAAGTCTCATCATGAAATTCGGGATGTTTTTCCTCCAGTTCCTGCAACTCCTTCAGCTTCATATCAAAATCATAATCGCTGATCTCGGGCTTGTC
>JBAWAB010000377.1:0-5480 GCA_049589035.1 Salegentibacter sp.
AAATGTTCCCAACCCTTTCAGGCTCTCATGAACCACATCACCAGCAGGGCAACAATCACCACTACTACGGCTGCAAGAAAGAGGATCATCCAGCGCTTGACAGGTCTTTTCCTCCCTTTGCGGTGAAACTGGTAAGCCGAGCGGATAGCGCCCTCACGAAGAAGCTCATCGGAATCGTCACCTGCGACGCCGCCCGGATTCATCCTAAAACCGGCACCGTCTTCAGCAAAAAGCGACAGGAAGAGGGGAAACATCCTGAAAAGCCACCAATTACAATAGACTAAAGTTTTCATCATCAAGTATTTAGCCTCCTAAATATACAAAAAAATCCCCTTCCGTTTCCGGAAAGGGATCTTCAAATTGTATCTAAAAAGTAATTCCCGATTAAGCCTCAAAAGGCTCAATAGAAACGTAAGATTTGTTGTCTTTCTTTTTAGTGAATTTTACAATACCGTCAATTTTGGCATGTAAAGTATGGTCTTTTCCTGCATACACATTATCACCAGGATTGTGCGCAGTACCTCTTTGTCTTACGATGATGTTTCCGGCTACGGCAGCTTGTCCTCCGAAGATCTTAACACCTAGGCGTTTCGATTCTGATTCTCTACCGTTCTTGGAACTACCAACTCCTTTCTTGTGTGCCATTTTATTTTAGGTTTTTAGTAGATTAATATTAACTCAATGCAGCAATTAATTCTGCTTTTTTCATTGAAGAATATCCTTCAACTCCTTTTTCTTTGGCCATTTCTCTCAATTCAGCAACAGTGTTCTTGCTTAAATCGTTAGAATTGTCCTGAGCCTTGCTCTCTTCTTTTTTCTCTGAAGAAGCAGCTTTCTTTTTCTCTCCTTTAGCAGAAATGCTTTCGATAAGAATCTCGGTCAAAGCCTGACGGTGACCGTTTTTCACACGGTAACCTTTACGTCTTTTCTTTTTGAAAACAATAACTTTATCACCTTTCAAATGACGGGTGATCTTGGCTCCTACCAGAGCTCCTTCTATAGCCGGGGCGCCTAAAGTAATGTTGTCTCCGTCGCCGGTTAGAAGAACTTTGTCAAAAGAGATATTATCTCCTTCTTCTCCTGCCAAACGGTGTACAAATACTTTCTGGTCTTTTGCAACTTTAAATTGCTGCCCTGCTATCTCTACAATTGCGTACATAGCGTTCTGATTAATTAATTTTTATCAAAAATAAATATGCCTGCTCTTCACAAGCGGGTGCAAATATACTCCTAATTAATTAATTGGCAAAGCCTTTGAAAAATTTTAGAAAGTATGTTCCCGGCCTTCCTTCGTGTTCCAGGAATCCTTGAAGATCTGCATATAGGCGAGGGACAGAACCAGGCTGGTGGAAAATCCCATAGCCGCCACACTAAAAATCACAACCCCCAGGCCAGTACCGTAATAGGAAGCCCACATTTTGATAAGATTATCGAGAAACCCTGGATTGAGCTCGGTGCAATAAATTCCGAAGAAAATAGTGAAGATGATCGTCGCATTCGCACCGGTGAGCAAAGTTGCCATAAAACCTTTCTGATACTTGAATTTAGCCTTTTTCCCCCGCCTGTAGTCTTTTAAGGCAAGGTACATTCCTATAGCCATGATCACCACGTTGAAGATACTATACAGCGGATTGGTATGAAGCCCGAAGAGAGATAATATCAGAAAATAAGCGATCAAACCTACGGCAATGGCAATTCCATATTTAATGGGGATGGTGAACTTTTTCATAGTTTCAGCTGGTTTATTTTCTTAAATTTCCAAAAAATGAGGCAGCTTTTGCCTTAAGAGCTTGTTAATTTTGGGCTTTTCGCCAATGACCTGGAGCTGAAAACAAGTGATTCTTCCCCGCAGATTGAAAGTTATGCAAACGAACCGGCCTTTATAACAATTTTTTTCCATTCCTTGTAACAAATAGGTGTTTCCCCCTACATATTAGAAGCATTAATGAAAAAAACATTATAAAATGATCAACAAAATCAGAATTGCAGCCTGCACGCTGCTCATGTGTGCAGCAGGTCATGCCCAGGAGGTAAAATTTACCGAATACAACCTGGACAATGGCCTTCACGTTATTTTACACCAGGATAATACTGCGCCTGTAGTAACTACCTCGGTCATGTACCATGTGGGAGCAAAAAATGAGAATCCCGACAGAACCGGATTTGCCCATTTCTTTGAACACCTTCTATTTGAAGGCACCGAAAACATTAAAAGAGGCGAATGGATGAAGATCGTCTCTTCCAATGGCGGATCCAACAACGCGAACACTACCGATGACCGTACGTATTACTACGAGGTTTTCCCTTCAAACAACCTGAAACTGGGGCTTTGGATGGAATCGGAACGCATGATGCATCCTATTATCAACCAGGTTGGAGTTGACACGCAAAACGAGGTGGTAAAAGAGGAAAAAAGGATGAGATATGATAACTCACCTTACGGACAAATCCTTGCACAGGTAAAGAAAAACCTTTTTACTAAACACCCATACCGCTGGACCACCATTGGATCTATGGACCATCTTGATGCCGCTACTCTTGAGGAATTCAGGAATTTCAACAAGAAATTCTATGTTCCCAACAATGCTACTCTTGTCGTAGCGGGAGATATAGATGTTGATCAAACCAAAGAATGGATCAAAGATTATTTTGCACCCATTCCAAAAGGGGAAGCGGTACAACAAATCAACATTAAAGAAGAGCCAATCACTCAGGAGAGACACGCCACTTACGAAGATCCGAACATCCAGATCCCGGCGATCGTTCTTGCTTACCGCACACCTTCCATGAAAACCAAAGACGCTCATGTTCTGGATATGATTTCTTCGGTACTTTCTGACGGAAAATCTTCAAGATTGTACAAAAAACTCGTTGACGAACAAAAACAGGCCCTTCAGATAGGCGCCTTCAACATCAGCGAAGAAGATTACGGACAATATGTGGTTTTCGGACTTCCTTTGGGAGACACTTCTCTTGACACTTTGGTTTCAGAAATCGATGAAGAGATCGTTAAACTTCAGAATAACCTCATCTCTGAACGCGAATTTGAGAAACTTCAGAATAAATTTGAGAACCAGTTTGTGAATTCCAACAGCAGCATTGCCGGAATCGCCAGTTCGCTTGCTACCTACCACGAGCTTTACGGAAACACCGATCTAATCAATAAAGAGATCGATATTTACAATTCCATCACCCGTGAAGACATTAAAAGAGTAGCCAATGAATACCTCAAGCCAAATCAGCGCCTGGTATTAAAATACCTACCAAAAAAGAGCGATTCTGAAGCTGAAAACCAATAAAATAATGAAGATGAAAAAAAATATATTAGCATTCGCAGCCTTATTGTTCATCGCAATTGGCGCTAACGCACAGGTCGACAGAAGCAAACAGCCGCAACCCGGCCCTGCCCCAAAGATCAATATTGAAAAGCCACAAACCTTTAGCCTGGACAACGGACTAAAAGTCATGGTGGTTGAAAATCACAAGCTTCCGCGGGTCTCCATGACGCTTACGTTGGACAATCCACCGCATCCCGAAGGATCAAAGGTTGGTGTTTCCAGCCTCATGGGAGATATGCTTGGGGAAGGAAGCAAGGATATTCCTAAGGATAAATTCAATGAGGAAATAGATTACCTTGGAGCCAGAGTAAACTTCTTCTCTAGTGGAGCTTCAGCTAATACCCTTTCCAAGTACTTCCCAAGAGTATTGGAATTGATGGCCGACGGAGCTTTGCATCCTTCTTTCACTCAGGAGGAATTCGACAAGCAGAAAACCCGCACCCTGGAGAACATGAAATCCAACGAAAAGGATGTGGCTTATAATGCAAGTCGCGTTCGCACCGCTCTTGCCTACGGAAAAAATCACCCTTACGGTGAATTTCCTACCGAGGAAAGCGTGGATTCATTAAACCTGCAGAATGTAAAATCATACTACAACACCTATTTCGTTCCGCAGAACGCATACCTTGTGATCGTTGGAGATGTTGACTTCAAGGACACAAAAAAGCTGGTGAAGGAAAATTTCGAAGACTGGAAAAAGAGCAATCTTCCTTCTTTTACCTTACCTGAAGTTACCAATCCACAGTACACCCAAATCGATTTCATAAATATGCCGAATGCGGTACAGAGCGAGATCGCAGTGGTAAACACTATCGACCTCAAAAAGGGAGATGAAGATTATTTTCCTGTACTTCTCGCTAACCAAATTCTTGGAGGCGGTGCTGAAGGACGTTTGTTCATGAACCTTCGTGAAGACAAAGGTTATACTTACGGAGCTTATTCCCGTACCGGAGACGACAAGATTGCTTCTACCTTTGTAGCAAGCGCCAGCGTAAGAAACGCGGTGACTGATAGTGCTGTGGTAGCCTTTCTGGACGAGATTCACAAAATCAGAAATGAGAAAGTTTCTAAAGAGGAACTTGCTAACGCCAAGGCAAAATACACAGGAAACTTTGTGCTTTCCCTTGAGCAGCCTTCTACCGTGGCAAGATTTGCCCTAAATATCGAGAAAGACAACCTGGACAAGGATTTCTACGAGACTTACCTAAAGAAACTTAATGCAGTTACCGTAGAAGACGTTCAGCGCGTAGCGAAGAAATATTTCCAGGCCGACAACGAAAGAATCGTAGTGACCGGAAAAGGAAGCGATGTTCTGGAAGGACTTCAGAATGTCACCTACGACGGAAAAAAGATTCCGGTGCAATATTTCGATACCGAAGCAAACCCGGTAGACAAACCTGAATTCAACAAAGAACTGGATCCTTCAGTAACCGTAGAAAGTGTCTTCAACGACTATATTAAAGCCATTGGCGGCCGCGATGCAGTAAATGATGTGGAAAGCGTAGTAATGCTTGCACAGGCAGAGATTCAGGGAATGAAATTATACTTGGAGCTAAAAAGAACTGCTGAAGGGAAACTTTTCCAAACCGTCTCTATGAGCGGAAATGTAATGAACAAGATGGTTTTCAACGGAGAATCAGGTTTTGTGATGGCCCAGGGCCAAAAGATCCCTTACAATGATGAGCAGGTGGCTGCAGCCAAACTGGAAGCACAGCCTTTCCCTGAATTAAAGGCTGAAAACGCCAAGCTTGAAGGGATTGAGCAGGTAGATGGAAAAGACGCCTACGTGGTAGCGCTTAGCGATAACGAAAAAGCTTACTACGACACCGAAAGCGGACTGAAAGTACAAAGTGTAAAAACTGTGTCACAGGGAGGCCAAACCATGAGCATTCCTACGGCTTACGGTAACTACCAGGAAGTGGAAGGAGTGGAATTCCCATTCAAAATGTCTCAAAAAATGGGACCTCAAACCATCGAATTTAACGTTTCAAAGATCCTTGTAAACGAAGGAGTATCTGAATCAGATTTTCAATAGTGATTTTTTCTTAATGTTAGAAAAGGCCGGCTGTTTAGCTGGTCTTTTTGTTTTCAGAGGGTGTTTCTTTTTCGCCCTGCATACAGATTCTTTGCTCTGTTTACAAT
>JBAWAB010000378.1:0-2584 GCA_049589035.1 Salegentibacter sp.
TTGCCCACAAAGCAATTTATTTTTTCGTCAAATTCGAAATTAGCCGAATCCAGGTTCTTGTAGTGGAGCAGGGAAAGATGTTTCAGAAACATAGGTTGCTGTTATTCAGCTGGTTTTTAGGTTGTAAATTGGGATACACAAAACTTTGCGAATGACCCGAAATTATTGAAAAAATACAAATAATTTCTCTTTTAATTTTGAAGAAAAATTCTATTTTTGCCACGCATTAAACAGTTTTTATGGCAACGTATAAGAAAAAAGGCCGCAAGCCTTCTGGTAAAGAAGAAAAACAAAGAGCGGCTGAACAAGAATCAACAACAGCCGGAGTTTTTAACTCGTTAGACGAAGGTGCAAGCAAAACGGAAACCTGGGTAGCAGAAAACCAGAATTTCATCTTTATAATAGTAGGCTTGGCGATCGTAGTAGTTTTGGGCTATCTGGGCTGGGAGAGATTCGTTCAGGAGCCTAAAGAAACTGAAGCAGCCAATGAAATGGCACAGGCGCAGGATTACTTTGCTGCCGCCCTTAGAGCTTCAGGTACCGAGAGTGACTCTCTTTACAACCTGTCACTAACCGGAGGTGAAGGAAAATACGGTTTTGTGGACATCGTAGATAACTACAGCGGTACTGATGCTGCTAATTTGGCAAAATACGATGCCGGCTTCGCGTATCTCTACACCGGAAAATACCAGGAAGCTATAGACTATCTTGAAGATTTTGACAGTGATGATCAAATTCTGTCTGCCCTTGCCAAAGGTGGGATAGGCGATGCTTTTATGCAATTAGATCAGCCGGAAGAAGCGCTGGGATACTATGAAAAAGCAGCTAAAATACGCTCTAACGCTTTCACTACTCCTAAATTTTTACTGAAAGCGGCTATTACGGCTCTTCAGTTGAAGAAAGCTGATGATGCAGAAGGATATTTGACTAAGATCAAGGAGGAATATCCTGACTCTCCTGAAGCCGAAGAGGTAGCTGTTTACCTTGGACAGGCGCAGGCAATGAAATAAGATTTTATGGCAACCGAAGGACATAATCTGTCGGAATACGATAAAAATACAATCCCAGACGCGAAAGGATTTCGGTTTGGGATTGTTGTTTCTGAATGGAATGACCAGATCACTGAAGGCCTTTTCCGCGGAGCGTACAATACCCTGATCGAAAACGGGGTGGAAGAAAAAAAGATCCAGCGCTGGAATGTGCCCGGAAGTTTTGAACTGATCTACGGCTGCAAAAAAATGCAGGAGAACTTCGATATGCTCGATGCTATTATCGCTATTGGCAGCGTGATCCAAGGCGAGACCAAACACTTTGATTTTGTATGTCAGGGTGTCACTCAAGGCATTAAAGACCTGAATGTCGAGAATGATATTCCGGTAATCTTCTGTGTTCTTACCGATGAAAATATGCAGCAATCGATCGACCGCTCGGGAGGTCGGCACGGGAACAAAGGCACCGAAGCCGCTATTGCCGCTATTAAGATGGCCCAGCTCCGCAAGGATTCTCAGTTTTAAAATTATTGTCGCTATTCCGCAGGAAGCTTCAGGAAGACAAATTCTGAAGCGGCACTATTATTGCTAAAGTTATTTTACTCAGACTTGCCTCGGTTTTTTGATGCTTTTTGAGTAAATTTGAAGTACCATTTTAAAGCAGCCATATTTTGAGAATCAACTTTTTGAAAACCAGGAAAAATACCCGATATAATTACACTCCGCGTTATTATAAAGGGAAAGATACTGGTAATATTTACGAGTTCGATTCCAAATTCCATAAGTATAAAGATGCGACCAACGCTATAGATTTCGGGTCTCAGTGGTCTTCTGCGCGTAAGGATAGCAGGAACCGGGGGAACAGGGAAATCAACAAACGGGTCATTCTTATCATCCTCATTCTGCTTTTACTTTTCCTCTGGATCATAGATTTCGATTTGTCTATCTTTTCGAATTCTCATTAAATGAGTGATATCATTCAACTTTTACCCGATCATGTGGCTAACCAGATCGCTGCCGGAGAGGTTGTACAACGACCCGCTTCCGTAGTGAAAGAATTGCTGGAGAATGCTATAGATGCCGGGGCTATGCATATCCAGGTGGTGATCAAAGACGCCGGGAAAACCCTTATCCAGATAGTGGATGACGGGGTGGGCATGAGCCTTACCGATGCCCGCATGAGCTTTGAGCGTCATGCTACTTCAAAAATAAAATCTGCAGAAGATCTTTTCAGCTTAAAAACAAAAGGATTTCGCGGGGAAGCGCTTGCATCGATCGCGGCGATCGCCCATGTAGAGCTAAAAACGCGTCCTGAAGAAGAAGAGGTGGGTACCTGCCTTAAGATTGAAGGCAGCGAAGTGGTTTCTCAGGATGCCTGTGTGGCTCCAAAAGGAACCTCCCTTTGCGTAAAGAACTTGTTTTATAATATTCCCGCCCGCCGCAATTTCCTGAAATCGGATGCGGTGGAAGCACGTCACGTAATTGACGAATTTCAACGGGTGGCTTTGGCACATCCGCAGATCACTTTTTCGCTTTTCCACAATGGCAGCGAACTTTTTCAGCTGCCGCAGGCTAATTTTAGGCAGCGTATCACC
>JBAWAB010000379.1:0-3712 GCA_049589035.1 Salegentibacter sp.
TCGGTGACCGATTGGGCTCATTACAATCACGGCTATACTTCAGATATTCTGAATGAACCTGCTGAAGATCCTATCGCCTACCGTCGATCTTCTCCTATTTATTTCGCGGAAGGCCTGCAAGGCAACCTTCTTATTGCCCACGGAATGGTAGATACAAACGTGCATTTTCAGGATGTGGTAAGGCTGGCACAACGACTAATAGAACTAGGAAAAGATGATTGGGAGCTGGCGGTTTACCCCGTAGAAAGCCACGGTTTTGTAGAACCCAGCAGCTGGACCGACGAATACAGCCGCATCCTCAAACTCTTCAATGAAACCCTGTTGACCGAAAAGGAACAGGCCCAACTTCAACTCAACTAAGATGGCTCAAAGAAAGATGGACATAGATTATGTAAGGCGACAATTCCCGGCACTGGAGCAGGATTTCGTCTTTATGGACAATGCCGGCGGCTCGCAGGTACTGCGAAGAGTGATCGAGCGCATCAGCGGTTACCTGGTGCATCACAATGTGCAGCTGGGCGCTTCCTACAAAGTTTCGGCTGAAGCCGGCGAAAAACTGGCCTACGCTACTACACAAATAGGGAAATTTATCAATACGGCACGTTCCGAAGAAGTGGTTATTGGCCCTTCTTCCACTATGTTGCTGCGCATTCTCAGCCTTTGCATCAGCCGGCAATGGAAAGAAGGAGACGAGGTAATTGTGACCAATACCGATCATGAAGCCAATGTTTCCTGTTGGACCGATCTTCAGGAAAAAGGCATTAAAGTCAGGATCTGGAAAGCCAATCCCGATACTCTGGAACTGGAATTAAAAGACCTTAAAAAACTGCTGAATAAGAACACAAAACTGGTCGCGGTAACGCATGCTTCCAATATTCTCGGAAGTATTAACCCGATAAAAGAGATTGCCCGCGAAGTCCATAAAGCCGGTGCCCTGATTTGTGTGGACGGTGTTGCTTATGCCCCTCACCGGCCTGTGAACGTGCGCGAACTGGATGCCGATTTCTATGTCTTCAGCTGGTATAAAACCTACGGACCCCACCTGGCGGTCATGTATGGCAAGTATAACCTGCTCTACAAGATGGACGGGATCAACCATTATTTTTTTCAGAAGAAGGATGTACCCTATAAATTTCAGCCCGGGAATCTCAATTTTGAACTCACCTACAGCTTACTCGGAATCGCCGAATATTACCAGGATTTTTACAAGCATCATTTTCCGAAGCAACCCACCAACGATATCAGGGAGCGTACTTCCCGGAATTTTGAGATGATCGCTCAATATGAAGAAGAGCTGAGTGCGCCACTGCTTGATTATCTGCGCACTCACGAGAAGATCAGGATCATCGGCCATCCCTATGCCGACCGCAGTAAACGCGTTCCCACTATTTCTTTTATACATGATGACCTGAAAAGCAATGAGATCGTGGAGCAGGTTGATGAGCACAGGATCGGGATCAGATTTGGTGATTTCTACGCGAAAAAACTAATTAAAGATGCCGGGCTCGAAGAAAAGAATGGCGTGGTGCGGGTAAGTTTGGTGCATTACAACACGAGGCAGGAAGTACAAAGGCTCCTTGGTATCTTCAAAAAGATATTGGATTAATTTCTTTTCTGTTATTGAAAAAATAAAGGCTGAAGAAATTTCGTCAAACGTCAAGCTGAATTTATTTCAGCTTCCCCTTCTTAAAGGGATTCTGAAACAAGCCTGCCTGTCGGCAAGACAGGTTCAGAATGACGAAAATGGAGATTTCTTCAGCCTTTTTAAATTGTTATTTCCGGTTTATCCCAGCGCCTGCTTCAGGTCGGCAATGAGATCTTCTTCGTCCTCAACTCCTACACTTAACCTGATAAGCGAGTCGAGAATTCCGTTTTTCTCGCGGTCTTCCTTGGGAATGGACGCGTGAGTCATACTCGCGGGGTGACCGGCAAGAGATTCTACGCCTCCCAAAGATTCGGCCAGGGTGAAAACCCTGAGTTTTTCGACCACTTTCACCGCACTTTGCAGCGTTCCTTCCTTGGTAGTAAAAGATATCATTCCGCCGAAATCTTTCATTTGCTTTTTGGCAATATCGTGATTTGGGTGATCTTCAAATCCAGGCCAGTAAACTTTATCGACATTCGGATTTGACCTGAGATATTTAGCCACGGCCGCTCCATTCTCGCAGTGTCGTTGCATCCTTAGGTGCAGGGTCTTGATTCCGCGCAATACCAGGAAACTGTCCTGCGGACCACAAATTCCCCCGCTTGCATTCTGAATAAAATACAATTTTTCGGCAAGCTCGCGATCTCTCACCACCAGGCTTCCCATAACCACATCGCTGTGGCCGCCAAGGTATTTCGTGGCGCTGTGCATTACAATATCAGCGCCCAAATCCAATGGCTGCTGCAGGTAAGGGGTAGCGAAAGTATTATCGACAGCCAAAAGAAGGTCGTGCTTCTTGGCAATTTTCGACACCGCTTCAATATCGATAATATTCATCATCGGGTTGGTAGGCGTCTCCACCCAAATGAGCTTGGTTTTTTCAGTAATATGATCTTCAATATGCTGCGCTTCTTCCATTCCAACGAATCGGAATTTAAGTCCGAAATTCTCAAAGATCTTCGTAAATAATCGATAAGAACCCCCGTAAAGATCGTTGGTTGAAACGATCTCGTCGCCAGGCTTGAACAGCTTCATCACCGCATCAATAGCTGCGAGGCCAGAGCCAAAAGCAAGCCCAAAAGTTCCATTTTCAATACTTGCCAGCGCCCGTTCCAAAGCTGCCCGGGTAGGATTTCCGCTTCGGGAATATTCAAAGCCTTTATGGCCGCCCGGCGTGCTTTGTGAATAAGTACTGGTCTGATAAATGGGAGGCATCACCGAACCGTAAGCCGGATCAACGTTTTCCTGGCCTCCATGTATGGTCTTGGTATTGAATTTCATAGAAAAAATTTGTTTAAAGCAAATGTAACGCTCCTGTTGGGCAATCGCAAAATTGCTTGTACCTTTATCTTTTATCCAAATATCTGCTTTTCCCTTGAAAAAATTTATAGTTATTCTGGTCCTGGGGCTGCTATTTACGGCCTGTGAAGAAGAGAAAGAAAAAGAGCTTGTTTTTGAGAATTATTCGGTCGAAAGGAGCTTCAATGACTGCAATCCAGAAACTGACAGCGCCTGCACCTATATCCGCCTGAGTTATCCTCTGGTGGTTTCTGAAGATGACAAAGGGAAAAATATAAACCGAAAGATTGAGCAGCACGTGATCCAGATCGTCGATTACCAGGAAAGCGACAGCATTAAAACCGCCGAGGCCATGGCTGAAGCCTTTATCAAAGATTACAGCGACACAGCTGAAGAATTCGCCGAATATGAGTTGCCTTGGGAAGCTTCTGTTTACGGCGATCTTATGCTCAAAACCGGAAATCTTATCTCTGTGCGTTTTGATTCGGAAGTCTTCTCTGGCGGCGCACATGGCTACAGCAGTGTCACGTTCATGAACATCAACCCCCAAACCGGAAAGCTTTATTCTGAAGATGAACTTTTCAAGCCCGGGTTTAAGGATTTTGCTGAAAAGCAGTTCCGCGAGGATCAGCAGATATCGGCCGACGAATCTATTAACAGCACCGGAATGTTCTTTGAAGATGACCAGTTTCAGCTTCCGCAGAATATCGGCTTCAGCAACAACAAAGTCATTCTTCACTACAATCCCTATGAGATCGCTTCGTATGC
>JBAWAB010000380.1:0-12992 GCA_049589035.1 Salegentibacter sp.
CGAAGAAATCCACTTCGCCTACTTTGAAATACTTTTGCATCTCTTTGGCCAAAGGCCCGTGAACGGCTGAAATATTGACGCCTCCCTTTTCAAATACATTTCCGTTTTCAATGACGCGCGTTCTTCCGCCGCCGCCTTCTTTTCGTTCCCATAGATCCTCACGAAATTTGGCTTTTCCGTCGATTTCTTCAAGCCTGGAAGTGATGCGATCCTGTAATTCCTCAATATAGTTATAAAACTTTTCCTTCATTACAGGTCTTCACTTTCAGCTTTGGCTTCGTTTATCTTCTGAATGAGACTAAAAGAAAACGTCTGACTTTCCCTTTGGGCAAATTCGTAAACAGCAACGGCTGTTTTAGCCAATTTTGGCTGATTTTCGGCAGCTTCCCTCGGTAGCAATTTCATCATTAAATCGCCAAATTGTTCATAATTGGCAAAGGAAAATTCCTCGTCCTGTAGTTTTTTCAGAAGCTCTTCAGGATTGCTGTTTTCGATATCTTCTAAGGTAAGGTTTAGCGTTTCCTGAAGTTTGCGGTTTAGGGCCTCTCTCTGCTGATTTTTCCAAAGATCGGGGACGAATTCCATCTCCAGGGCTTCATTAAGAAGCCGGTTCATCTTTTGGTTTTCCTCGTCTCTTAATCCTTTACTTAACATAGCGAACTATTTTTTGTATTCTTTTACCGCATCTACAAAGGCACGGGCATTTTCTACCGGAATATCGGGTAGAATGCCATGGCCAAGGTTGGCAATGTAGCGGTCTTTACCAAATTCATTGATCATGTTGTGCACCATGCGCCTGATGTCTTCAGGTTTGGAATACAATCTTGCGGGATCAAAGTTTCCCTGCAGGGTTACTTTACCGCCGCTCAGGTATCTCGCATTCGTCGGGGAGCAGGTCCAGTCAACTCCCACAGCCGCGGCACCCGATTCTCCCATTTCTTTTAAGGCAAACCAGCAGCCTTTTCCGTAGGCGATCACCGGTACCTCATCTTTCAGCGCATCGATGATCTGCTGCATGTATTTCCAGGAAAATTCCTGGTAATCCTGAGGAGAAAGCAAACCGCCCCAGGAATCAAAAAGCTGCACCGCATCCACACCGGCTTTTACCTTCTCCTTAAGGTAGGCAATGGTGGTGTCGGTTATTTTTTGCAGCAAATTGTGGGCCGCAGCAGGTTCTGTAAAGCAGAATTTCTTGGCAAGATCAAAGGTCTTGGAGCCTTTTCCCTGAACGGCATAACAGAGAAGAGTCCACGGAGAGCCTGCAAACCCGATCAATGGAACTTCGTCATTGAGCTCCTGTTTGGTCATTTTTATAGCTTCAAAAACATAGTTTAGCTCTTCTTTTACATTCGGAACCACCACTTTGTTTACGTCTTTTACGCTGCGAATAGGATTCGGTAGCCAGGGCCCAACGCCGGGTTTCATTTCCACCTCTATTTGCATGGCTTGAGGAACCACAAGAATATCGCTAAAGAGAATGGCCGCGTCGGTACCTACCTGCCGTATCGGCATAATAGTGATCTCGGTAGCGAGCTCGGGAGTTCGGCAGCGGGTAAAGAAATCGTATTGTTCCTTGAGTTTCATGAAGTCTGGCAGGTAACGCCCCGCCTGTCTCATCATCCAAACTGGTGGCCGTTCTACACTTTCGCCCTTAAGAGCTCTAAGAAATAAATCGTTTTTGATCATGTATGTTCTGTTTTAACCGAAAATCGGTCCTTATTTTAAAATTTTCGCCGCCCGCGCAATTACGTTTTCAATCCCGGGTTGATTGGCGATCTCTATTCTGTCGGTATACTTTTTTACTTCGGAAGCGGTAGTGCTGCCAATACAAAAAGCAATGGTGTTTTTGAAATTATTCAGTTTCGCAAAGCTTCGGACTCCGCTGGGGCTGAAAAAAAGAATTCCGTCGAATTCCTGATGAAATTCCCTGAAATTCAGCCCGGTTCTATAGACTTCAATTTCTTCGAATTTCACCTTTTTTTCCTTCAATACCTGCGGAAGCTCGTCCCGTCTTTTATTTCCGCAGAAAAAGGTAAAGCTTTTATCGCAATATTGTGCAGTAATGATCTCTGCGAGCGCTGAAGCCTGCTCGGCAGTTTCAATAACGCTGAAACCATTATTTTCTAAAAGTGCCGCGGTTTTGTCACCCACGCAAAAGCAATTTTTGATCTGAAGTTTTTCCTTTATTACAACCTTAGCCGCATTTTTGCTGGTGATTACGGCATTTTCTACGGAAGAGGTTAAGGCCGGTAAAGGCTGAAATTCGATCTTTATGGCATCGTATTCTACCAGGCTGAGTCTGGCATTGAGTAGCAGCTCCTTCTGATTTGTGGAAAGTTTTTTTGTGGAAAGAACAGTTGGCATAATTACCTATTTCAGGATCTTCTTAATTTCCTGCATCAATCCGGCGCCACCATTTTGTAGTATTTCTTCGGCGCATTTTCGTCCAAGCCCGGCAGCTTCTTCAGCAGGCACGGTCTTTTTTACATCAAGCCTTGTCTTTCCGTCGATGCTGAACAAAGCCCCTTCAAAATTGATCATTCCATCCTTCACTTCAGCTAAAGCGCCAATAGGAGCGGTGCAGCCGCCTTCCAACACGCGAAGGAATTCTCTTTCTATATGAACTGCGGTGGCTGTGCGGGTATGGTTAAGAGTAGAAAGTGCTTTTCTGCAAAAATCATCATCTTCCATCGCGACCACCAGCATTGCTCCTTGTGCAGGGGCGGGGATCATCCAGTCAAGATCGATGAAATTGTCGGGTTTCAGGTTGATCCTTTCCAGGCCGGCAGCGGCAAAAATGGCACCGTTCCAGTCGCTGTCGTGCAGCTTTTTCATTCGGGTGTTCACATTTCCGCGGAGATCAACCACCTTGTGCTGCGGATATTTGTTGAGCCATTGGGCTTTGCGCCTCAGGCTTCCGGTCGCAATGGTGCCTTCAGCATTGAAAAAATCCAGCCCTTTATGAATTAAGAGGTCCTGGGAAGGAGCTCTTTTTAGTACAGCAGCCTGTACAATTCCTTTGGGTAGCGCGGTAGGTACATCTTTCATGGAATGCACCGCGATATCAATTTCACCTTTGATCATGGCAACATCCAGGGTCTTGGTGAAAATTCCCGTAATGCCCATTTCGTATAATGGCTGGTCAAGGTTGAGGTCGCCTGAAGACTTTACCGGAACCAATTCTGCTTGGTGACCAAGATGCGCGAGTGCCGCCTGTACAGTTTTTGCCTGCCAAAGGGCCAGTTCGCTGTCGCGGGTGCCTATTCTTATAACCCTGTTCATTTTCCCTTAAGTTGCTCTTCAAGCTGAAAAACCTTCTGGATGAGTTCCAGGCTTTCATCGGTGGTTTCAGAATCTTCTTTGAGGTGATTGGCGAAATGGTTCATTATTTTCTGAATAATGCGATTGCCAATGATCTCAGCCTGATCGTTATTGAAATTAGCGATCTTTTTGCTCTGGAAATCCAGTTCGGCATCTTTCATGCCTTTCAGCTTTTTCTTCAAAGCTTTGATGGTAGGAGCGAATTTGCGGGTTTCGAGCCATTTGTTGAAATCGCCTTCTACTTCTTTTATGATAGCTTCGGCCTCAGGGATAGCCTTCTTGCGACGTTGCAGAGTCTCATCAGTCATCTGTGAAAGCTGGTCAAGATGTATCAAACTCACGTTGTCCAGTTCGGCTACATCTTCAGCTACATTCTTTGGAATCGACAAGTCAAGGATCAATAATTCCCTTTTGGCGTAGATAAGTTCTTTGGAAATAGTGGGATTTTGTGCGCCGGTGGCGACTATCAGAATATCGCTGTTCCTGATCTCAGCCTGTAGGTCAGAATAATCTTTTACCACCAGGTTGAATTTCCCGGCGATCTTTTCGGCTTTATCCTTAGTGCGGTTAATCAGTGTGATCTTTTCGTTCCCGGTATGTTTTACCAGGTTTTCGCAGGTATTTCTTCCTATTTTTCCGGTTCCGAAGAGAAGAATATTTTTTTCTGAAATGTTTTCCACATTGTTCATTATGTACTGAACCGATGCGAAAGAAACCGAAGTGGCTCCGGTTGAGATCTCAGTTTCGTTCTTGATGCGTTTGCTTGCCTGGATCACGGCGTTTACCAGCCTTTCCATAAAAGCGTTGGCCAAATCGAGTCTTTTGGAACGCACAAAGGCGGTTTTTAACTGACTGATGATCTCGAAATCCCCGAGAATTTGGCTGTCCAGGCCGGTCCCTACATGGAACATATGAGAGATGGCGTGCTTGTTCTTATGTACATAAGCTACCTTTTCAAATTCTTCAACAGTGCCGCGGGTGTGTTCGCAAAGCAACTTGATGAGCTGAAAAGGATGTTGTGCAAAGCCATAAATTTCTGTACGGTTACAGGTAGAAGTCACCAGGATTCCGTCTATGCCCTCTTCGGTCTTAGCCTGCATAAGCAACCGGTTCTTGGTCTCTTCGTCCAGGCTAAAATGCCCCCTTACCTCAGCGTCAGCCTTTTTGTAGCTTAAGCCGATGGTGTAAAAATGTTTTCCTCCAGAAATGTGATAATCTTCCATGTACCTTTTTGGGAATTCAGATGGGCAAAAGTAACACATAGATAAATGAAAATATAACGCTTCAGGTACTAAATATGTCGTTTCCTGATATTTGTCATAAAAATGGACCTTTTTATCGGATTTTGGGTTAGATTTGTAGTAAATTCAGTTGTTTTACGGGCCTTTTTATCACATTGTTTAGACCTGTTCTAAATAAAAGCCCAAAACTACAATGGAAACAACTGGAAAAAATATCGCTCAAAGGTACATGGAAGAAACAAAGATAGAAGAGGGGTTCTTTATTCTGAAGTTTCAGAATGATTCTTCAGAAACCGCTAAATTCGTCCGTGAGATCGACAATAGTTTTATCCAATTTCACTTCAATGTAAAAGGAGAGAGTAAGTTTTTCTTTAATAAGGGAAATTACGGTTTACCTTTAAATGAAGAAAAATCCTTGCTGCTTTACAACCCACAGACAAACCTGCCTCTGGACCTGGAGTTGGGTTCCCGATCCTGGCTAATCTCCCTGATGATCTCGATAAAGAAATTCCACGCACTGTTCTCTCAGGAAGCCGGTTATATCTCATTTTTAAGCGATGAGAATCGGGACAAGAAATATTATAAGGATGCACCCATTTCACCTTCCATGGCCATTGTACTCAATCAATTGATGAACTTCAACCTTACGCCGAGCATACATGATATCTATTTTAAAGCGAAAGCGTATGAACTGCTGAGCCTTTATTTCAACCGGGCCGAAGATGCCAATGTGGAGCAATGTCCCTTTCTGAGCGACGAAGAAAATATTCTGAAAATAAGGAAAGCCAAAGATATTGTGATTGCCCGCATGGCTGAACCACCTTCTCTTCAGGAGCTGGCAGCAGAAATTGACCTGAGCCTGAAGAAACTTAAGGAAGGTTTTAAGCAGATCTACGGAGATTCCGTCTATAGTTTCCTCTTTGATTATAAAATGGAATACTCCAGAAAACTCCTTAATTCTGGCGAATTCAATGTAAATGAAGTGGGATTGAAGGTGGGCTACAGCACAGCCAGTCATTTTATAGCTGCTTTCAAGAAAAAATTTGGCACTACGCCTAAGAAATATCTGATGTCTATTTCTGCAAGCTCGTAAAGGGAAATTTTATTGTTGAAAGTTATGTCGAGCCGGCTTTTCGGAGCAGTTGTTGCGATCTATACTTTGCACTGGGAAAAACTTCAGTGAAAAATCTATAAAGAAATAGGAAACCACAATTGCAGTCCTACCTTCATAAAAATTTATAATCTTATTTTTGCAGCGAAAAGAAAGAAGCTATGAGCAAAGGTGTACTAATGGTTAATCTGGGTTCTCCAGACAGTACCGATCCAAAAGATGTAAAGAAATATTTAGGAGAATTCCTGATGGATGAACGGGTGATCGATGTACCGTTGTGGGCGCGCAACCTGTTGGTGAAAGGCATTATTCTGAATACCCGGCCCAAGAAATCGGCAGAGGCCTATAAGAGGATCTGGTGGGACGAAGGCTCTCCGCTCATTGTACTTTCGGAACGCCTGCAGGCGAAGATCGATGATCTTACTTCTGTTCCCATTGCTTTGGCAATGCGTTATGGCACCCCGAATATTCTCGAAGGACTCAAGGAACTTCATGAGCAGGGGGTTGATGAGGTATTGCTTTTCCCGCTGTATCCGCAGTTTGCCATGGCCACCACCGAGACCATTCTTGTTCTGGCGGAAGAGCTTCGGAAGGAACATTTTCCGAAGATGGAGTTCACCACAGTTCCTCCTTTTTATAATCATCCCGATTATATCAGGGTGCTTGCCAATAGCATTTCAGATAAGCTGAAGGGAGTTGAATTTGAACATCTTCTGTTTTCTTATCATGGAGTTCCAGAGAGACATATTCGAAAAAGTGATATTACAGGGTCCCATTGTAAGATAGATGGCACATGTTGCCAAACGCCTTCTTCGGCGCACCAGTTCTGCTACCGGCATCAGTGTTTTGAAACCACCAGGTTGGTGGCCGAATACCTCGAATTAAAGGAAAACACTTACAGCGTTTCTTTCCAGTCGCGGCTGGGATTCGATCCATGGCTGCAACCTTATACCGACCGCACTATCGAACGCTTCGGAAAACAAGGCGTGAAGAAAATGGCTATTGTGACTCCGGCTTTCGTTTCAGACTGCCTGGAGACCCTCGAAGAAATTGCAATGGAAGGAAAGGAGATCTTTCACGAAGTGGGAGGGGAAGACTTCACCGTAGTTCCCTGCCTTAACGACCGTGAAGATTGGGTGAATGTCCTGTCACGTTGGATTGATGAATGGGCATATCAAAAGCCGGTTGAAGCCTGATGGCCGGGCTCAGCTCAAAGGCTCTGGGCAATGAGCCGATAGGAAAATTACTGATAAAGCAGGCCGCTCCGGCCTCTATAGGCATTCTCGTGATGTCGCTGAATATTCTCATCGACACGATCTTTGTCGGAAACTGGATAGGTCCCATCGCCATTGCAGCTATTAATGTTGTGCTGCCCATCTCTTTTTTTATTGCGGCTCTGGGAATGGCCATAGGCATTGGAGGATCGTCTATAATTTCGCGGGCGCTGGGAGCCGATGATAGGGAAAAAGCCCTGAAAACCTTCGGAAACCAGATAAGTATTACCCTAATTCTTACCGTCTTGATGGTGGTGGTAGGGCTAAGTTTTGCAGATTCACTTATACCGGCTTTCGGCGGAAAAGGAGACATCTTCTCTCCGGCCAAGATCTACTATGTGGTCGTGCTCTATGGTGTTCCGTTTCTGGCGCTTTGTATGATGGGCAGTACGGTGATACGGGCCGAAGGAAAGCCAAAATTCGGAATGATCGCCATGATCATTCCTTCTGTTGGGAACCTGTTGCTGGACTATATTCTAATCAACCGGCTGAATATGGGAATGCTTGGTGCGGCCTGGGCAACTACAGCTTCCTATCTTTTCTGTTTTGCCTATATCCTCTGGTTTTTTATGTCGAAAAATTCAGAGCTGAAGATCGATCTTGGACATTTCGGGTTGAACAAAAAGATTCTCAGGGAGATCTCTTCTTTGGGATTTGTAACACTGTCACGACAGGCAGTGGTGAGTCTCACTTATTTATTGATGAACAACATTCTCTTTGACCTTGGTGGCGAAAGTTCCGTAGCCATTTACGCGATCATCGGGCGGATGTTGATGTTCGCACTTTTCCCTGTATTAGGGGTAACTCAGGGTTTTTTACCCATTGCCGGTTTCAACTACGGCGCCCGCAATTATGACCGGGTCCGAAAAAGCATCAATACAGCTATATTGTATGCCTGTATCCTCGGGATATTTGTTTTTGCCGGGATCATGTTCTTTTCTGAAGAAATTGTAGGTATCTTCACCTCTAACCGGAAAATCCTCGCAGAAACTCCTGTGGCCATGCGTTGGGTTTTTGCCGCCACACCAATCGTTGCACTGCAACTGATAGGTGCCGCATACTTTCAGGCGGTCGGTAAGGCTGTGCCTGCACTGCTTTTAACGTTGTCAAGACAGGGCTTTATCTTTATTCCCCTAATCCTGATCCTGCCCATCTTCCTTGGGGAAATGGGTGTCTGGATTTCCTTTCCGGTAGCCGATGTACTTTCGACTATTATTACAGGCATTTTTCTGCGCCGGGAGATTAAAAGGAATCTGCTTGCCGATTCTGCCTGAGCTTTCTTCAGCATAAAAAGTTTTATTGGCTATCTTTGTTAGAAAGCCTTTGCGACGATGGAAATGAATCAGTTGAAAATAGAACTTATGCAGAAAATCATTGCCTGCAATGATCCTGAATTGCTGTTAAAACTGAAAGAGCTTTTGGGGAGCATAAATACTGAAGTGAATGAGGAAGCAGAGGAATATTCGGCTTCAAGCAGGACCCGGGATATAGTTCCGGATTCATATTATAAAAAGCTGGAGCGGGATTTTGAAAAATATCAAAAAGGAGAAATAAAGGCTCGCTCCTGGGAAGAAATAAGAGCTAAGGCCATAAAAAAGTATGGAATATAAAATACTTTTATTTCCCCGGGCGGAAAAGGAAATAACTGAATCGGCCGATTGGTATGAATCGCAGAGAAAAGATCTTGGAAAAAGGTTTCTTATTTGTATTGATAAGTCTTTCAGCAGTATTATAGAAAACCCCTTGAAATATGCATTGACCAAAGGGAATTTCAGACAAACAAAAGTGGATGTTTTTCCGTATGTGATCATTTTTCAGGTGTCCGAAAAGGATATTTTGATACATTCGGTCTTCAACACCTGGCAAAACCCGTTAAATAAACCTTGAATTGATACAATATTACAACTACATCAAAGCGCTGCATCTCATCTTTGTGATCACCTGGTTCGCCGGGCTTTTTTATATGCCGCGCCTATTCGTTTACCAGATAGAAGCCAATGAAAAGCCGGAGCCTGATCGCAGCATTCTTGGTGATCAGTTAAAATTAATGGCAAAGCGGCTTTGGTATATCATTACCTGGCCATCAGCAATACTGGCCAGCCTTTTCGCATTCTGGTTACTGTTCCTTATTCCCGTCTGGCTTCAACAAAGCTGGATGCTGGTGAAATTGGCCTTTGTGGTGTTGCTTTATGCCTACCACCTCAAATGCCATTTTATTTTTAAGGAACTTCAGCAGGACGTGGTGAAATGGACTTCCAACCAAATGCGCTTGTGGAATGAAGGTTCTACGCTTATCCTTTTTGCAGTCATATTTCTGGTGATTGTGCGCGATGCCATCAACTGGATCTACGGTGTGCTCGGAATCTTTGCCCTTTCGGCGGTTTTGATGCTCGGTTTCCGCATGTATAAACGCATAAGATCAAAGAACCCCGATGCCTGAATGGTGTGATAATTGATTAAAGCACGCTAAGTGCCGCTTATATGAAGCTTTTAAAACTCTCTTTACGTACCCGGATATTCATCTCCATGATCTTGTTGGTGTTGGGTGCCTCTATTCTTATTGCCGGTGTCACCGTTTACCAGTACAAGCAGGAAGCCGAAAGTTACCACCGGGAAAGGCTGGAACGCAAGGAGCAGGCGATCAAGGAGAATATCAAATTTGTCCTTGCCAGTACGACTTATGTTGTAAATACGGCTAATGTGGCATCCATCTTCAAAGATCGCGACAAGATCTACGAAATGGCCCAGGTGCACGAAATGCCCATTAGCATTTATGATCTTGAAGGCCATTTGCTGGTAAAGTCCGACGAAAGTTTCTTTCGCGATACGACGGGCGTTCAGATAGACCAGGAGATACTCAATGAGCTGAAATCTTCTTCAAACCGGCGCTATCTCAGAAAGACCGAGATCCATGGCGAAAAATACCAATCTTCCTATTCCTATATCACCGACAACAAGTTCAAACCGCTAGCCATTCTTTACCTGCCGTACCTTCAGGACGATAGTCTGCTGAACCGCGATCTTCACAATTTCCTGATGCGCATGGGAGAGATCTATCTTTTTATGCTGGTTTTGGCCATTTTGATGTCCTATTTGCTGTCGAGATATATCACCAAATCGCTGAAGATCATTTCAGAAAAAATTAATCAGACGCGGCTAGACAAGCGGAACCAGAAGATCGAGATCACCAATGCTTCCGAAGAGATCTATGCGCTTATCTCTGCTTATAACAGTATGATTGATGAGCTGGAAGAGAGTGCGGTTAAACTCGCCACGGGCGAACGCGAACAGGCCTGGCGTGAGATGGCTAAACAGGTGGCGCATGAGATCAAGAATCCGCTAACGCCAATGCGGCTGAGTGTGCAGAGTTTTCAGCGCAACTTTGACCCTAACGATCCTCGTATTGAAGAAAAAGTAAGGGAATATAGCCATACGCTCATCAATCAGATCGATACAATGAGCTCGATCGCATCTGCTTTTTCAAATTTCGCCAAGATGCCGGCGCAGCAAAGCGAAACCCTTAATGTGCCTAAGATCGTTAAGCTGGCGTTGGATATTTTTAATGAAAACTACATTACATTTTCTTCGGAAGAGGACGAGATTCTCGCCAAATTCGACCGTACGCAACTCATTCGCGTAGTGACCAATCTCGTCAAGAACGCCGTGCAGGCCCTTCAGGATAAGGAAGATCCCAGGATCGTAGTAAGCGTGCAGGATGAAGAGGATACGGTGTGTATTTCCATCTGCGACAATGGAGGTGGCATTCCGGAGGAGAACGAAGACAAGGTTTTTGAACCGAAGTTTACAACTAAATCGAGCGGTATGGGCCTTGGCCTGGCAATGGTGAAAAATATCGTCGAGACTTACCACGGGACCATCAGTTTTGTTTCAAAACCAGATAAAGGCACTATCTTTAAGGTAAGATTTCCGAAGTGATTCGGGCGAAAATGTATTTCAACACCAAAATTTATTTCTATGGAATTTGAAAATATTCTAACCGAAGAAAATGAAGGCATTCTTCAGATAACCATTAACCGCCCTTCAAAACTCAACGCCCTGAACAGAGCCACTATTCAGGAACTGCATGAAGCTTTTGCTGATGCCCGGGATGATGAGGAGGTGAAATTGATCATTATTACCGGCAGCGGTGAAAAAGCCTTTGTGGCGGGCGCCGATATTAGTGAATTTGCCGATTTTTCTGCGGAAGAAGGAAAGCAACTCGCTGCTGAAGGGCAGAAGAAATTGTTTGACTACGTGGCTAATTTTCCGAAGCCTGTGATCGCGGCTATCAATGGTTTCGCCCTTGGCGGCGGACTTGAACTGGCTATGGCAGCACACTTCCGTATCGCCAGCGACAATGCGAAAATGGGCCTTCCTGAGGTTTCTCTTGGAGTGATTCCGGGTTACGGAGGTACCCAACGTTTGCCGCAGCTCGTCGGGAAAGGTCGTGCTATGGAAATGATCATGACCGCCGGTATGATAGACGCCAGTCAGGCTTTGCAATACCACCTGGTGAACCATGTTACAGAGCAGGATGAGCTCCTCGAATTCACCCGCGGAATTGCCGCCAAAATCACCAAAAACTCCCTGATGGCTATTGGTACTGCCATCAAGGCGATCAATGCCAATTATGAAGATGGGGTAAATGGCTTCAATACCGAAATTGATGGTTTTGGCCATTCTTTTGGGACAGAAGATTTTAAGGAAGGTACTTCGGCTTTTCTCAATAAACGCAAAGCCGATTTTCCGGGGAAATAGCATCCTTACTGTGGAAAATATTAATATGGAATATTTCCTTTAAGAGGGAAATATTCCATATTTTTGTTTTATGGCAGATCAGCAGAATTATATCAGGGGGAGAGGAGCGCAGTTGAATGTATCGAATAGGTTTGACGCTGAAAGTCATGAAATTCGGGACGACTTTCTCAACTATTGCGCAGTGGAAGGGGAAGAAGCCCATAACAATCAGACTACTCTCATCGATACTTTTCCGAAGACTATTGTCAACAAGGTAAACAGTCCCGATGTGGGAATGGGATTTTCGCTGAACCCTTACCAGGGCTGTGTACATGGCTGTATCTATTGCTATGCCCGGAATTCACACGAATACTGGGGTTATAGTGCGGGGCTGGATTTCGAGCAGAAGATCCTGGTCAAGAGAAATGCAGTGGAATTGCTGGAGAAGAAACTTAGCGGTTCGCGCTGGGAGGCTTCTCCCATCATTCTTTCAGGAAACACCGATTGTTATCAGCCAATTGAAAAGAAGCTGCAAATCACGCGAAAATTGCTTCAGACTTTTTTGAAATACAGGCATCCGGTGGGGATTATCACCAAGAACGCACTTGTGCAACGTGATATTGATATTCTCAGGGAATTGGCTGCCGACAAGCTGGTGAATGTAAACCTTTCCGTCACCTCGCTGCAGGAGGAAACACGGCGCATCCTGGAGCCCCGCACGGCCAGCATTAAAAAGCGCCTGCAAACAATCGAAAAACTTTCCGCTGCCAATATTCCGGTGAGCGTAATGATGGCGCCTATTATCCCGGCGATCAATAGCCATGAGATCATGCCCCTGGTGAAGGAAATTTCAGAAAGAGGAGCGCTTAGCGTGGGTTATACAATCGTACGCCTTAATGGGGCGATCGGCCAGATCTTTACTGACTGGATTCGGAAGACCATGCCCGACAGGGCAGAGAAGGTGCTGCATCAAATAGAAAGTGTTCACGGCGGCAGCCTTAACGACAGTCGTTTTGGAACGCGCATGAAAGGGGAAGGCGAATTCGCCGAACAGGTTGCGCAGCAATTCAGAATAGCCAGGAATAAATACCTGCAGGGCCGCGAAAGACCGCTGCTTAATTGTAAGCTTCACCGCGACTACAAGGGCGGGCAGCTTAAGTTATTTTAGGAAAGTCCTTCCCATTCCTGGTAAAACTGCTCGAGATAATCTTCCATGAATTTGTGCCGCTCTTCAGCCATGTGCCTACCGGTTTCGGTGTTCATACGATTCTTTAGGAGAAGCAGTTTTTCATAGAAATGATTGATGGT